>JBAXPX010000001.1:0-69506 GCA_037132055.1 bacterium
AAAAAGAAATCCCCAATACAAAAAGTACAAAAAAAATACTATACAAAATTATTTTTGTTTTTAAAACTTGATGCTTTTTACGTTTTAATTCTTGAACACCAGGAGAATTTACAATACTTCTTTTTTGCATACTATTTTATGGATTCCTTTCCTCCCATATATTTTCTTAAAACTTCTGGAATTTTGATACTACCATCTGCTTGCTGATAGTTTTCGACAATAGATACGAGAATACGAGGAGTAGCTACTGCTGTCGCATTTAGAGAATGAGCATATTTCATTTTCCCTTCTTTGTCTTTATAGCGAATATTGCATCGTCTACATTGGAAATCATGAAAATACGAAGCTGAACCAAGTTCGCGATATTTTCCTTCTTTTGGAACCCACGCCTCTACGTCATACATCTTTACGTGTCCACGACCCAAATCCCCCCCACAAGCATTTATTGTCCTATATGGTAGATTTAATGATTCAATAAATTCTTCAAAATTTCTATTGAGTTCTTCATGAAATTTTACTGATGTGTCATGATTTGCTTCACAAAGAATTAATTGTTCAAATTTAAAAAATTCATTAACTCTAATTAACCCCTTTATATCTTTACTATGTGCTCCTGCTTCTCGACGAAATGATGGTGAAAATCCAAGATATTTTTTGGGTAGATCATTTTCAGATAAAATTTCTCCAGAATGAAATGCCATAAGAGGAATTTCTGCAGTGGCTATAAGCCCGTCGCCATCTTGAGTTAAATAAAGATCGTCTACTCCTGCTGGCAAATGTCCTGTTCCATAAAAATTAGCCTTTTTTAAAATTGCTGGTGGAATAACTAAATTAAAATTCTTTTTTGTAAAAAACTCTAACGCATAGTTCCAAAGAGCAAAACTAAGACCTGCTCCTTCGCCGATAAGATAATATCCACGAAATCCATGCACTTTTACTCCACGCTCAAAATCAACCATTTTGAGTTTTGTCATTAACTCTAAATGATCTTTTGGTTCAAAATCAAATTTAGTTTGTTCTCCCCATTTTTTTATTTCTTGATTATCTGCCTCACTTTCTCCTTCTGGTACAGAGATATCTGGAACGTTTGGAATTTCTAACATTAATTTTTGCCATTCTTCAATTGTTGTTTTAAGTTTTTCTTCCTTAGTTTTTAAATCTTCTTTTACTGCACGCATTTCTTCTATGAGTTGTATTTTTAGGTTTGGGTCTTGATCGCGCGCGATATCATTTGAAACTTTATTTACTTCGCTCCTTAGTTCCTCTACTTCTTTCAACTCTTTTAGACGTCTATCATCAAGTTCTATTAAGTCTCCTATGTTGATTTTGACGTGCTTTTTTTTAGCACCTTCTTGTACTATGTCTTTATTTTCACGGATAAATTTGATGTCTAACATAATATTCATATTATATACGAAAATTGATATAATTAAAAGCATGGAGATTAAAAATTTGTCCAAAAAGGAATTTCCAAAGGCATTACTTGAAATTCCACAACCACCAGAAACACTTTGGATTATTGGAGATCTCCCTAATCCAAAAGAAAAATTAATTTATTTATCTGTTGTTGGATCACGTAAATATACCTCTTATGGACGTGAAATATGTGAAAAAATAATCGAAGGTTTAAAAGGTTATCCTGTCGTGATAGTCTCTGGTTTTGCTATGGGGATAGATACTATTGCTCACAAAAAAGCAATGCAAGTCGGCCTAAAAACGATGGTTTTTCCAGGATCTGGTTTGTCTGACGAAGCTATGTATCCCAAAACCAATATACAACTGATCAAAGAAGTTATAAAAAACAACGGCTGTCTACTTTCAGAATTTGAACCAGATTTCAAAGCGACTCAATGGTCTTTCCCAATGCGCAACAGGTTGATGGCTGGAATTTCGAAAGCAGTTTTAATTATCGAAGGCGAAGAAAGATCTGGCACCATGATTACAGCACGCCTAGCAACAGAATATAATAGAGATGTATTAGCAGTTCCCGGATCTGTCTTCTCTTCTAATTCAAAAGGAACGAATAAATTAATTCGACAAGGTGCTACGCCAATCACTTGTGCGGATGATGTATTAGAAGCACTTGGTTTTGAACAAAAAACAAAAGAAAATATACAAGCATCGCTTTTTGAAGATTTATCAAAAGAAGAAAAGGTTGTGGTTAATTTATTACGTGAACCTATACCTCGTGATGATTTAATTCGAGCTATGAAAACGCAAACTTCACAAGCAAATTCAATTATTTCTGTAATGGAAATAAAAGGAATTATTAAAGAAGAATTAGGTGAGATTAGGCTAGGATAATTTGCAAAAAAATTAACTTTCGTGTAATACTAAGGCAATATGAAATTATTGATTGTTGAGTCCCCTTCAAAAGCAAAAACAATAGAAAAATATTTAGATGGCGCATACACAGTGCGTGCTTCTGTTGGGCACATCAGAGATTTACCAAAATCAAACAAAGAAGCAATCGACATCGAAGCCGGGTTTGTTCCAAAATATGAAATTTCAAAAGGGAAAGAAAAAGTAGTACATGAATTAGAAGAATTATCAAAAAAAGCAACTGAAATAATTTTAGCTACAGACCCCGATCGCGAAGGAGAAGCAATTTCTTGGCACTTAAAAGAATTGTTACACAAAGTGAAGGCTCCGATCAAAAGAGCAGCTTTTTATGAGATAACCAAGGAAGCAGTAGAAGAAGCCTTAAAAAATCCGAGAGACATAGATTCCAAATTAGTAAAAGCTCAAGAAGCACGTCGAGTCCTCGACAGGCTTGTGGGTTATGATTTGTCTGGTTTAATTTGGAAAAAAGTACGTTATGGGCTATCGGCTGGACGAGTTCAGTCGCCAGCACTACGCATAATAATGGAACGTGAACGTGAAATACGAGCTTTTATACCAGAAAAATATTGGAAAATTTCTGGACTTTTTGAAACTCTTCCAGAGAATAATCCAAAATTAAAAAAAGAAAAAATGATTTTGGAGTGTTCTATAGAACCTCGTGAAGAAAGTCAGATGTTGAGTATTGTTGAAAACGGAGAAAAAGGAAGTTGGTTTATAAAAGACATTAAAGAGTCAGAACAAAAACGTTCTCCTCGAGCTCCATTTACTACTTCTACTTTACAACAAACAGCTAGCTCACGTCTTGGTTATTCCCCTTCTCGTACAATGCAAATCGCACAGAAACTTTACGAAGGAGGACACATCACATACATGAGAACTGATAGCACGAATTTATCCGAACAAGCTAGAAGTCAAATTGTTTCTCTAGTAAAAAAAGAATATGGTACAAATTATGCTGAAGCGAGAATCTATAAGACAAAAAGTAAAAACGCTCAAGAAGCCCATGAAGCAATCCGTCCGACTCATATAAATAATAAAACTGCAGGAAATTCTGAACAAGAAAAATTATATCGATTAATATGGGAACGCACAGTTTCTTCTCAGATGACGGATGCAAAATTATCAAAAACAAAAATAATAGCGAACATAAAGGATATTTTAAAATATCCAGACTTTACTGCAAATGGTTCACGAGTATTATTTGATGGGTGGCTCGCAGTTGATTCTGATGCTCGAGGGGAAGATGTAGAATTGCCAAAATTAGAAATAAATGAAAATTTGAAATTAATAAAGTTAGTGAATGAAGAGAAATTTACTGAACCACCTAGTAGATATAGCGAGGCAGGACTTGTAAAAGAACTTGAGGCAAGAGGAATTGGTAGACCTAGTACTTATGCATCTATCATGAAAACTCTTGAAGATAGAGAATATGTACGTAAAGAAGGTAGAACCTTATTCCCTACTGACGTAGGAGATGTAGTTTCATCTTTTTTAGAAAATAATTTTGCAAACTATATATCAGATACATTCACAGCTGAAATGGAAGATGAGTTAGACGATATAGCAAATGGGAAACGTGAGTATGTAAAAACATTAAAAGATTTCTATGGCCCATTTCAAAAAGAAGTTAAGTTAAAAGACAAACTCGAAAAAGCTACAAATTTAGGAGAAGCACCAGAGAATATAAAATGTCCAAAGTGTGGAAGCAAAATGATTATTAAACTTTCTCGTGCTGGTAAATTTTATTCTTGTTCAAAATATCCAGATTGTGATGGAGCACTTACTCTTGATGGTACGGAATTGAAAGGGCCAGCAGAAACTGGTGAAATGTGTCCTTTGTGTGGCCTGCCTGCGCAGGCAGGCGAAAAAAAGAAGAAAGTCTATGGCGGAAAACTTGTCGTACGAGAAAGACGGGACGGTACGGGGACATTTATTTCCTGTTCTCGTTATCCAAAATGTAAATTTATAAAAAAAGACGAGGCCGAAGAAGCTAAAAAAAGAACAGGGGTAACTTGTCCTTTGTGTAAAAAAGGTGAGATAACAGAAAGACGAGGAAGATTCGGGGTCTTTTACTCATGCTCAAATTATCCAGATTGCAAATTTGCAATAAAAGCAAAACCAACTGGCAATATTTGCAAACTTTGCGGGTCCTTAATGATGGAAGGAACAAAAACAATTCCTGAACGATGCAGTAACAATAAATGTCCAAACAATCGTCCAGACAAACTAAATAAAATCAAATAATTAAAAAATTTCAATATGGTGATATAATGGGAAAATGCCAAATGTTCAAGAAGTATTTGATTTACTTGGAGGAAAAGTCAGCAAAGAAGACCAAGAACTAATCACAAAAGCATATAATTTCGCGAAAAATGCTCACGAAGGGCAAAAAAGAGCAAACGGTGACCCATATTTTGTTCATGTTTTTGAAACTGGTAAAAATTTAGCCAAATTAGGAATGGATGCCGAAACCATATCTGCAGGGATATTACATGATGTACTAGAAGACACAGAGGTAACTGAAAAAGAAATGGAAAAAGAATTTGGGAAAGAAGTTGTCTTTTTAGTAAATGGGGTAACAAAACTCGGAACAATAAAATATAAAGGAAACATAAGGCATGTAGAAAGTTTAAGAAAATTCTTTGTTGCAATGTCAAAAGATCTACGTGTTGTTATTATTAAATTCGCAGACAGACTACACAACTTAGAGACACTTCAATTTTTACCAGAGGTAAAACGTAAACGAATAGCGCTAGAATCAATAGAAGTATATGCTCCACTTGCAAATCGTTTAGGTATGGGAAATTTAAAAGGAGAAATAGAAGATGCAGCTTTCCCGTATGCTTTTCCAAAAGAATATGCAGAAGTAGAAAAAATAATAAGTGAGAAAAAAGAGCCGTATACAAAATATCTTAAAGAAATAAAAGAACAGCTTATAAAAGAACTTAAAAAACATAAAATAAAAATTCTTAACGTTGACTATCGTGTAAAACATAAATATAGCCTTTATAAAAAACTTTTACGCCACGACATGGACATAGAAAAAGTGTATGACATCGTAGCTCTCCGTGTTGTTGTAGAAACTATTGAGGAATGCTATAGAGTTTTAGGAATAGTTCATTCTATGTGGAGACCGTTATTGGGTAGAATTAAAGACTACATAGCATTACCAAAGCCAAATGGTTATCGTTCCATACATACTACGATATTTACAGGTTCTGGTGGAATTGCAGAAATCCAAATAAGAACAAAGGAAATGCATGACGAAGCTGCATATGGTATCGCAGCTCACTTTTCCTATAAAGAAAGTGAGAATAAGCCGACTCACCCAGACAAAACAAAATTTGAATGGATAGACGAATTAAAAAACTTAAAAGAACTTTCAGATAAACCAAATAGATTCATCGAGCATTTAAAAACAGATTTTTTTAATAATAGAATTTTCGTTTTTACACCTGATGGTGATATTATTGATCTTCCAGAAGATTCAAGTCCAGTAGATTTTGCATATTCAATACATTCTGACATAGGCGATCATATATCTGGTACAAAAATAAACGGTAAAATGATGCCAATTAGTGAAAAATTAAAGAATGGCGATATTGTAGAAATAATAAAAAAGAAAGATTCAAATCCTTCAAGTAAATGGCTTGA
Organism: bacterium; assembly: GCA_037132055.1. GTDB lineage: Bacteria > Patescibacteriota > Minisyncoccia > Phycocordibacterales > UBA9973 > UBA9973. The sequence goes on from JBAXPX010000001.1 coordinate 5,998, forward strand.
TTATGTAAAAACTTCATACGCAAAAAAACGTATAAAATCTTATCTAGAAAAACATAGCTTGCTAGCTAGGTTAAAATCTTTTGGTCGCAACTAGAGTGTAAAATTGGAAAGATCATATAATTTTGCCTCATCATCTTTTTTCTCATCATTAGTTCTGTCGTCTATTGGAGCTTCATCTTCACTTGTCTTTTCTAGTTGATTTTCGTTATTTGCTATGTGTTTTTCCAATAATTCAGTGGTTTTTTTAATTATATCTGATTTATTTATTTGATCTAAAATTGTACGTAAATCTTCAACTGAGAAAAAATCTATTTTTATCTGTCCACCACCATCTTTTCTATCTATATGCACGCGAGTACCTAATTTCTCTTGGAATTCTACTTCTAATTCGACTATTTCTGGATCTGGCATAAATTCTTTTTTGCGAACTCGGTCAAAGGCAATTTTTCTGGCTAGCTTTTCGGCTTCACGAACTGTAATTTTCTTATATACAATTTCTTTAAACAAAACCAACTGTTCCTCTGGATGATCTGCGAGCATGAGTATCGGTCGTGTATGACCTTCAGTAATTTTACCTTCTGATAAACCATTCAAGATTTCTTCTGGGAGAGTCAAAATACGAATAGAATTTGATACATATTCCCTACTTCTACCCATTTTTTTGGCTACTTCGTTGTGAGTAAATTTAAATTCATTTACTAATTGAAAAAATGCCCGAGCACGATCAACAACATTTAAATCTTCCCGTTGTAGATTTTCAATAATCGCAAGTTCTAACTTCATCATTGAAGTGTCTCCTTCGCGTATTATTGCGGGAACCTGTGATACGCCTGCTAAAATTGCTGCTCGAAGTCTACGTTCTCCAGCGATTAATTCATATTCAGTCATAAAACCGCCGTCTGCCTTTTGTACTTCCATTCTGGACACTGTCAATGGCTGTAAAACGCCATATTGTTTTATAGATTCAGCTAAATCACGCAAGCGGGCTTCGTCAAAATCACGCCTTGGTTGATATGGATTTGGTTTGATTTTATCGGTATCAATCCAGAAAATTGAATTGGAATATATATTAGACATAAATTTATTTTAACATATTTTTAAAAAATAAAAAAACAGTCTCTTTTGAGATAAATGTTTATAATAAGTGCAAAAATTTTGTGCCCAGGGAGAGAATCGAACTCTCATGATGTTGCCATCAATAGATTTTGAGTCTATCGCGTCTACCAATTCCGCCACCTGGGCATAACTAGAATATTACTTTAATTATACTTAAAAATCAATTTATCCACAGGTTATATTTGCATTATATCATATATGAGATAATATATATGTATGCAAAAAAATATACAACAAAAGCAAATTGGAGATTTTATTAAAAATTTAAGAGAACAACGAGGCATGACGCAAGATGATTTTGCCAAAGCTCTCGCTACGTCTCAAAGTGCAGTCGCTCGAATGGAAAAAGGAGAACAAAATTTTTCCACTGAAATTTTATCAAAAATAAGTAACGTCCTCGAACACAAACTTGTTTGTATAAATGATTCGATTGATTTTGAAGTAAAGGGTGGAAAAAAATTGAGTGGTACTATTAAAACAAATTTTTCTAAAAATGGCTCTGTCGGACTTTTGTGTGCTTCCCTACTTAATAAAGGAACAACTACTCTTCACGGTATTGCTCGGATAGAAGAAGTGAACCGAGTGATTGAAATTTTAGAAAGCATTGGAGTACAAATAAAGTGGATTGATAACAATACTGTAATAATTACTCCTCCAAAACAGTTTAAATTAGAAAATATAAACGTAGAATCTGCTGTTAAAACTCGTTCTATCGTTATGTTTATGGGTCCCCTTATTCATTTTCTTTCATCTTTTTCTTTACCCCATGCCCAAGGATGCAATTTGGGCAAGCGTTCTATTTCTGCTCATATATATGCCTTGGATGAGCTTGGTATAAAAATCAAAACTACCAATAAAAGTTACGAAATAAGCACTAAAAAACTAAAACCTGCTGAAATAGTAATGTATGAAACAGGCGAAACTGCTTGTGAAAACATTTTGACGGCTTCAGCACTAATTCCAGGTAAAACGATTATTTTTTTTGCTAGCGCAAATTATATGGTACAAGAAATTTGTTTCTTCCTTGAAACCCTAGGAGTAAAGATAGACGGCATTGGCACTTCTACCTTAATCGTTCACGGAGTAAAAGAAATTAATAAAAATATTGAATATTGGAATAGTGAAGACCCAATCGAATCAATGATGTTTATTTCTGCTTGCATTGTTACAGATTCAAAACTTACTATTACTAGATGCCCGATAGATTTTCTTTCCCTAGAACTTGAAAAGTTAAAAAGGATGAACTTAAAATATAAAGTTTCTAAAATATATTATTCATATAATGGTCGCACAAAACTGGCTGATATAATCATTTTTCCAAGTAAATTAAAAGCTTTACCTGATAAAATTCACGCCAATAAATATCCAGGGATAAATATGGATAATTTGCCATTTTTTGTACCAATTGCGATAAAAGCCAAGGGTCAAACAATGATCCATGACTTCTTTTATGAAAATAGGGCTATATATTTCACTGAATTAAATCGTTTAGGGGCAGATATCACTCTTGCCGACCCCCATAGAGTCTATATTCAAGGTGGAACGCCTCTAAAACCTGCTCAAGTTGTCTGTCCACCCGCCCTAAGACCTTCGATGATAATCCTTGTTTCGATGTTGGGAGCCCCAGGAACCTCAATCCTGCGTAATGTATATATGATTAATCGTGGTTATGAAGAAATTGCAGAACGATTAAACTCCATCGGCGCAGATATAAAAATATTGAAATAATGAAAAAAAAGTCAAAAGTTATCGTAATACTTGGTCAAACGGCTACTGGAAAAAGTGATTTGGCTGTTAAAATAGCCCTTCGACTATGCTCAGGACAAGCTCAAAAATACGGCGGAGAAATTATATCTGCTGATTCTAGGCAAGTTTATAAAGACCTTGATATTGGTACGGGCAAAATTACTAAAAAAGAAATGCAAGGTATTCCGCACCACTTGCTTGATGTAACAAACCCAAAGAAAAAATTTACAGTTGTGGAATATCAGAAAAAAGCAATCTCTGCTATGGCAGAGATAATTAAAAAAGGCAAAATCCCTATCATTTGTGGAGGTACAGGTTTTTATATTGATGCCATAACAAAAGGAATAATTTTTCCAGAAATTCCACCCAGTAATAAACTTCGAAAAATTCTAGAGAAAAAAACTACCCTACAACTTTTTAAAATGCTCCAAAAATTAGATAAAGCTCGAGCAAAAGATATTAAAAACAAAAACGAACAGAATAATAGAGTACGACTTATTCGAGCGATTGAAATTGCTAAAACTCTCGGTAAAGTTCCTAAAATCATCAAGGACTCCCCTCCGTATAAATTTATAAAAATCGGTCTTTTTGCCCCAGCTGATATTCTAAAAGAAAAAATAAACGAAAGACTTTTTGCAAGAATCAAAGTCGGGATGATTAAGGAAATAGAAAATTTACATAAAAATGGTTTACCGTGGAAAAGAATGGAAGAACTCGGTCTTGAATATAGATATGTTTCATTATATTTACAAAACAAATTAACAAAAAAAGAAATGACCGAAAAACTAAATTCTGAAATTTATAAGTATGCAAAACGTCAAATGACATGGTTTAAAAGAGATAAAGATATAATTTGGTTTGATGCATCAAAAAAGAACTTTAAAAATGTATTACCATATCTATAGGAATAGATTAAATATAAAAAAACCCCAGTAAAAACTGGGGAGTGAGTTGAAAATAATCATTCAGGGGAAATAAAGTTCCCCCTTTTGACCGAGAGCTCTCTGTCCTCCTCGGTGGTCTCATCAGATATGGGAGACCCGAATGTAATCTCTTTGTTTTTTTCTCCATCTTCTGTGGGGATGTTGTACCCGAGATCCGGAAAGACCGGGATCCCGTCATTCGCTTTCTTTTTTGTCATATCTTTAAGATTAAAGGGTTTTTGTGCTTTTTTAAATAATACAAAACTTAAACAAAAAGTCAAATACACATAGAAAAAATCATTTCCCTATATCTTTACGATATTTCATTCCATGAAACCCCATCTTGCTTACAGCTTCATAGGTTTTATTGACAGCCTCTTCTTTGGTTTTACCTGCTGCACTTACTACTAATACTCTTCCTCCGTTTGTGACAAGATTGCCATCTTTTAAAATGGTTCCTGCGTGAAATATCACTACCTCTTCATTTTTCTCAGCCAATTTTATCCCATCTATTATTTTCCACTTTTCATAATTTTTTGGATATCCATCTGAAACCAAGACAACAACACAAGAAAACATTTTTTTCCAATTTATTTTTATTTGGCTCAGATTCCCATCGATACATGCATCAATTATGTCTAATAAATCTGTATCTAAAAGTCTAACATATGCTTCTATGGCCGGGTCACCAAAAGAAGCATTGCATTCTAGTATTTTCATTCCACTATTTGTCCGTATAAGTTCTGGATAAATTATTCCTAAAAATGTGTTTCCATCACTGCTCATCCCTGACAACATTGGGGTAATTATTGTATCTTCTATTTTTTTAAAAAGCTCGATGTCAGCAAAAGGAAGCGAAATAATAGCTCCCATACCTTTCGTATTTGGTCCTTTATTATTTTCGTTCAGACGTTTAAAATCTTGCACTATTGGTAATATTGAATAATTTTTGCCATCAGTAAATGCATGTATAGAAACTTCAGAGCCAAGCAAAAGTTCCTCTATTATTGCTTCGTTTCCGGCTTCACCAAACTTTCTTTTAATTAAAATATCATCAAGGGCAAAAAGTGCTTCATCTAATTTTTCACATATAAAAACACCATTTCCTGGAGTTAATCCATTTACTTTGATAACTAACGGTAGTGGATGACTTCTGACATAATCTTCTGCCTTTTTATAGTCATTAAAAATTTCAAATTTTGCAGTAGGCAAATTACAACGTTCCATAAAATGCTTCGCAAAAGATTTTGAAGATTTTACTTGAGAAGCTTGCTTTGTCGGCCCAAATATTCTTAAACCGTCTTTTTTAAATTCATCAACTATCCCTAATGCAAGCGAACTCTCTGGTACAACAATGGTCAAATCAACCTTTTCTTTTTTAACAAATTCTTTAAGTTCCAATATGTCTATAGGCCTAATTTGCACATTTGTGCCTAAATCTTTAGTACCAGCATTCCCTGGTGCAAAATAAAGCTCCCCACACCTTGGTGATTGTGCTATTTTCCAACCCAAAGCATGTTCTCTAGCGCCACCTCCTATTATTAAAATCCTTTGTTTCTTAATCATTTGCTTATATTGTAATATAATTTTTAACAAAAAACATCTTTTTAGTTATAAGGTTAGGGCCAAAATTAGCCTTTTTTTATTTGCTTTTTCCTCTATTGTGTATTAAACTAACATTATGTCACAAGATAGACTTATAAAACTCGCTTGCGGAACTTGTAAGAGGATCAATTATTGGTCTAGTAAAAACAAGAAGCTTGTCACGAAAAAAATAGAGCTTAAAAAGTACTGCAAATGGTGTCGTAAAAACACAAAACACAAAGAAATTAAAAAGTAACTTTTTAATCTTTTCTAGTGTGATACAATAAATGTGCAGTAAGTGTTTACTGCATGTTCTTTATTTTGAATGGATCAGTTTTTAAAAACAAGATCCTAAGAAATGTATTAATATTTATATTTTTACATTTTTGTCCAGCTCCACTTTCTTGATTAGGTTAAAAAATAAACTTAATTAAAAAAGTGGAGCTTGGATGGGCGATTAGTTAAGTGGTATAACTACGGTCTCCAAAACCGTTGTCGGGAGTTCGATTCTCTCATCGCCCGCTGTATTTTATCTTAAAAGAGTTTTGAATATATGTTAGAATAAAAACATGATACTTACTACACATGCTGTAACCGGAGCAACATTGGCCACATTGTTTCCAACTCATCCGATCATTGGTTTTGCTGTCGGTTTTTCTAGCCATTTTCTTTTAGACGCTATCCCCCATTGGGATTATTCTCTTAGAAGCATGAAAGGTGACGACAAAAATCCCATGAATACAGACATGATCATAAACAAGGATTTTTTAAAGGACTTGTTGAAAATCGGAGCTGATGGGGTTTTAGGATTATTGTTTTCTTGTGTTTTACTTGGCATTATCTTTCATAACTCTTTTTTTATAATTCTATTGGGTGCCATGGCTGGGATGATTCCAGATGCATTACAGTTTTTTTATTTTAAATGGAAACACGAACCGTTATTGAGTTTACAACGTTTTCATATATGGGTTCACCCAAAAATTAACCTACACGATAGACCGGTTGTTGGTGTTTTATCACAAGTAGTACTTATTTGTTTTGTTGTTTTTATCCTATTTGTTTCTTAAAAAGAAATTTTATTTAAATGTTATAATTAATTATGTAATAATTAAAGTTTTCCAACGTCTTTATTTATATGAAAAAAATATTAATTTATATTGTTTTAGTTACAGTTGTTTTAATTGGAATCATTGTTTATTTTGTGAATACTAAGAAGGAAGAAGTTGCTATAATTCCAACACCCAAAGAACCAATTGCTATGTGCTATCAATATCAAAAAGAAACGTCACGTGGTTTTGTTGACCGTGTATGGCTAGAAATGAATATCACAGGAGACAATGGCAATAAAGTAACAGGAGAATATCAAACTCTTTTAGCAGAAAAAGATAGCAAAGTAGGTACATTTACTGGGACAATTGGTCCGATGAACCCAGAAATTAGTGGCAGAATCGCTGATGTTTGGTGGGATTCATTAGGTGAAGGTATGCGGGTAACAGAACAATTGAGAATTTTATTTGGCGAAGGTAGTGCTACTGCCCTAGGTGGTGAAATGGTAGATCGAGGAGATGGGACATATATTTACAAAGATATTACAAAATTAACACCTGGGATTCAAATGTCGCAGATTGATTGTGGAAGATTGCAAGACCAAAATCTAGTTGAAAAATATGTTCGTGAAAATATTAATACAATAGTGAAAGAAAAACCTGTTTTAGGAGGTTCATGGTATGCTACTGTTATAAATATAAATCCATTAACAAAAAGTGGAACGATGCTGTTAACCTATGAAGATGGTCACATCCAAAGAAAATCAGAATTTAATTACACAATAAATGGCACGCAAATAATAGTCACTCCAAAAATATAACAAAAGAGCTATCTAAAATAATAAACAAAGTTTTTTATTTTCTATCAAAAAATACAAAATTATAGTAGAATAAGACCCAATGCAAAAAAGTTATAAATATTTAGGAACTATTAGTGTTTTCTTTGTTTCAGTATTACTAATATCAAATGTAGCCTCGACAAAAATTGTCGATTTTAATTGGTTCACTTTTGACGGAGGAACTCTTCTTTTTCCACTTAGTTATATTTTTGGAGATATTCTTACTGAGGTTTATGGATATAAAAGAACACGACCTGTGATTTGGCTTGGCTTTTTTATGGCACTTTTAATGTCTATTATTTTTATAATAGTTGGCAAGTTGCCATCTGCTCCAGGATGGAACAACCAAATTGCATATGATGCAATACTAGGATTGACCCCAAGAATTGTGGTTGCTAGTCTTGCTGCATATTTCTGTGGAGAATTTTCTAATTCATTTGTATTAGCAAAAATGAAAATATGGACAAGAGGCAAAATGCTTTGGATGAGGACAATAGGATCTACTATAATAGGAGAATTTGTAGATAGTATTATTTTTATCACAATAGCGTTTTGGGGGATTCTACCAAATTCATTATTAATAACACTAATAATCTCAAATTACATATTTAAAACTGGAATTGAGATATTATTTACTCCGGTTACATATAAAATAATCAATTTTCTTAAGAAAAAAGAAAACGAGGATTATTACGATATAAATACAAAATTTAATCCCTTTTCTATACAATAACTCTCGGCAAGAGTGGGTTCAAACGAGTTACAACTTCATAATTTATAGTATCTATTTTTTTGGCGATATCTTCTGCTGTTATTTCTTTATCTCCTTGCTTACCTATAAGTACAACTTCATCTTCTATGGATATATCTTTCAAGTGAGTTACATCTACCACAAACATATTCATTGCTACTCGCCCTAAAATTTTACATTTTGTACCTTTTATTAAAATTTCTCCAATATTTGATAATCCTCTATCGTATCCATCGGCATAACCTATAGGCACCACAGCTATTTTAATGGGTTCATAAGTCATATAAGTCAAACCATAACCCACAGTATGCCCTGCTGGTAAATTTTTTACTTGAGCAACCTTCGTTTTAAAAGATAATACTGGTTTTAATTCAAGTTTTTCCTTATATAGATATTTTATATGCTCACTCGGCCACAAGCCATATATCCCTATACCTAAACGGACAAAAGTATTTAAACTTTTGTTTTTTTCATAAACTAAAAGCCCGGAAGTGGCTGAAATATGGGTTTGTAAATTTTTAAAGCCAAATTTTTCTGCTAATTTTATTGCTTCTTCATATTTTTTTATTTGTTTTTGTGCATGGGTGAAATTGTTTGTGTCTTCTATGTTTGCAAAGTGCGCATATAAACCAGTAAGTTTTACATTTTTACAATTTTTTACTTCTTTGAAGAATTCTTCTAATTCTTCTTTCATAAATCCTTCTCTCCCTAAATACGCATCTACTGATGCATGAACTTCTTGTTTTATTTTTAATTTTTTAGCTAGCTCATTTATTTCTTTTAATTTTTCAATAGAAAAAACGGACAAAATACAATCGAGTTTTATGGCTTCAGACAAATCTTCTTTTTGAATATAACCCAAAACAAATGTCTTTTTCTTTGTTACTTTTCGCAATAATTTAAGCTCTGAAAAACTATTTACTTGAAAATAATCAGAATGTGGTTCTAAAATTTTAGCGACTTCATTTTGCCCATGACCATACGCATTCCCTTTTATTACTGCAATAATCTTCGTATTTTTTGATACTGATTTTAGTGCTTTGAAATTGTGTATCAAATTTTTCTCAGATAACTCTATATAAGAAATAGGCAAGTTTTTTTGCATCTTATTAAACAGTAGTTTTTAATTTTTGGTCTCTTTTAAATCGTGCTATAGCAAGGTCAATCAATTTATCTAAGAGTTTCGGTAAGGAAAGTCCAGATGCTTCCCACATTTTTGGATACATACTTATCGCTGTAAAACCAGGTAATGTATTTATTTCATTCACGATAATTTTATTATTTTTTGTCACAAAAAAATCTACTCGTCCCATACCTTCACAACTTAAAGTTTTAAAAACTTTTACAGCCATCATTTGTATTTCTTTTATTGTCTTTTTGGGTAATTCTGCGGGTATCTTGCATACTGATTTATCGTCTATATATTTTGAATTATAAGAATAAAAATCAGCATTTGAAATTATTTCTCCAGGCAGAGATGCCAAAGGATTTTCATTTCCCAAAACAGAGCATTCTATTTCCCTACCATTGATATTTTCTTCAATGACAACTTTATTATCATACTGAAATGCATCTTTTAACCCAGCATAAAATTCTTTTTCGTTTTTTACTTTATGAATACCAACCGAAGATCCAAGATTGGCAGGTTTAATAAATAAAGGTAAACCTAATTTTTTTGAAATTTCTTTAAATGAAATCTTCGCTGTTTTTTCCACTGCTATAAATTTACCAATCGGAATACCAGCTTCTCGAAAAAGTCTTTTCATCACGTCTTTATCCATTCCGACAGCCGAACCAAGCACGCTCGGACCAATAAAAGGTATTCCAGCCAATTTTAAAAATCCCTGCATACTACCATCCTCACCAAATGGACCATGCAATACTGGGAAAATAACGTCTAGTTTTTCACAGTTTTTCAAATCACGCATACTCACTAAAGCACCAGATCCCTCGGTAGTAAGAATTACTTCATTATTTGATTTATTGAGTTTGATTAGTTTTGGGTCATTATTATTTAATAAATAATTTGAAATATTACCCAATAACCACTTGCCATTTTTATCTATACCAATCGGTATAATTTCATATTTCTTCTTATCTAAAAAATTAATAACATTTTTAGCAGACTGCAAAGAAACTTCGTGCTCTGCAGATTTACCACCGAAAAGTACGCCTATTTTTAGCTTCTTTTTTGCCATTTTTCCAGTATAACATTTCTGTTTAGAAATAAAAATATAGCTTAAATATCAACACTTTTGTCCGATCGTCTAAAAATGTTATTTTAATATACTTCTTGTTGGTAACATCTTTCACAATAAATAATCTCTGGTCTATCTGGAGCGTAACTTGTTTCAAATTCATTGAAACATCCTTCTCTCATGCATTTTCGATGCCAGAGTTTTGGAGGTAATATTTTTGCAAATCTTTCATAGTATCTGCAATTAGAACATTTGTTTGGAATTGGAATGTTGTGTTTTTTATAAAACTGAAACTCATCTTTGGTTAAACGAAAAGCTGTCATACATTGATGGTTGCACTTGCCTTCATCCAAGCAACCTAAAACTTCATCAAGAATTTCTTCTTTCACATCTTTGATATTATCTGGGATATCTTCGGCTTTAATACTAATTGTATAATTTTTTGGCTCAGGGTCTTTCCATCTATATCCCATTTTTAATGCTTCTTCTTTGGTAAGTGGTAAAAAATCCTGCGCACAAGTTTCGTTATACGCGAACGCAGATAATTCTATGGGGAAAAATTCCCCATACTTATATACCCTCCCACCTTTATCAATATATGGCATTTCTTCCATGTGTTTTTTAATCTTTTTAATTAGTTCTTCATATTCTTTTTTCTTATATATTTTATTTAAAATCACATTTTCTTTATTTTTTATACTTATACACCCAAAAAGTTTTTTTGATGACATGCAATATTCTAGATACTCTCCATCTCGAACCTGATTCATTGCTGAGTATGAAAATTTAACATTATAATCATTCAAACATCCGGTAGTATACTCATATATTAGCTCTGACCATCCACCAAAAAATGTGTCCAAGGAATCTTTCATTCCAATAGAACGATAATTATATTTTAAATTTTCACTATTAGAACACTCAAAACAATCTTTGCAATTCTTCGCGTTTAACAAATTATTCCCTGTAGAATCAACTGATTTTGTGATATTAGCAAAACGATAGATAGCTTTTTTACAAAGATCATCAAATTCTTTTATTAAAATTCCTCTAGATTTTCTACTTCCTAAATTTAACTTTTCAATCTCCTTAAAATAATCTTCCTTAGAATATTTCTTATTTCTAAAATAAAATTCTTTATTTCTTAAGTTAGAAGAGAGGACGCAATTACTACAATTTACGCAATCAATTAAAAAATACGAATCTAGACAGTTCCTCGAAAGAATAAGATTTTGAGAATTATAATTTTTTTCACACTCAATATTTTCATATAAACCGTTCGACTCTATTATGTTATAACTATCTAAGATATCATATGATTTATCAACAATTCTTGAATAGAATATGTTTTCTGATCCTAAAACAACTGAAGTGGATAAATAAACATTTTTTGACTCACCTACCATATTTGAATAAGGAGAATTCAAAGTACTTCTCTGCCAAAGACCAAGGCGAGGAACAACAAGAGAAAGATCTTTCCATTGCTCAAAAAAGTTTTTAGAAAAGTCATAATCACGCCCGTAGGAAGTCGCATCCCAATTATCAGAATACCAGCATTCTTTGCAATATACAGGGGAAATAGCATCTTTGGGATACATAGATATCATATCTTTTTGACATAAATCACAAGCGCGTTTATATAAAGTCCGTTCATTCCGCCAAGTCATTCGTCTTTGGAATCTGCATTCTGGACAAAATGTCGGAGGAGGAACTTTTATGCGTTCATAAAATCCAAAATCATCACTAGTTATTTCAAAATTTGTTTTGCAATTCTGACATTCTTTATTCATAGACCATCTATCCATCTAAAAAATCTGGCTTCTAATTTTAGATATTTACCCTCCATCTTTTTAAACCACTTTGTTAATGATTTTATCTTTCCTTCATCTCTCAAGATTCCATACACAAAAACAGAAAAAGCTATAAAAAGACCCAGTAATGCTAAAATAAACATAACTGTAAAATTAAAATAATACCATACCATTCCTGCCACAATTAATACCAATAAAACAGCTCTTAAATCCATATTTTTATATTATATACTAATAAACTTCTTGTTGATAACAACGTTTGCAATAAACTATTTCTGGTCTTTCGGGATTATAACTTGTTTCAAACTCATTTTTACATTGACCTTCGTGTCCATGGTTTGATTCCTCACACACGCAAGCTCTATGCCAGAGTTTAAGTGGTTGACGTTTTAAAAGTCTTTCATAATTACGGCAATTAGGGCAAAGAGTTGGTAGTGGTATATTGTTTGCTCGATAAAAAGAAAGTTCATTTGGAATAATTTTAAAAGCAGTCGTACATTGTTGATTGCATTTTCCTTCATGCGCACAAGCAATCACTTCATTTAAAATATCATCGCTGACCAAATTAATGCTCCCTGGTAATTCATTAGATAATACTGTAGGAATATAATTTTTTGTATCTGGCTCTTTCCAATTATAACCAATAGCTAGAACTTCTTCTTTAGTTTTTGGGAAAAATTGTTGAGCTATTGTTTCATTATAAGCAAAAGGCAACATATCACATGGAAAATATTCTCCATAACGCAAGACTCTGCCTTTTTTGTCAGTAAATGGTAAAGAGTTCATTTGTTCTTTTATTTTTGGAACCAATTCTTCATATTCCTCCCTTGAATACTGTTTATTTAAAATACAATATTGTTTTTTATGAAGCCCAACACATCCAAATAAATTTGAAGAAGAACGGCAATTGATGCAATATTCTGCTTTTATTAGTTGATCCCAAGATTCATTACAAAATAAAACTGACGAGCATTGTCTACCAATACTACAAGATTCATAAATGAGTTCACTTCCGAGTCCCCAATAGGTGTAATCCATAACGTCTTTTGCCTTAAAAATGCCATATAAATATTTTCCATCTTCAACTTCATCACAATTGAAAGACATTTTGACTGTTTTTGAATTTTCAATCCAATTTCCTGAGGAATTTACTGAATGATGCTCTACCATACATGGAACAATATATTTCAAAGACTCTTGTGTCACTTTTTCTTTTATTCTTTCAAAATCGACTCTGTTATAAATTTTAAATTCAGAAATTTTTTGTAAATATTCTTCTCTTCCATACTATTTGTTAAAAATGCAATAGTTTTTATTTCTTAAGTTAGTACACCCAAAGCAATTCTGACAATTTCGACAATTTAACAAAAAGTATGAATCAATGCACTCATTACACTCTCTAGAGTATTTCAAGCCGTTACAATTATAGCAATCAATGCATTCATAACATTTTTCGCATTTGTGAATGTTGTAGCAATCCATACAATTTTTTGTATCCCAATACGAATCTCCATACAAACAGTCTTCGTTTCTATTGCTAGCAAAAATAAGATAGCAGTTTTTCAAATCACTCACTCGATTGGCATACTCACTGTTTGTATTAAAACCTTGTCTTATTATTCCGAGCCGTGGCACATCTTTGAATAATTCTTCATATTGTTCAAAAAAGGTTTGGGAAAAGTTAAAATCTCTTCCATATTCTATTCCATCAAAATCATCAGAATGAAAACACTCGAAACAATAAACTTTATATTGACTGTCTTTTGGATAAATTAATATTTTTTCTTCGCCGCACGAATCACATTCTCGTTTATAAAGAGCCCTTTCATTTCGCATTATTAAGCGTCGAATTAACCGACATTCCGGACAAAAAGTCGGTGGAGGAACTTTAATCTTTTCGTAGAAATTAAAATCTTCAGGCTCTATAGTGAAAGAACCACGACAGTTTTGACATATTACATTTTGTGGTTCATGCTCCATATCTTTTTTGTCCCGATCCCGACTCTTTGAGTCGTGGATCGTGGATCCTCGATTCCTTAAAATTTATTAATTTCTCAATAGCTGCGCGCTTCTTCCAGCTTTTCACTTGATATTCTCTTTTTCTCGCTTCTGATAATGTTTTATACTCTTCAGTATATACGATTTTCCAAGGTAAATGAACCTTCGTAGATTTTACTAAGCCTGAATTATGCTGATTAAATCTCTTGTTAATATCCGCGCAGCTACCTACATAATACCTCCCATCTTTTATTGAATTTAGTATGTAAAGGTAAAACATATAAATTTTAGGAATCGGGACAGTTCTGACAGGATTTTATTTATGCCTCCATAAAAAATTAAAATAGTTTAATTACATCATGATAAGTGACAAGAAGCATTAAAATAATTAAAATCGCAAAGCCAACCATATTGGCAGTGTTTGCAATTTTTGGATTTATGCGAGAACCTTTTATTTTTTCAATAAGTAAGAAAAGCAATCTCCCTCCATCGAGAGCAGGAAATGGAATTAAATTTATTATTGCTAAATTTACCGATATCAGTGCCATAAATGACATTAAATACACGAAGCCAAATTTATATGCATCCCCCACAATACTCACCATCCCCACAGGCCCCGTAACTGAAGAAAAGCTTCCTTTTCCCTGTATACCACTCGCTATTAGCGTATAAAGGCCCACCACAGTGCCTTTTGTTACGTTCCAGTCTAACTTTAAACCTTCCCAAAAAGCTCTTAAAACAGGCAATTTTGCCGTTCCTATAAGATCCATAGCAATACCGATGCTCGGTTTGTCTCCTGCTGTAGCAGAAACAAGAATCACGTTTGTGGTATATATATTTTTATCTTTTCCGCGAGTATATCCAAATTCTATTTTTTCATTTGGATGAGATACGATAAAGGACTTTAATGTATCAGGATTTAAATCAACAAGAAGAGAGTCTTTACCGCTTTTTACTGAAACAATTTTATCACCTCCCTTTATGCCCGCATTTTCAGCTGGGGATTTTGGAAGTACTGAAACAATAACTAAATTTACATTTTCAAGGGTATATCCTTTTGGCTGACTACTAACCGAAGTAGGAAGTCCAGAAATAAAACAAATAGAAAATAAGAACCAAGCTAATAAAAAATTGGCAAAAATACCAGCAAATAATACGATAGCTTGTTTGTATTTTGGCTTACTTATCAAACTTCTTTCAAAATCAACCTTTTGGGGTGTTTCTTTTTTATCTAAAAATCCAACTTCTACTAGATCGGCTTCGTCTATGTTTTCACCAAAAATTTTCACAAATCCACCAAAAGGCAAGGCGTTTATTGAATATTCAGTTTCTCCTCGTTTCCAACTAAATAATTTTGGTGGAAAACCAAAACCAAATTCATCAACCCTGATACCAAATCTTTTCGCAGTAAAAAAATGCCCAAATTCATGAACTAAAACCAAGACTAGTAGAATTATAACAAAAATTAAAATATTCATATTTTACTTATTAACCTAAAACCTCTTTTTCTTTTTTTGAAAAAGTATTCTCCAAGTTTTTATTAGCTTCATCTACTATTTTTTGTAATTCGTCTTTCGCTCGGATTTTTTCGTCTTCTGTCATTTTCCCATCACGTTCTTGTTTTTGAATCTCTTCCCAGATTTGTCCTCGCTCCCTACGAAGAGTAATACGTGCTTCTTCTAATTTCTCTTTTATAACTTTTACGAGTTTTTGTCTTGTTTCTGTTGTAAGTTGAGGAAAAATAACACGTATACCAGAATCATCAGTAGCTACAGAAAGCCCCAAATCTGCTACTGTGATAGCTTTTTCAATTGGTTTTATGTGATTCTTGTCCCAAGGAGCAACTCGTAGTGTTTTTGTGTCTTCTATTGATATAGAGGCAACATTTTTGATTGGTTGCATCGCTCCATATGACTCAACAGAAACACCATCCAACACCATAGGAGATGCACGTCCAGTGGAAAGCTGGCTGTATTCTTTGCCTAAAAAATCATCTATCTTTTTAAGACCTACTTTAAAGTTTGAAAAATTATATTGCATAGCTTTATTATAGCAAATATTAAAAAGTTGGCACAGACAAGGCAACAGACTCCATTAGGCTCTTTTGCGATGAACCCGGCTGATTAATAAAAACTCTTACTTTAAAAATCTGATAAAAATAATCAATTTCTCCAGTGAGAGCTTTAGGCTCTTTCTGAGGACCTAAGGCTTTCACTAACTTTTGATGTAAAACCATTTCAAGTGCATTAAGAAATTTTAGGGCTTTTGATTTTGAAGTCTTTGTGTTTATGCCTAGATCTTTCTCATTATTTTCGTCAATCAATAAGTCTTTTATAAAAGAAATTCTATCTTTTAAATTCATTTTTATAAATTTTTCTACGTCTTTTATGTAATCATCTATATTTATCTTTGATTTAATCAAATAAAATCTAGAAATGAAAGTTCCTAGGAGAGTGTTAGAATCCGGAACTATGACAAAAAAGTGGGTATTCTCTATTGGCTCTTCAAACATTTTAAGTAAAGTATTCTGTGCCTCCAATAAAAAACTATTTGCTGAAATTATATATATCTTTTTTCCTTTAGAAAACCCCTTCTCCAAACTTTTTGATTTTAAATTTCTAGCATCTTCTATTTTAAAAGAATCAAATGTCATGTGACAAAAATCAGGATTGCTCGATGTTTCTAATCCGATCTCATTTAAAAATTTTAAAATTTGAGGAACTATTTCTTCATGTATACCCTCTATCAAGTATGCATGGTGTAAATTATTTTTATCTAAATTTTTATTAATTAAATTCATATTTTCTAGGTTCTAAAAGAGAATGATTGGCTACTAGCACCTAATTTTATCTCTTAGTTAAAACAGTTTTTTTATACACATCTAGGTGCTCGAGAGCTATGCCCGTACCCTTTGCCACACAAAACAATGCATCTTCTGCGATAGTAGCTTTCACTCCTGTTTTTCTGTAAACTAAATCAGCTAAATTCCTAAGTAATGATGAACCACCAGTCATAATAATCCCATGATCGATAATGTCGGACGCAAGTTCTGGCGGAGTTTCTTGTAATACATCTTTTATCGCTTTTATAACTTGTTTTAATTCGTTGTCTATGGCTTTTACTATTTCATTGGTACCAACCTGAACAGAACGAGGTAATCCTTGTATAAAATCACGCCCTTTAATTGTCACACGAAGTTCTTCTTCTAAGTGCACGGCTGCTCCAATTTTTATTTTTACTTCTTCTGCGGTTTTATCGCCTATTGCCAGATTAAAAGTTTTTTTAATATAATCTGCTATTGCTTGATCTATTTTATTCCCAGCACATTTTACAGAAGTTGAAGCAACAATACCTCCGAGAGAAATAACTGCAACATCAGTAGTTCCACCTCCTATGTCGACTACCATATATCCTTTTGATTCATGAATTGGAATTCCAGCACCAATCGCCGCGAGAATGGGCTCTTTCACTACGTATGCATTTTTTGCACCTGCACGTATCGCTGCTTCAACGACAGCTCTTCTTTCAGTAGAAGTAACTCCCGCTGGAACAGAAACCATAACATCTGGCTTAAAGAAATTAAACTTACCCATAGCTTTGTTTATAAAATATCTAAGCATAGCCTCGGTTACCCGATAGTCAGCAATAACTCCATCTTTCATTGGACAATATGTAATGATAGATTCTGGTGTTTTTCCTATCATGTCTTTTGCTTCAAATCCTATAGCTAAGATTTTATTATCCTGTTCGGAAACTGCAACAACTGAAGGCTCATTCAAAACTATTCCCTTGCCAGGTAAAAACACCAAGGTATTTGCTGTTCCTAAATCTATCCCCAATTTTTTCGAAAAAATACTCATATGGAGTTAAATATATCACAACTTATGCTAGAATAAAAATACTTATCCCATTGTAAATTAACGGCAAAATAGTGTTTAATATAAAACCATGAATGAAGAAAATAGTAAAATTCCCAATGAAATGAAAATAGTAACAATCATTCCCCTCAAAAGAGGCGTTTTCAGGGAGAATCTAACTTATTTTACTAACAAAAACGTAGAAAATGGAAATATAGTAAATGTTTCAGTTCGTGAAAAAAAGGTTTTAGGATTGGTTGTTTCAGTAGAAGAAGTAAATAATATTAAGTATGATATAAAAAATCTACACTTCAATTTAAAAAAAATTATTGATATAAAAGAACAATCAATATTCACAAAAGAGTTCATAGAATCTGTATTTTTGATAGGAAAATATTTTGTATCAAAAAACAATAATTCTATGACTTCGCTAATACCAGCCATAATGAGAGAGGAATATGACAAAATATCAAAATTTAAAAAAGAAACAAAAAGAATTGATCCGATTTCTTTTAAAAACGTAAAAACAGAAAAATTACTATTTCAAGCACAATTCGAAGATAGAATTTCTTTTTACAAAACTCTGATTCGTGGATCTTTTGCTCAAAAAAAATCTATTTTTATAGTACTACCAACAGAAAAAGATATTGAAGAATTTTCTAAACTACTTGAAAAAGGAATAGAGAATTTTGTAATTCCTATTCACGGAGGGTTTAGTCCCAAAAAACAATTAAAAAAAATAGAACAGATTATCAGCTCTGTTCATCCAATACTCGTACTGGGAACAGCCCCATACTTGTCTGTGCCACGTCAAGATTTCGAAACAATCATAATAGAACATGAAAATTCAAGTGCCTATAAAATGATCGCAAGACCTCATTTTGATTTACGAACATATGTAGAAGTTTTTGCTTCAAAAATGGGAGCTAAACTAATACTGGGAGATTTCCTTCTTAGATATGAAACGATCGCAAGAGTTGGGTTAGATAATTTTAGTGAAATACGCACTTTGTCATATAGAACTAATTTTAAGGGAGAAATAAAAACATCTGGGAAAGAAGACAAGTTTAAAGTTTTAACGGATGTAATTATAAAAGAAATTCAAAATACTATTTCAAAAAAAGAAAATGTTTTTATTTTTTCTTTAAGAAAAGGGCTGGCTACCATGACGATATGTAGAGATTGCAATGAACCAATTATGTGTGAAAAATGTTCTGCTCCACTTGTGTTATACATATCTCGTTACAGCAAAAAAAGAATGTTTATATGTAATAGATGCAAAGAAGAAAAAAGTCCTGAAACTACATGCTCAAATTGCAGAAGTTGGAACTTGACTCCCCTTGGCATAGGTACAGATACAGTATATGAAGAATTAAAAAAATATTTTCCAACAACTAAAATATTCAAATTGGATAAAGAATCTGCCAAAACAAACATGGGAGCAGAAAAGATAATGCAAGATTTTGAAGAAAACCAAGGGGCTATATTAGTAGGCACAGAAATGACCTTTTTTTATTTAAAAAATAAAATCCCACTTTCTGTAATAGCTTCTTTTGATTCACTATGGAGTATCCCAAATTTTAGAATGAGCGAAAGAATAATCCAACTAATGATATCGGTGGTAAACAAAACCGATAAAAAACTTATAATTCAAACAAAAAATGAAAAAGACAGAGCCATAACTTCTCTCATAAATGAAAACCTGCTTTCTTTTGTTCGAGAAGAATTGAGCGACAGGAAACAATTAGAGTACCCGCCATATATGCGTTTCATTAAAATTACTCACTTAGGAGACAAAGAAAAAACAACAAATGCAAAAGCTTTGCTTGGAGAGTTATTAAAAGAATATAATCCTGAAATTTTTAGTGGATTTATTGCAAAAGAAAAGGGTAAATATTCCACAAACGCACTAATAAAACTTGATCCTAAAAAGTGGTCACTGCCGGAACTGTCAACTGGTTCTACTATTGATCAAAACCTTTTAGAAAAACTTTCTTCTCTTCCACTATCATTTTCAGTAAACATAGATCCAGAAGATTTGTTATAAACAATGTTTATAATTCCATAACTATTTGCAAGAAAAAATTCTTATGATATACTTTTAAGGTAATGTTTACAAGCCAGCAAAAACCAAATAATTGCATATTTGCTATTATTATCGGCTTTATTAAAAGCCCGGTTTTTGTTGATAAAGTTTAGTAGACATAAAAACTAAAACAACCAACAAAGACCGGCCTAAAAGCCGATTTTTTTTGTTTTAGATTAGTTATTTGAAAAATATAATAATAGTCACTAAATAAAAATAAGTATTAACCAAAAACTTCAATCTTATGGAAACAAAGGTGTGTTTACTACTTCATTTTGAACCTTCTAAAGTAGAATGGTGCAAGAATATATTATCAGGCAAAAATATACAGATAGATTTCTGTAGAACTATGTCTGAACTTCACGAAAAGGCTCCGAAAAAACATGATTTAGCTATCATAATAGGAGAAAAATTCCATCATATGATAGGTTCAGAAAAATTTAGTTATGTAGGAGAAGTTACTGATCTTTTACTTATAAATAAAGTTGACTTCTTAATTCTTCACAACGAAAAACCTGACTCCCGTAAAATTCTTGATTTTTTAGAAGAATTACGAGAAAAAGAAAAAAAACTTAAAGAAAAAACTCCCTTATTTCATGACCAAAGTAATATCCCTTGGCCAGAAATTGAATCACAATACCATGCAAATGATTATGGTGGGTGGGGTGTTAATCCAAAAGTTTTTTAAACAAAAGCCTTCCTTTTCAGGGAAGGCTTTTTTATTTTATGATACTAAAACCGTAAACTCCCCTTTTTGTTTTACTGGATTTTTTGTGAGATAGTCTAAAAGACTAGCTGGGCTATCTGTTTTAAACTCTTCATAAATTTTTGTTATCTCTCGAGCAATACAAACTTTTTTATCAGGGCAAAATTTATTTAGAGATTCTAATGTTTTTAAAATCCTATGTGGCGATTCATAAAAAATCATCGTTCTCTTTGCCTCTGCTATTTCTTTAAATAAAGTTTCTCTGCCTTTTTTATGCGGTAAAAATCCTAAAAATGTAAATTCATGAGTTGTAAGACCTGAGGCAGAAAGTGCGGCTATTATAGCAGTCGCACCTGGAATCGGGATAATATTAACTTCTTGTGAAGGACCGTCCTTCACAAGATATTTTTCTCGTATTTTTGAAATGAGAATCGCACCCGGATCGGAAATTGTCGGTGTTCCAGCATCAGATACAAGTGCTAGATTTTTTCCTTCTTTTAGTAATTCAAAAATTTTATCTGTTTTAGATATTTTGGATTGTGCATGATAACTCATTGTCGGCTTATTTATGGAATATTTATCAAGTAACCTTTTAGTTATTCTAGTGTCCTCACAAAGTATCAAATCCACACTTTTAAGCGTCTCCACTGCCCTATATGTAATATCACCCATATTGCCTATCGGCGTCGCCACAACGTAAAATTTAGACATGTTTTTTAGTATATCAGAAATAGTTTACCTTGACAATTAAAATTAACATGATACCACAACACTGAACATCTAAAACAAATAAATATGGAGAAAAAAACATTGGACATTGCGATAAAAACTATCGCAGATCAACATGTCGAGCGAATGCTCGAGATGTATAAAGAGACCATGAATGATAAGGAAGAGTTACGACAGGAAATAATGTGGGGTGCAGAAAAAGTAGGCTGTTCATTTAATGAATACGCAGAATTTATGCACCTTGTGATACAAGAAACAAAAAAAGAGCTGGTCAAAAGGATCGAAGACTTTGAAAAAAAAGTAGCAGGTCTTGGAATGATCAGTGTTTAAAGTATCGTATCATGTAAATCATAAGCAGCCCGAGCACAAACGGGCTGTTTTTTTTATTCTTTTATTAAATCTGTCAGAATTACAACATGACTTTCAGGGCGAACTTCGAGAACTCCGCCGGAAACTTTAAATTTTTTACTTGTCCTGAGTGGATTCGAAGGATCTTCAATTCCAGTTTTTAAAACAAGTTCACCATCTGCGATAGCTGACACAAGTTGTGTATGATTCGGCAAAATTTCAACAATACCAGTTTTTGTCGGCACAAATACTGCCTCTGCTTCCCCTTCATAAGCAATCTTATCTTTGCCGATAATTGTAACCTTTAGTTTTGACATTTTATTTAACTTCTTCAGCTAAAACATCTTCAATATTTCCTTTCATATAAAATGCTTGTTCAGAAATATGATCATACTTTCCTTCTAAAATTTCTTCAAAACCTTTAATGGTTTCTTCAAGTGGTACATATTTACCTGGTCGCCCGGTAAATTGTTCTGCCACGAAGTTTGGTTGTGAAAGGAATTTCTGAATTCTACGAGCGCGAGAAACGGCAAGCTTGTCATCGTCAGAAAGTTCATCCATACCCAAAATGGCAATTATATCTTGCAAGTCTTTATAACGTTGCAAAATTTTCTGGATGCCTCGAGCCACATTGTAATGTCTTTCACCGATTATGTTTGGATCAAGAATTGTAGAAGTAGAGTCTAGTGGATCAACTGCTGGATAAATACCAAGCTCGGATAATGGTCTTGAGAGCACTACAGTAGAGTCTAAGTGCGAGAATGTCGTAGCTGGAGCAGGATCTGTAAGGTCATCAGCTGGCACATAAATAGCTTGCACTGATGTAATAGAACCTTTGTCTGTAGAAGTAATTCTTTCTTGTAAATTTCCCATTTCAGATGCAAGTGTCGGCTGATATCCCACAGCTGAAGGCATACGGCCCAAAAGTGCGGACACTTCAGATCCTGCTTGAGTAAATCGGAAAATATTATCCATAAACAAAAGCAAATCTTTTCCCTCTGTATCACGGAAATGTTCAGCCATTGTTAGAGCTGAAAGCGCAACACGAGCACGAGCACCTGGTGGTTCATTCATTTGTCCGAACACAAGCATTGTTTTGTCGAGTACTCCAGAATCTTTCATTTCTTTATATAAATCATTACCTTCACGAGTTCGCTCTCCGACTCCAGCAAACACAGAATATCCTCCATGCTCTGCTCCGATATTTCTAATAAGCTCTTGGATAACGACAGTCTTTCCAACACCAGCACCTCCGAAAAGTCCAACTTTACCACCTTTTAGAAATGGACACATAAGGTCGATAACCTTGATACCAGTTTCTAATACTTCTGTCTTTGGAGATTGTTGGGCAAAAGTAGGAGCCGTACGATGAATAGGCATTCTCTTTGAATTTTTTGGCGCTGGCATTTCATCAATAGGATTTCCTGTAACATCAAACATTCTTCCCAATGTTTCTTTTCCAACAGGTACGGTAATATATTCACCAGTATCAACAACTTCATCCCCGCGAGAAAGTCCGTCAGTTGAAGTCATAGCGATGGTTCGCACTTCATTTAAACCAAGGTGACCTGCAACTTCAAGTACGAGATCTGTCTTGCCTTCTCTTTTAACTGTCAAAGCATTCAAAAGTGCTGGCAATTGTCCTTCGAATCTTACATCTACGACCGCTCCTATAATTTGTGATATTTTTCCTTTTTGCATAATAATTTTTAATTAATAATAATTTTTAATTTGTATTTAAAGCTTCTGCTCCGGCAACTATTTCGGAAAGCTCGCGTGTTATACCATCTTGTCTTGCATGATTATAAGAGAGCATAAGTCCCTCTAATATCGTGGTAGCACTATCTCCTGCATTCTTCATTGCAAACATTCTGGCAGAATGCTCTGACGCGAATGCTTCAGCAAGAGTCTGATAAACGACTACATCTACAAGTCCTGGCAAAATTCCATCCAATATTGTCTCTAAATCTGGTTCAAATTTATAATCGTGAAATTTATTATTTTCTTCTTTTATGTCTGCTTCTTCGCCAGAAACATCTATAACATTTTTAACTGTCATTGGACTTATCGGGAAAAGTTCTCTTATTACTGGCTTGTAAGTCGTGGACTTCAAAAATTCAGTATATAAAATTTTTACACTAGCATAATCACCTTCTATATATTCTTTTGTAACTAAATTACTTAATTCTTTTGTTTGTTCTATGGTTGAATATTCAGAAAAAGTTATAAAACTTGCGAAAAGCGGTATGTCCAATTTTTTACAAATTTTCTCACCATATTTACCGATAGTCACCGCTTTCGTCTCTCTGCCTCTTGATTCTTCCTTTTTTAAATATAAAGACAATGCTCGAAAAAGGTTTGCATGATATCCACCACAGAGGCCTTTATTGCTTGTAATTACAACAATCAATTCTTTGTTTGATTTTCCTGCCACCCCGCCGACGCCAAGGCTTTGGCGGGCACGCATCAAAGGATGTGAGATATCTTTTTGACTTGATAAATTGACTAAAAGCTCCAAAGCATATCTTGAATATGCTCGCGATGCAAGAGCTTTGTCCACTGCTCGGCGCATTTTGGAAATAGAAACCATCTCCATCGTTTTGGTGATTTTCTTAATGTTTCCAACTGACTTTATTTTTTGTTTTATAGCTTTTGTTTGAAGCGGCATTCTAATTTTTTATTTTTAAAATTAATTCCCCATAAATTCCTTAATTGCGTTCTTTAATAAGTCCTCTATTTCTGGTGTCCAATCTTTTTCTATTTTCGCAAGCATATCTTTCTTTGATCTATCTAAGAATGCATAGAAATTCTCTTCCCAAGCTTTGATTTCTGTAATCTCTAACTCATCCAAATATCCTTCGTTAACTGCATAAACAGAACAAACTTGTTTAGCTACCGGGATTGGAGAATATTGATTCTGTTTCAAAAGTTCTGTAACTCTTTTCCCTCTGTTAATAGCTTTTTTTGTTTCAGGATCAAGATCAGAATCAAACTGGGCAAAAGATTCAAGTTCACGATATTGAGCCATTGCCAATTTCATTTTGCCGGCAACTTTTTTCATAGACTTAATTTGAGCTGAAGATCCTACGCGAGATACAGAAAGTCCTACGTTAATAGCTGGACGAATTCCTTTGTTAAATAAACTTGTTTCCAAGAAAATTTGTCCATCGGTAATAGAAATAACGTTTGTAGGAATATAAGCCGACACATCACCAGCTTGAGTCTCAATAATAGGTAGTGCTGTAATCGAACCACCTCCATAATTTTTATTTAAACGACATGCACGCTCCAATAAACGAGAATGTAAATAGAAAACATCTCCAGGATAAGCTTCGCGACCTGGTGGACGGCGAAGTAGGAGAGAAATTTCTCGATATGCTACGGCATGTTTTGATAAATCATCATAAATAATTAAAACATCTTTCCCTTTATCTAGGAAATATTCTCCAAGTGCGCATCCAGAATACGGAGCAAGATATGAAAATGCGGGACCGTCAGACGATCCAGCTGAAACTATAATTGTGTAATCCATTGCTCCTGCTTCTTTTAGTTTTGAAACTATACGCGCGATTTTAGATTGCTTTTGTGAAATTGCTACATAAATACAAATAAGGTTTTGTCCTTTTTGATTTATTATAGTGTCGATAGCTATAGCTGTTTTACCAGTTTGTCTATCTCCGATAATAAGCTCACGCTGACCACGGCCAATCGGAATCATGGCATCAATTGATTTTAACCCAGTCTGCACAGGAGTTTTTACAGGTTCACGAGTCATGACACCAGATGCGATTTTTTCAACAGGATAAATTGCATCTTCTTTTATAGCACCACGTTCATCAATAGGAGCACCAAGAGGATTTACAACCCGACCGATGAATTTCTCACCGACAGGAATAGAAAGAATTTTATTTGTTCGCTTTACGGTTTCCCCTTCTTTGATCTTAGAAAAATCTCCGAGAACAATAGCTCCCACGGAGTCTTCTTCTAAGTTGAGCGCAAGACCAACTGCACCAGACTCAAACGAGATCATTTCGGATGACTGACATTTTGTTAACCCTGAAATCTTTGCGATTCCGTCTGAAATACTCATCACAGTACCATATTCATACATTTGGGCCCCACCTTGGAAACCTGCAATTCTCTTTTTTAAATTTTCTATTGTTGTGTTTGCGCTCATATTTTTATAATATTATTTTATAATTAATTCTTCTAATTTTTTTAATCCTGTCATAACGCTAGAGTCATAAATAACTCCATTAAACTTTCCTCTGAATCCTCCTATTAATTCTTTTTTTATTTTTACTACTTCTGGTTTTCTTGAAACATCCGAGCCTGGTGAAATTTTTTCTAGAAAGCTTTTTATTTTATTCACAGTATCAGTAGATATCTCGTGGGCAACTTCTATTTGCACACCTTTCTTTTCAAGATCAAGTTGCACAATTCTTTCTAAGTGATAAAGAATAGATGGCATCTGTGCTTTTAAATTCCTTTTTTCTATAAAATCAAAAAATTTAGCATCAAGATTTTCAACCTTCTCGTTGGAAAGTTCAAATAATGCTTGTGCTAATTGTTTTGATTTAATCATTATTTTACGGGTGAATTTAACATTGCTTTGATAATATCCTCTCCCTTACCTTTTTCTACGTAACCTTCGATAACCTTACGAACACCATCAGAAACTAAGACTGCAGCATCTTTGCGAACTTGTTCGTCTGCGTTCTTTTTTTCTTTTTCTGCATCAAGTTTTGCCTGCTTAATGATTTCTTCTTTTTCAGAAATAGCTTTATCTTTTGCTTCTTTTACTATCTCCTTGCCATCTGCTTGTGAAGTAGAAATTATTTGCTTTGCACTTTCTTTTCCTTCTCTGATGATTTCTTCTTTTTTGATGTTTGCATTTTGAACTTCGAGTTTTGCTTTTTCTGCATTATCTAGCCCATCAGTTATTTCCTTTGTTCTATCTTTCATTAATTTACTAAGTGGTTTTGCCGCCAACCAATAAATCAACGCAAAAACAAGCCCAAAGTTTACAATTTGTGCAATCATCAACTTCCAGTCTATATGAAATGTTGTTATTAATTCTTGCATGATTTTTAATTCCAATTTCATTTAAAATTAAAAATTTCAAGAGTCGTGGGTCCCCTTGTCCTTATGACTCCAAGGGCGAAGGCTCAGAAATTTTTGAATTTTAAAAGAAATACTATTTTATAGAAAATGCTATAACCAAACCATAAATTGCAACTGCTTCTGCGAAAGCTGAAACGATAAGCATTGGAACAAGAATTTTTCCTGTTGCTTCAGGGTTTCTTCCGATTGATTCCATTGCTTTTGCACCAACCATACCAATACCTAAAGCGGCACCAATACCGGTCAAACCAATTGCTAAAGCTTTTGCTAAAGGAACTAAATTTACTGCTGTACTAACTGCACCTACTACTTGATTTTCCATAATATTTTCTTTGTCCGCCATAGCCTCTGGCGAAGGCGGATTAACTAACTTATAATACTAATAATATTTCGACTAATTTTTAATAATTTTAAACACTTGCTAATACTTGATTCTCTTTATGTTCGTGCTCATCGTGTTCGGAATGATCTTGTGATGCTATCGTAAAGTAAACCGTAGCGAGTAAAGAAAAAATCAAAGCTTGGATTAAGCCAACAAATATTTCTAAGAAAAGAAATGGTCCTGGCACAACGTATGCAAATATTGCCCCCATCGATACTAAAAGCACTTCCCCTGCAAATACATTGCCGAACAATCGAAAAGAGAGTGAAGCTATTTTTGCCAATTCTCCTAAAAGCTCAAGAAGTCCGACAAAAAAAGTGATTGGCGCAACGATAAGCACGCTAGGGTCTTTTCTGATCTTAAATGGAATCTCTGCAAGTGCTTTCAAATTAACATATTTATTAAAGCTTTTCCATAAACCGACAACAATAATTCCAAATAGGTTTGACCCTATAACTACCATAATACTGAGTGCTAATGTAGTATTTATATCAGCTGTTCCAGAACGTAAAAATGGCACAAAGAAAGAATGCGCTCCTTCTGTCGCAACTAAACCTATTGACCCTAAAACAGGCAACAACCCAAGCCAATTATTTATTAAAATAAAAAGGAAAATAGAAAATATAAATGGAAAAATTTTCAAAGAAAGCTTTCTGTCATTCGTAACCTGATCACAAAGCGATAATGCACCTTCCAAAACAACCTCAAACATATTTTGAAGTTTCCCTGGTATTTTTTTTAGTTTTAATCGTATTGCGAGAGCAAGTGCGAGTACTACAAGTACTGCTAGCCAAGAAGTAAGAAGAGAGTTTGTTATTTGAAAATTACCTATATGAAAAATCGGCTCGGCATATATAGTCACTTCGTGACTAATTTCTTTTACTACTGTGTTATTTTCTAAATTATTATTTGTCATTTTTTTTTATTTTCAAATCCTTTTTATACTGATTTATTTCTCTGTAAATTCCAAAACAGGTTATCCCAAATCCGATCATTAAACAAATAAAAAATATAAATTGGCTTCCTATTGATTCACTAACATACTTTCCTAAAAAAACAGCTAAAATCAAAGGAATTATGATCCAAGAGGTTGTTTTAACATAAAAAACAACCACGGGTTTCCATAAAGCCCAATTTTTATTTGAATTATTGCTATCTTGCTCCATAAAAATAAAAGCCGTTCGGCTTTCACTTGCATTATATGATAAATATAATCAAGATGCAATTGTGAGCATGGAAGGAATCGGACCTTCGACCTCTGTCTTATCAGGACAGCGTTCTACCACTGAACTACATGCTCAAACTAAATGACAAGGAACCCTTTCTTAAAAGTCAGAACTTCTTTTTAAAAAATCGAAGCATAAAAAATATAACAAAAAAGATACATTTAAGCAAACAAAAAATCGCCCTTAGGCGATTTTTTGTTTTAAAGTCTTTGAAAATTAGTACTCTCGGCGACCACCGCGGTTTCCACCACCATAACCACCATTTCCTCCTCCGAATCCACCAGTTCGTGGTGGACGAGCTTCCATTGGGCGAGCTTCATTTACTGTAAGCTTACGTCCTTCGAATTCTTGTCCATTGAACATTGAGACAGCATTTTGTGCTTCTGCATCTGTTGACATTTCAACGAATCCAAAACCTTTTGAGCGACCGGACATTTTGTCCATGATAATCACAGCAGATGTAACGTTACCTGCTTGTGCGAAGTGCTCTTTTAAAGCATCCTCTTGAGTGCTGTAAGGGAGACCCCCTACGTATAGCTTTGTAGCCATTTTTAATCTCTCCCGTTTTAATAAACGGGCAAAAACTATTTATAATGCGTAGGTGCTCTGACCGCTTACTTGGTTTCGTTGATGCCTGCCCTTCCGAAGCTTTACGCGAAGGAGGGCCAAACCATTCAAAACTCACAATTAAAACTTAAAAAGCTTATTGAGAAACTACCCTGCAATCGTAGCACAAATCTATAAAAATAGCAACATCGTGTGTATAAATAAATATTAAATTATATAAAATAATAGCCCCGTTTGTGCTATGCACAAACGGGGCTTGTTTATTCTCTTTTTGATATTGCGTTTATCGCGCTAAAAATCAGCGCGAATATGAACACAGTGACCCCTGTGGTCACTAGGGTTGGGTTCACCAACTCCATTTTGGATATATTTACTCCTCCTCCAATAAGGAGGATAGAACACCCAAATGTGATCAAAATCCAGCCCCATGAGTGTTTTTGGGGATTGGGGTTTTTGTCATGTTTAAGGGCAATCAACACCCCTAAAATTAATAACCCTATCCCTAGGGCTACAACAACAGTACTCATGTTTATCATATTTTATTGTTTTTAAGGTTTCCGCAAAGAGTATATCACCTTTTACCTCATTTGTCAAGGTAGCCGTTATAATCTGAGCAAGGCAAGGCCTTGCTCATTATTCTTCGTCCTCGTTCCCTGTTTCACCAGATTCCAATGAATCAATAATTTTTCCCATATTACCTTCCATGATAGTTGGAATATTTGACCAAGATTTTTTAATACGATGATCAGTAATCCGATCCTGAGGAAAATTATAAGTACGAATTTTTTCAGATCTATCACCAGTGCCAATCTGATCTTTTCTAACTCCTGCATATTTTTTTGCCTCTTCTTCTTCTTTTAATTGTTGAATCTTGGCAGTTAAAATCATTAGAGCTTTTTCACGATTTGCAAGTTGACTTCGCTCATTTGTGGAGCGCACATCAAGCCCTGTCGGTTTATGAATCAAGCGTACAGCTGTCTCAACTTTATTTACATTCTGCCCTCCTTTCCCGCCAGAACGTGAATATTCCATTTCTAAATCAGCAGGATTGATCTCAAATAAAACTTTTTTCCTAATTGGCAGAATAGCCACAGAAGCAGTAGATGTATGCACTCGTCCATTCTTCTCGGTTGCGGGAACTCTCTGTACTCGATGCACACCCGTCTCATGCCGCATTTTTTTATAAACATCCTTACCTTTTATTTCAAAACTCGCTTCTTTATAACCATTCAAATCACTTTTTGATTCATAGTTTGTTTTCCAACTCCATCCCTCTATTTCAGAATATTTTTCATACATATGCGCTAGCTCCCAAGCAAAAAGTGAAGCTTCATCTCCACCAGCACCCGCTCTAACTTCGAGTACTATTTCATTTGGTGATTCTTCTTCCTCTACATCTTTCTTTAGAATATCTTCTATTTGTTTTTCTGTATTTTCTCTTTGTTCTTGAATTGATTTTAATTCTCCATCAACCATTTCTTTCAAAGAAACATCTTTGGTAAGAATTTCTCTAATTTCTTTTTCTTCTTTATCTAGACGCTCCAAAATACCAGCTAAGTAGCTTGTTTTGTGATTTTTCTTTAGTTCATCGAGATTTAAAGTCATATTGTTATTATACATTAAAACTCCCCTCCTTGATGAGGAGGGGCTGGGGGTGGTGATTCTTTTAATTACCACCTCGTCTTGATAAATCAAGACACTCCTCCTTGGTAAGGAGGAGAACCTTATTTCTTAGCTTTTACAGATGCAGCTCGACGTTTATTGAAACGTTCTACTCGTCCAGCAGTGTCCATTATTTTTTCATTACCAGTATAAAAAGGATGACATTGGCTGCAAATTTCCATTTTGATTTCTGACATTGTTGAACCAACTTCAAAAACTGCTCCACAAGCGCAAGTGGCTTTTGTTTTAGTGTTAAATTTTGGATGTATATCTTTTTTCATTGTTAAAAAACATTAACATAAATTTAATATGAAAGCAAATCAATATCTGCCTGAATTTTATTTTTTAAAGCAATAACACTTCTACTATAAGAACATGTAGACCCCCCAGAACCATAATACTTACAAGCTGCTCTTGATTGAGCACTGACGCTATTGCCGACAGCTCCTAGATCGGTCAAATACATAGAAGAAGCCATAAAGGCATCCTCTGGTTCCCATGGATTTGGATAATGACCTAAAATCGATTGCAAGCGATCTATAAATATTTGCCAAGTCGAAGGAATAAATTGAGCAGGGCCCATAGCTCCCCCATAACCTTTTACTCCAGCGATTGGACAAGACACAGTGGTATCAAATGGATTGAAGTTTAATTTTTTAGTAATCTCCACAAAAGGATCTATGTCGCGTCCTGGTTTCATTAGATTTGTCCAAATTTTTTGTGTAGCACGATTTATACCATATCCAGCTTTAGGCCCTACTATGTCAGTCAAATAACATTTACCAACATTGGAACCAAGGTTGCTTTCTTGGGTAAGAATAGCGAGCAGAAACGCTGGATCAATCCCGTTTTTACTCTTAGCTTCATTGGCATATAAAAGAGCTGTACCGAACGGAATACCTTTTGCCAAACCTGCGAGTGAGAATAATGCGTTACGAATTTTATCTGCTCTTGCTTTTTTCTCAGCTAAGACTTTTTGGTAATCACTTTCTTTTTGTTTACTAATGGCTAGCAATTTTTTCTTTTCGGTTTCTGATTGGGTAACTTTTTTTTGTGCAAGTTCAAGCTCAGCCTTAGCGTCTGATTCAGCATCTTGTTTTTTTTGTAAATCAGCTTTTTGGGCTTCTGTTTCAGTCTTTATCCCAGTTATATCTTCGACTGATTTTTTGATCGCCTGCTTTATAGAAGCATAAGATTCTAGATCACTATAAAATCCAGATAGTGTCTCATCCGAAAAGATCAAGTGAATAAAATTTTGATTGTCAGCTTCATTTGTATTGCGAAGTAGTTGCCCCAATGATTGTTTTTCACTTTCAATTTTTTGAGATAAATTTTTTATAGTTGTAGATTTTTCACTTATTGAAACCTTCAGTGTCGCTATGGCCAATGCCCTTGATTTTATTTTTGCTTTGAGCGCATTGATTTGACTAGTTAAAAATTTAATATCACCTGTTATTGTACCTGTTTGTTTAGTTTGTTCTGCTAGTTGGCTCTCAAAAGCTGCCACTTGGGCAAGCAGTTGATTTAATTCACTTTGACAAAACTGCTTTTGATCATTTGAAGAATTATTATTTAAATCAACAACACAATCAAAAGAAAAAGTCGTTCTTGGTATTCCAAAAGTAATAAAAATAGCAAAAACAAAAAAAGCTATGACCATATTTCGCATCATAACTTTCATTATAACATATTTTAGGATTTTCTATTTACTTTTCTCTTCTTTAGGTGAAACTTCAGCTTCTGCCCCTTCTTCTTCTTTCTTACCTTTCTTTTCAACTTCTATTTTCGAAAGATCAACTGGTTCTACTACTTCTTCTTTTTCTTCTTTTTGTTCAGCGATAGAAGCCACAACTTCACTGCCTTTTGTAATCATTGTAACTCCAGTAGGAATTTTTATATCAGAAACCAAGATAAGGCTATCTAATGAAACCAAACTTGAAATATCAACAATAAAATTGTGAGGTAAATCTTTAGGCAATGCCTCAATTTCAACTTCATATAGAACTTTTACAAGTGTTCCCAAGCCACTTTTTACAGCATCAGAAATTCCTGAAAATTCAAGTGGAATTTTAACTTTGATTTTCTTATCCATGTCTATCACCAAAAAGTCCACATGAATAGGCTCATTCGTAACTGGATCTACCTGTACATCGTGAATAAGAGTATCAACTGAAATTTTTGGTCCAGTTATCTTGACAGTAGAAGATTCCCCAGCTTTTTCCCAAGCTTTTTTGAATTCTACAATTGATATAGAAATAGGCGTAGATTTATTGCCCATACCATAAAAGACGGCTGGCAATTCGCCTGATTTTCTTAAATTTTTGAGGTCTAAATTTAGATCTCGTGTTTTTGCAGTTAAAGATAACATGGACTAGATTATATATGAAAAATTTTAAAAAGCAAATTTTGTGGCGTTTTTTAGTGAAATTGTCCTGGTTTTATAATGTGAGCTATCATGTAGTCCTTCATTTCGGCCTGATTTTTACCTAGAACAACTTTTATGTTCATTTAATTCCATTAAAAAGTTTCAAACGAGATTCAACGATTTGCTCTATGGCAAAAATGGCTGGATTTAAAATCTTTGAAGGAACAATCTCATCAGGATTCTCTTGTATAGATTTTTTAACTGCTTCTTTAAATGCAAATCTTATTTCGGAATTTATATGTACAATTGAAATTCCTGAAGCTATAGCATTTGTAAAATCTTCATCACGCAACCCTGAACCACCATGCAAGACAAGCGGAATACCGACAGTTTCTTTGATTTTTTTAACTAAGAGAGTATCTATGTGCGGTTTACCTGACTTTATTAATCCGTGAATACTACCAACAGATGGAGCAAGCATGTCTATGCCAGTTTCATCAACAAATCTCTTTGCATCTTGTACTGTAGTTAAAACGCCGGCACCTTCTGGAATGTTATCCTTAATATCTGATCCAGTACCGATATACCCTATTTCAGATTCTACTAAAATATCTCTGCCAGTATTTTTCATAACTTCGTGTGCATATTCTACACATTGTTTAGTAACTTTTATGTTTTCCTCAAAACTAAATTTCGCTTGATCTATAATAACTGCATCAAAACCTGCATCGATAGCTCCCTTCACAGAATCAAAACTTGTATGATGATCAGCATTTAAAAATATTGGGTAATTATCTTTCTCACGTATTGCACGTATTAGAGCTACTGCTTCTTCACGTCCTACGAATTTTTCTTCACCTTCTGAAAGTCCAATGATGACAGGAAGATTTAATTTCTTTGCTGCATTGTAAATTCCATGCAATGCTTCTAAGTTTGAAATATTAAAATGACCTATTGCAACTCCTCGCTCACTCGCATCTTTGATATATTCTCTTAGAGTTTTCATTTTTTTATTTTAACATTTCCTTTAATAATTTAATAACTATTTGTGGATTAGCACTACCACTGCTCTCTTTTATAACTTTTCCAACAATAGACATTATTGCATTTTCTTTCCCAGCTTTATAAGTAGCCACCACTTCAGGATTTTCTTTAATTGTTTTTTCTACAATCTCTCTTATCGTTCCTTCATCGTTTTTCTGTAATAAATTTTTTTCTGTGGCGATTTTAAATGGGGATTCATCATTTATCACTATCATTGCTAAAATATCTTTCGCTCCGCGAGAAGAAATTTTATTCTCAAAAAGTAAGTTTATGAGTTCTGCAAAATTTTCTGGCTTTGGCATTTTTGCATCTTTGTTGTTTTTCTTTAAACCAAGGAAATCTGACGTAATATAATTTGAAGCAATTTTTACTTTTTCAGTAGTTGATAATATCTTCGAAATATCTTCAAACCATTCTCCAAGCTCTAGGTCATTTATATAACTTTCTATGTCTTCATCTTTTATACAAAAATCTTTTTTATATCTTTCCCGCTTTGCCAAAGGAAGCTCTGGTAATTCTTTTTTCATCTTTTCTAAATCAAATGCTTCGTGAAGCTTCATCTTTGGTAAATCTGGATCCGGAAAATATCTATAATCATGACTGGATTCCTTCTTTCTTTGAGAAAATGTTTTTTGTTTTACTTCATCCCAACCACGAGTTTCTTGAACTATTTCATCACCCTTACCACTTTCCAACAACTCTATCATTCTGTCTACTTCATATTTAATAGCTTTTTCTACACTCCTAAAAGAATTAAGATTTTTTACTTCAACTTTTGTTCCCAATTTATTTTTATCTTCTGACACAGAAATATTTGCCTCTACTCGCATTTCTCCTTTTTCCATATTTACATCTGACACCCCTAAATACCAAAGAATCAGTTGAAGTTCTTTTGCAAAATTAGATGATCCTTTTGCTGCGGTAATATCATCTACAAAGGTATTAGGCTCTGTCACAAGCTCCATTAATGGCACTCCAGCTCGATTAAAGTCAATTAAGGAGAAGTCCCCCTTGTCGTGTTTATTATTTGCTGTATCTTCTTCTAAATGCACACGAGTTATATCAAAATCTACCAAACGTCCTCCTGAAACTATTGGATATTTATATTGAGAAATCTGATATCCTTTCGGAATATCTGGATAAAAATAATTTTTTCGATCAAATTCTGTAAAATCAGCAATACTACCACCAACAGCCAGACCAACTTTTACAACACTTTCAATCGCTTTTTTGTTTGGTACGGGTAAAGTACCAGGATGTGCCATACAAACTGGACAAATATTTATATTTGGCATATCTACGTCAGGATCATTCCTACAAGCACAAAACATTTTGGTTTGCGTTTTCAATTCTGCATGTATTTCAAGTCCAATTGTTGGATAATATTTTTTTGGCATAAGTTAATTATAACATGGGATTTTTCCTTTTTTCCCTCGACTATTGACCTACGAGCGAAGTTTCAAAATTTTAACCAAACTATCTCTGAATTTTTTTGTTGACTTATCGTCATACAAAGAAATAGAAAAAACATTTTTGTTAATTTTTTTAAATTTTTCAATTTCTTTGTCAATGAGTTTTTCATTTTCCATTACATCAGTTTTAGTCAAAATAATTATTTCATCTTTTTTTGAAAGACCATTTTCTCCTAAATTATTTTTCTTATCATACGCCTCAAGTTCTTTTCTAATTTCTTTATAAGCTTTTAATAAATTGCTATTTTCAAAAGAGATTAAATGCGCAATCATTTTTGTCCTTTTAATATGACGTAAAAATTTTACTCCCAAACCTTTTCCTTCTGATGCTCCTTCTATCACTCCTGGAATATCTGCAATAATATAACCATAAAAATCTCCTAAATTTGGATCAAGAGTAGTAAAAGCATAATCCCCGACTTTTGCATCGGCATTCGTAAGAACATTCAACAACGAAGATTTTCCTGCATTTGGAAGACCTACTAAGCCAATATCCGCAAAAAGTTCAAGCTCAATTATAAAATTACCATTTTCTCCCTCTTGTCCTGAGCGACATTCTTGTGGAGTTGTATTTGTAGAACTCTTAAAATGTTCATTCCCAAAACCTCCGTATCCACCATGCAATAATAAAACTTTTTGCCCTTCTTCGAGTAATTGCCATTTTTCTTCAGTTTGAGGGTTTGTGATAATAGAACCTATTGGCAATTCTAAAATAAAATCTTCACCATTTTTACCGTGCAAACTTTTATTTCCACCATCTTCACCTCGACCTGCAATAAATTCTTTTTTGGCTTTATATTTTGCAAGCACACCCATGTCTCGAACAGCAAGTGCAAAAAAATCTCCACCACGACCACCATCTCCACCAGCTGGTCCACCCTTTGGAATAAATTTTTCTTGACGCCAACGAACAACGCCGTCTCCACCGCGACCCGCTTCCGCATATATTTTTATTTCATCAACAAATGCCATAATTATTATATATTAGCACGAATTTAAAAATTCTCTTAAAAACTTTATCCTCGGTTTTTTTATCTTAAAATAGGAAAATAAAAATTTTAAGAGTCGTGGATCCCCTTGTCCTTATGACTCCAAGGGCGAAGGCTCAGAAATTTTTGATTTTCCTATTTTTAATGCTAACTTAGCTAGTTTTATCGCTCCTTCTTTTGATTTTGCCACAGTAAGAAAAAGACCTTTATGACAAAAAACAGCATCTTTCACTCCTGTAACTTTTTGTAATTCTTCATCTCTAAGCCCTGCCCATTTTTTGGGAAAATCTTTCTTATTCTTGAAAGTTTTAGTATTTTCTCTTATTGCCCTTATTCCCCACAAATTATCACTCCCTCTTGGATAAATCACAAAGAAAGATTCTTTAAATTTATTCAAAATATCTTCATCGTGAAAATGTTCATTTAAAACTAAAATCCTTTTATCCTTTGTTTTTTTATAAATTAAATTTACTTTTTTTTCAGAAATAACTGCGTCTTCAATATGAATTATTTCCCTTGATAATATTTCTTTTGCTATCCTTACGGACTCTAAAAACATTTCTTCATTATTTGCTTTTTTTTCTCGTAGGGCTGGACGCATGGCAAAGAAAAAATGTTCAATAAAATAAGGCGAAATTTTATGTTTATTTTCCACTAAATCAAAACCATTATCAAAAGCGTCAATGGGAGCTACAAGATGATCGTCGATTATTTCCATAACTTCTTTCGTATTGCAAAGTTCTTTCCCAAATTTTTTCCAAACTAAACCAAAAGAAGAATATTCTATACCGTTTTCTCTTATACCTCCTCCGCCTTTTTGATGATGGTCAAAACGGTTTTTCTTCGGATCATAGATGCCTCCGACGTCAAAAACATAATCACCCCTTTTTACAAGCTCTTCATCACGAGTGCGAATTACCTTAAACTTATTCCCTTTTTTCTCAAGCAT
The DNA here is from genome assembly GCA_037132055.1 of bacterium. Taxonomy (GTDB): domain Bacteria; phylum Patescibacteriota; class Minisyncoccia; order Phycocordibacterales; family UBA9973; genus UBA9973. The sequence continues at coordinate 43,516 of JBAXPX010000001.1, forward strand.
TAGAGATAAAGTCGCACAAGCAAAAATATCATCTGCGTGAAATGACCCATTGTGAGTTACTAAAAGTTTTTTATTTTTATTTTGTTTCATCGTAAAATTCTTCAAAAATTTCATAAATCCATCCGATTAATTTATCAAAAAGGAAAAATAAAATCATTAAAATTAATATGACAAGCGAAAACCTCCAAATCTCTTTACTAACATGTAATGCTGTAAAACTAAAGAAATATCCAAGCGATAACAATAGCGGAGCCCAAATCAAAGTAGCACTAATTTCAGCTTTTAAATATTTTTTATAATTTACATTTTCATAGCCTGAAAATATTATTACCATAGAATTAACACCAAATATAAATTTGGAAATAAAAATTGACCAAAAAGGTTTTTGATTAAAATGTGGCATTATGTTCAATACTCTTTTTTCTATATACTTGAGAGCCCTAGTCTCATGCCATTTGTCGTGAATTATTTTGCCAATATGATAACCTAAAAGGGTTTTACTAAAACCTCCTATCAAAATAAAACACAATGCAAACCAAACATTTAAAGCACCAAGATGTGAAAGAATGCCAGTAGATATCAATACGACTTCTCCTTCAAAAATTAATCCAAAAAATATAATAACATACACCAAAACTTGATGATGAATAACCAAAGTAGTTAAAAGTTTTACGGTATGCATATATTAAAATAAGACATCTACGGCCTCTTTTACAGTATTACCATCTGCTTTACCTTTTAAATCTTTCATCAAAGCTGACATTAATTTGCCTTTTTCTTTTGGATCATTTATTCCAAGCTCCTCTTTTTTTGCTTTCGCTATTTTCCCAACTTCTTCAAGATCCATCATCTTCGGTAAATATTTTTCTAAAATTATAAGTTGTGCTTCTTCTTCTTTTACTAAATCCATCCTATTCCCTTTTTTGAATTGTTCTATGGAGTCTTTCCTTTGTTTGGCAAGACGAGTTATCACAGAAATTGCTTCTTCATCGGAAAGCATTTCGTTCGGCTTTTTGCCTTTTGCTACTAATTCGTTGGTAAAAGCAGAAACCATTCCGCGATAAGTATCAAGTGCTGTTTGGTCTTTAGCCATCATTGCTTCTTTTATTTTTCCTTTTATTTGTTCGTGTAACATAGATTTATTATAACAAATTATGTTAAAATAGCACTATGCAAAAGATTATATTTTTTGATACTGAAACGACTGGTAATACAGAAAAAGATTTTTTATGCCAACTAGCATACAAAGTAGACACAGAATCATTTTGTGGACTTTATAAACCACCAATCAAAATTCCAGCTGAAGCCTCTGCCATACACCACATAACAAACAAAATGGTTGAAAGTAAATCCTCTTTTTCAGAAAGTTCTGATTATAAAAAAATAAAAAATACTTTTGAAGAAAAAGACGCTGTTGTAGTTGCTCATAATGCTCTGTTTGATCTAATGATCATTAAAAAAGAAAACATAATTCCAAAGAATTTCATTTGTACATTGAGACTTGCGCGCCATCTTGATCCAGAGGCAAAAATCGGGAAATATAATTTGCAATATTTACGTTATTTACTTGACCTTGAAGTGGAAGCCACTGCTCACGATGCCCTTGGAGATGTGCTTGTTTTAGAAAAATTATATGAGCGATTAAAGAAAAAATTAATCGACACCGAAAATCTAACAGAAAAAGATGCGGTAAAAAGAATGATAGAGATATCATCACATCCGTCAATTTTTAAATATATTAATTTTGGGAAACATAACGGAAAAGAATTAAAAGAAATTGCTCAAATTGATTCTAGATATTTAGAATGGCTTCTTGCTCAAAAACTTGAAAGTGATCAAATAGATGAAGACTGGATATATACTTTAAAACATTACTTAGGTAAATTATAAAAAAATGGAAAATATTTTATGGATTATAATAGGAATTTTAGTTGGAGGAATCCTCGTTTATTTTGTATTTGGAAAAAAGAAAGAGGAAAAAGAAGAAAAAAATGATACTGGTTTACAACTAATACTTGCCCAACTAAATGAACTCTCAAGAACCGTAGATAATAAAATCGGCGAATCACACAAACAAATGAACGATAGTTTGCAATTCCATTCGACAGAATCAAATAAAATAATCCGCGATGTAACAGAAAAACTAACCCGCCTTGACGAAACAAACAAGCAAGTTATCTCTTTTGCCGATCAATTGCAAAGCTTGCAAGATATTTTAAAAAATCCAAAACAACGTGGAATATTGGGTGAATACTATTTAGAGACAGTATTAAAAAATGTCCTACCTCCAGGGAGCTATCAGATGCAATATGCTTTTCCAGATGGCAATATCGTCGATGCTGTGGTTTTTGTAAAAGACAAAATAATACCAATAGATTCAAAATTCTCACTAGAAAATTATAATAGAATGATCGAAGAAAGAAATCCTGCCGAAAAGAAGAAATTAGAAACTATTTTTATCAATGATTTAAAAAATAGAATCACTGAAACTGCAAAATATATCCAACCAGCACAAAATACAACTGATTTTGCTTTTATGTTCATTCCTCACGAAGCAATATATTATGATCTTTTAATAAACAAAGTTGGTTCCCAGGATGAAAGCGCTGAAAATTTAATTCAACGAGCATCAGGGAAATACAAAGTCATTATCGTTTCCCCTACTTCTTTCCTTGCATATTTGCAAACAGTTCTTCAAGGATTGAAAGCAATGCAAATAGAAGAATCTGCTAAAGAAATAATAAAAAAAGTTGGTGACCTTGGAAAACATTTAAAATCTTACGACGAATATCATATGAAACTTGGCAGCGCCCTTGGCACAGTGGTAAACCATTACAACACCTCAAATAAAGAATTAAAAAAAATCGACAAAGACATTCTGCGTATTTCTGGATCTTCACCAGAACTCTCCCCCGTTGAAATAGACAAACCAAAAATTGAAGATTAATTTATTTTGACAAAAACTATTAAATTTCATATAATAAAAATGACAAAAGTTGTTCACTTCTAACCTTTAAAAAAAGAAGACACTATGAGAGAAGGTCTTTGTTCAAAAGGAACGCTGAGAGGGACTTACCCTAAAATGCAACTGAACGTAATGTCTGAAAGAAGTTTTGCAGACATTGGGAAAGAATTAAAAAAAGAAAGGTACGGTTTTTGCGACGTTTTCGTAGAAAGAAAGTTGCCTATAAGAAAACGAAACCGAAAAAGATTTTAAGAAGGGCGCATTGCTTTTTGCAATGCGCCCTAATTCTTTAATTCTTTTTTTTGACAAAATCAATAAAAAGTGTATTATATAAGTAATCCATTTTGTTATTCACAACCAAAAACTAAAAAGAATGAAGAAGCAAAAAAAATCACTACAAAGCTCTGGTTTTCAGAGCTACCCCGAAAATTTTCTAACTCAAAACGGACGCAAGTTCGTACACAAGTTGCTCAAATGTCTCTCTGATGAGCAGAGACAAATACGAACAAACAACAGAGAAGGCCACTCTGCAAAAGAGGCAACCGATACTGAAAACTCCCACCGGAGTCAAGCCATCCTCATTGAGAGAAAAATCCTGGACTGTCAGGAAAAACTCAAACTTCCTGTGGTAGAAGTAAAAAGACAGGCAAAGGTTTGCTTGCCGGGCAACGGAGTTAAATTAAAAATTAACGGTAAATCTATGTATGTAGTGATAGATGGAATATGCGTGTGCAAGCACATACTGCCAGAAAATCACGCGATAATAGGGGCAAATTCACCCCTTGGAAAAGCCCTTCTCCACAAAAAAGTTGGAGAGATTGGTAAATACCAAAATGGAGACAATCTACAAAACCACTTCATTGTGGAAAAAATCGACACCCCAGCGGAAGCAAAATGGGTATTCAAATGCCCAAGCGCTACAATAATTTAGCTTTTTCGTTTTTATATTGTCGAAGCGTGTCCCACATATTTTGGTACACGCTTCTTTTTTTGATTTTAAGTAAAAAAATGATATATTTTCCTCAGGGCTAAACCGCATAAGCGGTCGCCCGAACAAATTTATCAAATTTGTTTTAGGGCCCTATCGTCTAACGGCTAGGACGGATCCTTCTCAAGGATTAAATTCGGGTTCGATTCCCGGTAGGGTCACAAACTAAATTCTATTTTGTTTTGTCTTTTTTGTTAAACCAAGTTTTTTTATTATTATTCTCAGGATGGTTTAAAATTTTTTTACTACATCAAAAAATTAAACACATAAAAAGTTCCATCCTCATAGATCTTTTTATTTACTTGAAATTTTGATATAATAAAAAAGTGAAAAAAAAATCCCAAAAAGGTTTTACACTTATTGAACTTTTGGTTGTAATTGCAATAATTGCTGTACTTTCTTCTATTGTCCTTGTTTCTTTAAATGCAGCTCGCATAAAAGGACAAACTGCAGCAATAAAATCAAATCTTAAGAATGCAATTCCGAAAGCAGAATTAACATATCAGAACTCGAGTCCCCAAAGTTATGCTACTGCATGCGCCACATTAATTCCAATAATTAACGCAATCAATAATTCTGGTGGTGTTGCTAAATGCGTGAGTAATAATACATCATGGGCAATTTCTGCAAAATTATCTTCTGACACCTCTTTAAATTATTCTGCTAGTCCAGATGGAGTAGGAACTTGGGATGTTGCTGACGCATCGGTTTCTTCAATGAACTGGAGCACTGCGAATCTTACTTGTTCCGGTTTGGGTGGCCGTGTACCTTCAATAGAAGAAATTAATTCTCTTTATTTAGCACAAGGTAGCACTCATCCCGGTTTTCAAAATTGGCTATATATGAGTAACACCGGATATCCCGGATGGCCAGATAGTGTTTATTGCTTTGATATGAGAAATGGAACTCTCGGTCGTATTTATAAGACTAGTTCAGTATATGTCCGTTGCATTAAATAATTTAAATTAATCTAATTATTTTGAAACCTTACTTAGAAAATAAGGTTTTTAATTTGTTAAATCGTCTCATTTGACATAAAATCTAGTTGCCTGCCTGCGCAGGCATGCAACTGGCGACTACTTGGGTCACCGCGAAGAAAACCCAACTGCTTGGGGTTTTTTGTTACACGGTGAAGACGGAAGCATATTTTTTCAACAGAAAAAATAGCTGAGTCCGGGGCTGGAAAATTTGCGAGTGACGACGAGCAAATTATTGTGGCTCACATAAATTCTGAATGCGAAGCATGTAAAATAAAAACAGCACACTTTTTTGCAAAGTGCGCTGTAATTGTAAAGGACAGATTGTTATCCACCCTTCTTTTTTTGAAGATAATTTTCATTATACGTTTTCAGTGGCTCAACTTGACTAAAGTGAGGCATACGGTCAGCTAATTCGGGCATAATTTTAAGGGCTAAGTTTCTTTTTTGTGCCCATTCTGTTTTGAATATCGGTACCATAGAATCCCATGAATAATACACAGGAAATAAAGTACCATTATCGCTAGGATAAATGTACTTTTCAACTTTTTCACCACGATTCTCTTTTTCTTGATTAACGCACGCATTAGCGGTTTTATAAGCTGATAGATTCACAATACGGACAATTTCATCCTGCGTTTCAATTTCATTAATCTTAAATAGCTCGACACCTAATATATTAGAAACCTCGCATGAGAGATTCTTAAGGTTCTGCTCTTTTTTTTGCTGTTCATAAAGAGCTTGTTCTTTTTTGTACAATTCTTCCCTTTTCTTTATTCTTTCTGGAAAGAAATAGTCTAAGATTTTGTCCCTATTATACACAATAACACCAAAAATGATCATTACTGCAACAGAACCAAAAAATACAGAACAAATGACTACTACTAATTTTTCTAAATTTTCCATAATATTTCTCCTTCTCGACGTTCATCGTCGAATATCTGGGCCAACGTTAGCACAGACCTGAAAACGTTCATCGTCGTCAGGCACAAAGAATTTAATCCTTGTGTCTGACGGCGATACAAAAATTATCAAAGAACTTAATATATATGAATTATATAATATTAATTTAATATGTCAATATCATCGACCACTTGATTCACAAAGAAAAAAGGCAGGATTAACCCGCCTCTTTTGTTGCCAAATTCACTAATTTTTGATTAAACAATAAGGGATCTCGTTCTGTGATAATGGAAAAATATTCCACAATTTCTTTTAAAACTTCCTGACTTCTTTGCCAACTTATTACATCACACCGGATAAAAACATTTAAAAGTTCGTTGCCTTCTTTGGCGCTCGTAATAACAGAAGTCTTGCGTCCTTCAACTTCAATAAAACCCCTCTGTGCTCCATAATCATCTGAAATAAAGCATAAAGATTTACTATGGTTACTCTCACATCTTAGCCGGTCATTGTTTAAAATTCTATCGAAAAAATCATAAAATTCCTCTTCAGAAATTTTTTTATTTTTTAGACATTCAACAATAAGATCAAACCCTTGTATTTTTGAAAAGAACATTCTTCGTCTCCCTTCGGGGGGAAAAATAATCTGCCCAGATATTCCATCCGGATCAAATCTTAAAAATATTTTTTCCATTTATCTTCCGTTTTATGTTACTAATTTAATTTTCTATCTAAAGAGTAGTTAAAAATTTAACCTTTGTCAATTTTAATATCTTACAAATGTCACATTGACAAACGGGAAATAATATTCTAGTATAATAAACAAAAAATAAAATATGGAAAAAATTCTTAGAAAAGTTTTAGCAATATTTCTTCTCATTATCGCTTTTCCATTTTTAGTCCTTTTGACAATATTAATTAGAATGGAAAGTAAGGGTAACCCCATCTTCAAACAAAAGCGCGTCGGCAAAGGAGGTAAAATTTTTATTATTTATAAATTACGTACGATGAGACTAGGAAAGGAGCCTGAACACATAACTTCCTCAATTGAATTAAGGAAACATAGTTCCTACCGCGTAACGTGTATTGGTAAATATCTTCGTCAAACCCACACAGATGAGCTACCACAACTGTGGAATGTTCTTAAAAACGAAATGACCTTTGTTGGTCCCCGTCCCTTAACTATTCCAATTGCAACAAAGAAAGAATATTATGCACCAAGAGATGAGAACATTTGTCCTGGTATAACTGGGATTACACAAATTTCACTACTCGCGGAAACTAAGGGATATAATGTATCAAAATTAGATAAATTTTATTGTAAAAAAAGGTGTTTATTACTAGATTTACTAATAGTTATATCAACGCCGATCTTAATTGCGTTCAAGAAAATATAAATGCCTGTACAAAGAAATGTACAGGTATTTTTTATTTTTTATTAATCCATTCCTTGTCTTGTCTGACGAGAAGTTTTGATTTATTTTCTTGATCTTTTAGTATTGATTCCACTGTACGTTCCATACGCATTCCTTGTGATCCTTTTACGAAAAGGATATCTCCCTTTTGTATAAATGTTTTTAAAAATTCTCCTGCATCACTTGAATTTGAAAATTCAAAAATATTTTGAACATCCATCCCTGCTTCTATCGCAGCAGACTTTGTATTTTGTGATCTAGGGCCCACCACAATAAGCACCTCAGCACTTTCTTTTACAATTTTACCTATATTTTCATGGGCTTCTTTTGTGTGCTTGCCTAATTCAAGCATGTCACCTAAAACTGCTATCTTTCTCCCTGTTAATTTAATCTCGTTAAGTGTCTTGAGCCCAGCTTCACAAGCAAATGGAGAAGAGTTGTAAGTGTCATCTATTATTATGGAATCGTTGATACCTTTTAATAATCGCATTCTTCCCGGCGGTATTTCATAATTTTTTAACATATTAACAGCATTTATCATATTGAGTTTCAACCCTGAAGAAAATGCAAAAGTTGCTAGTGATGCATAAATATGATTTCTGCCAAATACTCCCTCGATGACAACTGGCAGACTGTTGCCATTTTCGTCTACCCTAAAAATTATCCCCTGCGGTTCACCTTTATCATTATAAAAAATAGTATCACCAGAACCAACAATATTTGCCTCAGTATTAAAACCATAAGTTATAATTCTATTTTTCGTTTTTGATTTCATATTAAAAACAGTTTCATCGTCTCGATTTAAAACCAAAAGACCATCTTTTTTTAGTGTTTTAATCAATTCAGCTTTTTCTTCTACAAGATGTTTTTTTGAACTAAAAAATTCAATGTGAACTGGAGTTTCTCCTATGGCAGTCATTATAACAGCGTCAGTTTTAATCCAAGAAGCAGTTTTTTGCATATCTCCTGGTTTTCCGATTCCAACTTCTAATACGAGCCATTTCGGATATTTATGTGGCCATATAAAAAGCCAAAGACCCTCTAGAATGTTTCGAAACCATACAAATGGATTATTCCATCCATTTGGACACCCCAATACAGTAAGAGGTAATCCTATTTCACTGTTAAAACTTTTTTCACTTTTTCGTACATAAGTGACACCGGAAAGCACAGCATACACTGCATCTTTCGTAGAGGTTTTACCGACAGATCCAGTAATAGCTACAATTTTTGGCTTGTATTTCCAAAGCACAAGCTTGGATTCTATCTTTAAAATATGTGTAATAATTTTTCTAAAAGTTGTTTTCATTGTGATTCAATTTTACTCACCATACCTCTGAGTTTCCGTCGAAGGGTCATCTGTCGGGTGGAATTTCATAATAATTAATTAAAAACTTTGTTATTTCTAAAAAAGGATCAGCCCAAGTCTGTGAAGAATAAGGTACACCCTTTGGATTTTCTGCATAAAGAAAAACTATAAATTTAGGATCATAAGCTGGGAAATATCCAAAAAAAGAATGAGTATTCCTATCTTCATAATACCCTCCTGTATTTTTCTTGGCAACTTGAGCTGTACCGGTTTTTATGGCCACACTATAATGTTCAAATTTTGCAAGTCCCCCTTTTAATGATTTATCCATAACATTTACAAGCATACGAGTTATTTCTTCGCTTGTTGATTCTTTTATCTTTGTACGAACAGTGGGATAAGTTATATTTTTTTCGGTACCATTTTCATATTTTATTGTTTTAACAAGATGTGGTACTACTAAATTGCCTCCGTTTGACAATGAAGCCAATGCCCGAGCTATCCCAATAGGAGTCAGCGCTATGCCCTGCCCAAAAGAAGCATTAGCATATTCTAATTCACGTGGACTATTTAAGTTTGATACAAGACCATGAGTTTCATTTGGTAAATCAATCCCAGTCTTTTCGTTGATTCCATAAGAAAATAAGTAATCTCGCATATTTTCTTTACCCAAGTGTTGATACACAAAAACCATCCCTGTGTTTAATGATTGATTCAAAACTTCTTGCATCGAAGTCCCAGGACCTCTAGCCTTTTTATCAAAATTGGATATTTCTTTTTTTTCGATAGTGACTGAACCTTTATCGTTGTATGTAGTATCTGCAGTTAAGACTCCCATATCAAGTGCAGCTGCCATAACCAATGGTTTAACAACCGAACCAAATTCAAAAACACTTTCGACTAGTGGATCAGAAAAAACTGAAACATCATTTTTAGAAAAATTATTCGGATCAAAATCCGGCTTTGTTCCCATAGCATAAATAGAACCATCAATAGGATTCATAATAATTCCGCCGATAGAGTCAGTCTGATATTTTTGACTCACTTCGTTTAATTTTGTTTCAAGGAATCCTTGCACTACTGGTTCTATAGTCGTTATAATATTTCCACTATTAGCGCCTTCTTTGAATAAGGAATCATTTATGTTTGAAAAAACTTCAGCAAAAAAATTTATATAAGGATTCTCTTTTCCCCTAGATAAAGTACTGTTATAGAATCTTTCTAAACCATATCTGCCAGCAAGCTCGTCTCCTTTGTAGCCGACGATTCCAAGCGCATGTGAAGCAAGATTTTCACCAGGATAAAAACGCCATTTTTCTTTAAAAATAGAAACTCCCGGTATTTTTAATGCCGATATATTGTCTGCTTGTTCTTTTGATAACTTATGAGCAATCTCGTCATATGAACTTGTTGTTTTTTGTGTCTTTAATAAAAAAGTGTCGTGATCAAGAGTAATTATGTTTGATAATTTTTTATAAGAATCGTCAGCGTCAATAATTTTACTAGGATTTATCGCTATCTTATAGCCAAGTGTTTGCACTGCAGCTGAAACAAGATCTCCTCCCTTACTACTAAAGAATATAGATCCACGCTCAAAAATATCAGAAGAAGGAGTCGAATATTGGCGATCAGCCATTTCTGAATAAAAATTACTATGCACGACTTGTACCAAAAAAAGCTTTGAAATTAAAATCAAAGCAAAAAAAATAATTAAAAAAGATACAATCTTAATCCTTGAAATTGAAAAAAATTTAAAGGTCATTTTTCGCAAGTTTTATACTGCCAAGAGATTTGCGAGTAGTATATTGTTTTGTTTGACTTTCTTTAAATCCTAAAGACGTAGCAAGAGAAACATCGATTTTACTTGATGCTGATAAATATTGCAATTCTAATTCTCCGACTTCATTAGAAAGTATCCGTGATTCTTTAGAAAGTGACTGACGTTCTACAATATTAAAAACTGTATTCCCTAAAAATATGACATAACACAAAACAAGAACTCCAAGCATGCCAAGCATAATATTGAAAACTCTCCTTTCTAGGTTGTAATTATTCACTATGTTTACGCTCGTTTTGTATGTATTTACTTTTAATGATAATGCTTTCATATTTTTATTTTTTCTAAAATTCTTAATTTTGCACTTCGTGATCTGTTGTTCGATATTAATTCCTCCTTACTTGCTGTTATTGGTTTTTTATTTATTAATTTTATTTTTTCTTCTTTCTGCTTTAATTTAAAAAATCTTTTTGCTATTCGATCTTCTAGGCTATGGAAACTAATCACTGCCATTCTTCCCTCAATTTTTAAAAGTTTTAAACCTTGCTCTAACCCCTTCTCCAATACCCCCAATTCATCATTCACAGCTATTCGCAATGCTTGAAAAGTTCTAGTGGCAAAATGTATCTTTCCTTTCTTGTAGCTTCCCGGTACTGCCTGTTCGATAATCTTTACTAAATCAAACGTCGTTTCTATCTTTTTTTTCTTTCTATTTTCCACTATCTCTCTCGCTATTCTTCCTCTATATTTTTCTTCGCCATATCCGTAAATTATGTCTGCTAAACTTTTTTCACTCCAAGTGTTTACGATATCTAAAGCCGTGATATCTTCTGGGGAAGGATTTTCTTTCATCGTCATCAACAGTGCTTCGTTTTTCATAAAAGAAAATCCTCTACCAGAATTATCTAATTGATCACTGCTCAAACCTAAATCAAAAATTATCCCGTCCACGTTCTCTAACCCCCCTAAATCAGCAAAATTTTTATTTATAAAATTGATCTCACAATCACAATTTTTAAATTTACTTTTCGCTTTCTCCCAAGCTCCCTTGTCCTGGTCAATGGCAACGATTTTCACTTTTTTATATCTTCTGCAAATCTCCACACTGTGTCCTCCGCCACCAAAAGTAGCGTCAACCACAGTTGCTCCATCTTTCAGGTTTAAGCCCTCTATTGTTTCATTTAAAAGAACACTCTTATGAACACTCTCCATCTTGTCTATCATTTTGTCTTCTCATTACTAAGCTTTTCGGCCAATTCATCCGCTTTATTTTCTACTGTTTCCTTATACCCTTTCCATGTATTTTCATTCCAAATTTCAACCCTATCTTCAACTCCGATTATGGCTGCCTTGTCCCCTAGTTTTATTCTTTCTTTCAAGAAATCAGGAATCAAAATTCTTCCTATTGTATCTATGTCGACTTCGGCTGCACGTCCAAACATGAATCGATTGAAACTCCTTTTATCAGCTTTCAGGAAAGAAAGGTCGGAATCTGAATCAGAAAGTCTTTTTGAAACTTTTGCCCATTCTTTTAATGTAAAAAGAAACAAACATTGGTCCAGTCCTGGTGTAATAATAATTTTCTTACCAAGCTCCTTACGAAACTTGACCGGCAATGAAACCCGATTTTTTTCATCTATTGTATGTATGTATTCACCTATAAGCATAAAATTATTTATTCACAGCTTTCCCACCTTTTCCCACTTCATATACATTGTAAACCACTACCTTTATGTAAACAAATCAAAATGTGTGGATAACTTCAAAATCCTTAAATCTTGCATTTTTTAAAAAATATTGTATATTAAAGCTTAGAAAAACAGTTCTAAACCCTTAAAAAACACTGCTCTATGAAAACATTGAATTATCCATTCTTGTTACTGTTGGCTTTGGTTATATTGGCCATACCGACAATATCGCATTCTTCATTAGGTGATGATTGCGATATAAAATATTTAGAAAAAAGGTTTAAAGAATTAAACAACCTACAAACTCTCAAAAAGGGAGACAGCACAGGTAAATATACCTACAACATCCTGGCTACTGAAAAAAAGATGGAAATAGTTTATGGAGACACTTTAAAAATCTACCTAGATTATGACCATCTTAATGATGCCAAAATTATTAACGCCGAAAAAGATTTTCTCGAAGTAATATTTATTGGAAAAGAAGGAAAAGAAAAAAGGTCTTTTCTTTTTATCAAGGGAACAGAAATAAGAAAACTAGTTCCAAGTATAAATAAAGGCCAAAATTTTCGAATTAAACTTGACGAAGATAATGTAATCTTTGACTTCGGGAATACCTTTTGTGTTTATAATGTAAAAACCAATAAATTCTGTCCATAACCAAACACTAAAAACTACAAGATATGGAGAAATTTAATCTTAGTCAAATCCCTGAAGACGTTTGGGGGTTAGGAATTCTTGCTCTGATTATAATCGCTATTTTCCTTACAATGTTTTTTATGTATCGGAATACAAATAAAAAACCCAAAAAACAAACAGGGGGTAGTATATTAAACGAGAAAAAGATTCAGCAATACGAGGCGAAGAGATTCCATGATGATCACAATAGAGAATATTATTGTTGACCATCAAAAATTCCAAAATCCCTGCAAATGTTTAATTTTGCAGGGATTTTTTTATTCGTTGTTTTTAGGTTTCATCAGTGGAAAGAGTTGCGTCTCACGAATTGGTTTATCTACTAAAAAGGCAAACAACATTTCTCCAAAACCAAATCCACAAGTTGGTGGCATTCCGTATTCCAACATTTCCACAAACTCTGTATCTGGTACCATTGCTTCTTTGTCCCCCGCTTTCAAGAGTTCTTTCTGTGCTTCAAATCTCTCCGCTTGATCTATAGGATCATTTAACTCCGAAAAGCCATTTCCTACCTCAGCTCCTGCAATAATTATTTGGAATCTTTCCGTAAGCTCTGGATTTTTCTCCATTGATTTTGAAAGTGGTGAAACAAGTTTTGGATGCCCGGTTAAAAATACAGGACCCGCGATTTTCCTTCTACAATATTTCCAAAGCGTATCGACAAGTCGTTCCATCGTAGTGCCATCATAAACGACATTTAATTCTTCAAGTTTATTTTTTATATCTTCCAGGGAAGCGTCGAGCACGTCAATCCCTGTTTCTTTTTTAATTATCTCCCGATAATCAATCTTTTCCCATTTTTTCCCTAAATCAAATTTATGTCCTCTTGTTTCAAATTCTGTTTTTCCAAAAACTTCAAGCGCAATTTTTTTGTAAAGTTCTTCAGCTAAACTCATCGCATCTTTATAGTTTGCATATGCCCAATAAAACTCTAAATTTGTAAACTCCTGTAAATGATTTGCATCTGTGCCTTCGTTCCTATAAGCTCTGCCTATTTCAAAAGTTTTATTAAATCCTGCTGCCATAAGACGTTTCTGCCAAAGTTCTCCGATACATATCCGCAAATAAAGAGGTAATTTAAAGTCTTCATTATAGGTTTTAAATGGGGCAGCATCTGCTCCACTTGCTGTCACTTCAAGCGACGGAGTTTCAACTTCCATAAATCCGTGTTCTTTCATAAAAGATCTAGCAGTATCCCAAAACTTCACCTTTTTTTCAAAAAGATCTTTTATTTCAGGACTCATCAAAATATCTAGATATCTTTTTCTAAACCTTTCTTCCACGTCCTGAAGTCCATGCCATTTCTCTGGTAGTGGTCGTAAGCTTTTAGACAACATTCTCCAGTCTTTTGCTTCAATAGTTTTCTCTCCTCTTTTAGTAGTAAAGAAACTTCCTTGTAACTCTACAAAGTCCCCAATGTCCACAACTTCACTAAAAAAATTCAATTTTTCTTCACCAATAGAGTCTTTTTTAATTAATCCTTGGAACTGAGCTGTGCCATCATCGAGCGTAATAAAAACGATAGCTCCCTGCCCACGAATAGACATTATTCGTCCTGAAACCCACTTTGTTTCATTAGATTTTTCAAGGTTATCAAATTTGCCTATAACCTCTTCTAAAGTGAGTTCTCTCTTTGATTCCGCTGGATAAGGATCAATACCTCTTTTTTTTAAGAGTTCTAATTTTTTGATTCTGGTGTCTCTTATTTCGTCAATTGATGACATTTTAAAAATTAAGATACGTCTATGATTTTATAATTAACTTCACCTTTTGGAGTTTGGAAAGAAATCGTCTCTCCTTTTTTTCTACCAAATAGTGCTGCACCAAATGGTGATCTGTTAGAAATTTTGCCAAGTGCCATATCGGCTTCTTCAGAACCTACTATCTGATAAGTTTTTTCTTCTTTAGTACCATCCTTTTTTACTACTACTTTTGAACCAACCTCAATCTCCTCTCCTCCTCCACCTGCAACAACTTGCGAAGACTGCAAAATCTGTTCTATTCTTTTTATGCGCTCTTCGAGCTTGCCTTGATCTTCACGAGTTTGATGATATTCAGCATTTTCTGAAAGATCGCCGAGCGATTTAGCGTACTCTAAAGCCGCTAAAATCTCTTTTCGTTTTGGTCCTTTTAGGTCTTTTAACTCAATCTCAAGTGCCTTTTTCTTTTCTTCAGTTATGTAATCTCCTCCTTGTTTCATCTTTTTAAAAATTTATTTTTAATAAAAAACTCAAAGCCGTAATTTATCTTTACGAAACTTGTATAATAAAATACTAGCATTTTTAACAAAAAAGTAAATACAAGAACTTGCTAAATATTTTTTATATGATAATCTATAGCTTATATGGCAAAAACAGTAATCGAAGTAAAGAAAAACCCAAATGAAAACAACGCAAGCGTTTTGCGTCGTTTTTCTAGAAGAATTCAAGAGTCTGGAATAATTCAAAAAGTAAAAGGTTCTCGTTACAACGAAAGAAAAGAATCAAAACTAAAAGTAAAGAAAAGCGCATTGAAACGAATGAATCGAAGAAAAGAAATAGAAAAACTTCGAAAGTTAGGAAAGGTTAAATAAAAAAATATGCAGAATAATTTTTCTGTTACAAACTCCACAAAAGACAAGCTTCCAAACTTGCATTTTGTAATTATAAAAAACGATATACTAGGCAAAGAATATTCTCTTTCTTTGGCTTTTATTGATGAAAAAAAATCAAGAGAAATAAATAAAACGTATAGAAATAAAGATAAATCAACAAATGTTTTGTCTTTCCCTTTGTCTAAAAAGGATGGAGAAATACTTATCTGCCCAGCTGTAGTAAAAAAGGAAACAAAAAAATTCAACAAAAATTTCAAGGAATTGTTGGGATTTTTAGTTATCCACGGAATGCTTCATTTGAAAGGAATGGGACATAGTAGTAGAATGGAAGAAGAAGAAAAAAAATATGATCAGAAATATTTCAGTCGGCATTGATATCGGAACTTCCACCACACGTGTTGTGGTCGGAGAATTTTTAAAAGGAGAAAAAAATCCTAAAATTATTGGCATAGGTGAAAGTGAAACAAAAGGAGTCAGACATGGTTATATCATCCATATTCCTGATACAGTGTCTTCTCTGAAAATCGCCATCTCTATGGCAGAGAAAAGTTCTGGTATAAAAATAAGGCGCGCCTTTGTTTCAATCGGTGGTACAACTCTACGTTCGGAGATAGGAACTGGATCCGCTATTATTTCTAAGGCAGATAGTGAAGTAACTAGTCTAGACGTCAATAAAGCATTAGAAGAAAGCGAAGTTAACCTGAGTCTAGGTAATAAAAAAATAGTATATGTCTCTCCTATTTCTTTTAGACTGGATGGAAAAGAAGTTCTGGGTAGACCTGAAGGTATGCATGGAAATAAGCTTGAAATAAAAGCTATTTTTATAACCAGTTCCACAAAACACTGGGAAGACCTTATAGAAACAGTGACTAATGCTGGAGTAGAACCGATAGACGTGATTCCTTCTCCACTGGCTAGTAGCTATATTTCATTATCTAGTAGACAAAAAATAGTAGGGGCTGCTTTGATAGATATCGGAGCTGAGACGGTGTCTATGGGAGTATTTGAAAATGAGTCACTCATCTCGCTTCATACATTTTCTATTGGTTCAGCAGACATAACAAATGACATAGCGCTCGGATTAAAGATCCCACTTGAGAAAGCAGAGAGTTTTAAACTAGGAGATAATGACGAAGAGTACTCAAAGAAGAAATTAGAAGAAATAGTAGAAGCACGTCTTACAGATATTTTTGAATTGATTGAAAACCATCTTAAAAAAATAAAAAGAAATGAACTTCTACCTGCTGGCGTAGTATTCGTAGGTGGAGGAGCAAATTCTTTTGGTCTTGAAGATTTATCAAAAACTGTCTTACGATTACCATCGAAAATAGGGACAACTGATTTTTTTGGCAACACAAAAACCAAATTACGTGACCCTTCTTGGTACACAGCTATCGGCCTTGTTATATACAATAAAAATATTAAAGGATATGTAGAAGGTTCTCTGCCAAATCTATTCAAAGATATAAAAAACTCTTTAAAATCAATGGTAAAACAGCTAATGCCATAAACAGTTCCTGAAATATTTATGTCTAAAGTAAAGCAGCTTTGCTTTTTTTTATTTTCTGCTATTATAAACACATAATCATTAATTTATTAATAAAAACAAGAAAAACCATATGCCAAAAGTAAACCAAGAAATAGAGACTTTCGCTCGTATCAAAGTCATCGGAATAGGGGGATCTGGGAAGAATGCAATCAACCACATGATCGCAACAAAAGTGAAAGGGGTAGAATTTATTTGTATGAATACTGATACTCAGGATCTGCATCATTCACAGGCTGAGAAAAAAATTCATATTGGGAAAAATCTTACAAAAGGCCTAGGTGCTGGAATGAATCCAGAAATAGGAAGAAAGGCTGCTGAAGAAACTAAGGCTGAAATTCAAGATGTGATAAAAGGTTCAGAGATGGTCTTCATAGCTTGCGGAATGGGAGGTGGTACAGGTACAGGAGCCGCTCCGATAGTTGCTCGTGCAGCAAAAGAACAAGGAATACTAACTGTAGCTGTTGTTACAAAACCATTTTTCTTTGAAGGAAGTCACAGAATGAAAATAGCAGATAAAGGACTAGAAGAACTAGCAAAAGAAGTAGATGCAATAATAGTAATTCCAAACGACAAGCTTCTACAAATTTCCGATAAAAATACTAATTTCAAAAATGCTTTTGCAACTTGTGATGATGTTCTAAGACAAGCAGTGGAAGGCATATCTGACCTTATTACCACACCCGGTATCATAAACGTTGACTTTGCTGATATAAAAGCAGTGATGTCCGATGCTGGTTCTGCCCTTATGGGTATAGGATCTGCTTCGGGTGAAAAAAGAGCTGAAAAAGCTGCATTAATGGCCATCAATTCCCCTCTTCTTGAAGTTTCAATAAATGGTGCAAAAGGAGTGTTGTTTGCAATCTCAGGCGGAGACGACATAACAATCCACGAAATTCAAGAAGCTGCAAAAATAATAACTGAATCAATAGACAAAGATGCAAAAGTTATTTTCGGAACCATTCACGACGAAAAAACTAAAAAGGGTGAAATAAAAGTCACCGTTATTGCTACCAGCTTCCCTACAGACATGCCACGCAAAAGTCTTTTCACTGGAACTTCTGTATTAAATACCCAACCAGTACTAAAAGAAGAAAACGCTCAAGCTGTAAAAAAAGAAATTCACAATAGCTTCATCAATATAAACAATAATAAAAGCAATGATGATTTTTTTAAGAAACCAGAAAAGAAACCAGAAATTGTAGAAGACATAATAATAGACGATGACGCCGACGATTGGTCCGCTGTACCTGCATTTCTACGACGCAATAAGAAATAATTTGTAAAAAAACCAAAACAAGATTTTTTCGGTACGGATTTTTTGAAGCTTAAAAAATCTCATCGAGCCTGAGGCTCTCAGAGCCGAAGGCCTGAAATTTTCGGCTCGTCAGCCTCAAAACCCCTTCAAAATCTTGTTTTGGTTTTTTACTTTTTTTTGATATACTAACTCTTATGATATATGACCTTATAATTATTGGCGGAGGGCCGGCTGGATCTGCTGCTGCTGTGTACGCCGCTCGCAAACGCTTAAATACTTTATTTATTACCGATGAATTCGGAGGGCAATCTATCGTGTCTGAAAAAATATATAACTGGATTGGCACAACTGAAATCGCTGGGTCAAAACTTGCGGAAGATCTCAAAAATCATGTACTAGCTAATAAAGGAGAAAAGCTTACTATAAAAGAAGGTTTAACCGTAGTAGCCATTGTGAAGATTGTGAAGGACGGTCCTTCACAAAATTCACAAAACTGTGAAGGACCGTCCTTCACAAGCACAGGTATTTTTTCAATAAAAACTGAGTCGGGAGAAGAGTTTGAAACAAAGACTGTTTTAATAACTACAGGAAGTAAGCGTAGAAAATTAGAAATAAAAAACGCTGACAAATTGGAACATAAAGGACTCACCTACTGTGCTACTTGTGATGGACCAATGTTTTCTGGCGCTGATGTTGTAGTTGTCGGCGGGGGCAACGCTGCTTTTGAAAGCGCTTCTCAACTTCTCGCATATTGTAATTCCGTAACAATTTTAAATAGAAGTGATTCATTTCGAGCTGATCAAATAACGATAGACAAACTTTCAAAAAATCCAAAACTCAAAATTATAAAAAATATTGAACTTCTGGAAGTTTTGGGTGATAAATTTGTAGAAGGAATAAAATATAAAGATATAAATACAAACAAAGAAAACACTCTCAATATCACTGGGATTTTCGTAGAAATAGGCCAAATTCCAAATACTGAATTCGCAAAAGACCTTATTTCCCTTGATAAAATAGGCAAAATTAAAATAGACCCATGGACTGGAAAAACAGAAACTTCAGGCATTTGGGCAGCTGGTGATTGTACTAATATTCTCTATCATCAAAACAACATCGCCGCTGGCGATGCTGTAAAAGCTTTGGAGGATATTTATTTAACAATACACACTAAATAAGTTTATTCGCCATATCTATTTTTCTTTCCATCGTTTGCGTGATATGAAATATCATCTTCAGTTTCTTTTATCCATTCAGATATAGAAAGACATTTCCCGAGACGCATTATACACCATTTGTCTTTCTGTCTAATTAAGTTCTCTTCTTTAAAATAAAGAGGGTACGAACCTTGTAAAAGCTCTATTGTTTCTTTCTTTTCTTGCTCAATCGCCAATTGCTCTTGTTCCGCTTTTTCAAAATCTATTTTGAGTTGTTCTTCATTTTTTTGTGGTAAATTTTCCATATTTATATTATGAATTATAGAGGATAAAGATAATTTTGCAAATTTTAATTTATTTGCCATTTTTTTATTTTCGTTGTAATATAAGCACGAAATAAAAAGACTGGAATAGTCCAGCTCTTAGACCGTTATTTAACAAAAGGAGGTTTTATGAACAAAAAAATTATTGTTGCTTTGGATGTAGACACACTCGAAAAGGCTAAACCCCTCATCGAAATGCTTGCACCACATGTAATGTGTTTCAAAGTAGGACTCGAACTTCTCACTGCAGAAGGAGCACCAAAGGTTGTCAACTGCATTCATTCAATGGGTGGCTCGGTCTTTTTTGACGGAAAATTCAATGACATTCCAAACACAGTTGCCAATGCTGTAAAAGCCCTTGCAAAATTTGAAGTTGCAATGTTCAATATCCATGCGTCATCTGGCGTCGAGGCGATGATGGCTGCAGTTGCGAACAGAGGGGTTTCCCTCGTTCTTGCTGTTACGGTTTTGACTTCGCTCGAAGAAAACAATGCTCACCTGATCTTTGGAGCACCGAGCAAAGCCAAGGTTTTGGAATTTGCAAGATATGCAAAAATTGCAGGTTGTGAAGGAATTATTTGCTCACCGCAAGAACTCGAGATTATCGGTAAACAAAAAGAGCTTAAAGGTCTCTTGAAAATCACTCCCGGCGTTCGTCCCCTGTGGGCTTCTGTTGGTGACCAAAAAAGAGTCATGACTCCAGGAGAAGCAATAACAGCTGGAGCATACGCCATTGTAGTAGGCCGGCCCATCACAGACCCTTCGAAAGAAATCGGAACACCTGTGGATGCGATAAAAAGAATCCAGGAAGAAATCGATTCAGTACAACAATAAAAAGGAGGAAAAGTTATGACAGAAAAAAATGTTTTGACCTTGATAAAAAAAGGTCTGATTTTCAACCTTCTTCCTGGTAACATTCCACCGGACCGTTTTATGACGAAGGAGGAAATGATCGCAATTTTTGATTTCTTTGGAGCATTTTGGGAATACAAAGGAAATCCCTGCCCTGAAAAACCGCATGCTCTTTTGAAATCTGGC
Organism: bacterium; assembly: GCA_037132055.1. Classification (GTDB taxonomy): domain Bacteria; phylum Patescibacteriota; class Minisyncoccia; order Phycocordibacterales; family UBA9973; genus UBA9973. Next base: position 64,146 of record JBAXPX010000001.1, read on the forward strand.
TTGCACAGTAATGGTTTTGTTGTTTGTAAAGACGTATTGCAACATCCACGCATGTGCACCCTCTTTGCAAATGAAATCGTAAAACGTATTCTTAAAGACATGTCTCCAAGAAAAATCGATGTTATAACAAGTTCTGCGTACTCAGCTATCGCATTGGGTTGGGAAGTAGCCAGAATTATAGGTAACTTTCACAACCCAAAAGTGGAATATATTCCGGTAGAAAAAGATGTGGATGGCAACCCGACAATAATCCGTGGAGGAATTGATTCTTCTAAAAACGTTCTGGTCATAAATGAACTGATGACAACCGGAACCGGAAGCACCTGGGAAACAAAACAGGCAGTTTTAAACTGTAATGGTGTAAATTCGCCACCGACAGTCATTGATCCTGCTTTTGTTTTGGTTCATCGTTCAAAAGATTACGAGCTCCCGGACAACTCGTCCGTACGCCCAATGTTCCATTTTGACATTCGAAGCTTTGAACCTGAAGAATGCCCGTACTGCAAAGTAGGTTCAGAGGCTATCAAACCAAAAATTGGCAACAACTGGAATCTTTTACACGAAAGAGTGTAAAGAAAAAAGTTGTATAACAACGAAAGAGTAGTTCTTTTTTACGAACTGCTCTTTTTTTATTTTTAATAAAATTTAAAATTTGAGGAGTGTTTTGTTTATGTATTTTAAAACTATTTTCTCATATAAAATATAATAACCAAAAATTCCCATTGCTACTCCTCCTAAAAACCCCACAACAGTATGAAATTTTAATACGAATGTACCAATCGCTCCAAAGAAAGCTAATGGCAAAAATACCCAGAATAGTGAACGCCAATGCTTATAGAGGAATATTCCCATGAAAACTAATGGTGCAACATGAAGGCTTGGAAAATCACCGAGAGGAGTACTTTGTGTATATAGACCTTGTAATGCTTGAAACATTCCTTCATTTATAAATAGATGCGAGTTGGGTCCATATGAAGTAAGCATAACTCCCGAAGCTGTGGTTGGAAAAATTATATAAATGACGTAAGTAATTAAATATACAAATACTACAGAGAAATAAAAAGATATAACCTGTATCGCAGTAATTCTTTTATTAAAAGCGTACAATATTCCTGAAAGAGGAACGTAAATAAGACAAGCCAAATACGGCCACATGATATAGATGTTCACAGGTGTCCACGCGTCAATAAATGTTTTAAGAGAAACAGTATTCATCAGTCTTCCTCCCAATTCACAAATAGCTTGATACTGTATCATTACAAAGTACAAGAGAAAGTAAAGCGGAACAAATAATAAAAGCTTAAACCAAACACTATGATTAATTTTTTCCGAAATTTTCATTGTCCGTTAATTATATCAAAACTTATGTATTTTGCGGTGTGTATTGGACAAAGTTCGAATTTATTTCGAACTTTGTCCAATACACACCGCAACATTTGGAAATTGGGTTCCCCGCGAAAAAATGCGTCGGGGCGAAGCACCGACGACTGGGCTGAATTCCCGCCAAACCCCGCCCCCGCAAGGATTTCCCACACGGCGGAGCGCTCTTCGTTACCAATACAAAATATATGAATCAAACCAAAAAATTTTTTATATATACTCGCAAGTCGACGGACGACAAAGACCATCAGATTAGAAGTATTTCTGATCAGCTTTCCGAATTGAAAGAATTAGCGTTGAAAGAACGATTAGAAATAGTTGATATCTTTGTCGAGAAGCAGTCTGCCAAAATACCAGGCCGTCCGATATTTAACGAAATGCTAGAACGTATGGAGAAAGGCGAAGCATCTGGTATTTTGGCGTGGCATCCTGATAGACTTGCGAGAAACTCGGTAGATGGAGGAAAAGTCATCTACCTCGTTGATACCGAAGTTATAAAAGATTTAAAATTTTCGACTTTTTGGTTTGATCCGACACCGCAAGGCAAATTTATGCTTTCAATCGCTTTTTCCCAATCCAAATATTATGTGGATAATTTATCAGAGAATATTAAACGCGGACAAAGAAACAAAGTGAAGGAAGGAATATGGCCTCAAAATGCTCCGCTTGGTTATGTAAATAAAGAAGGTGGTGGAATTGAGCCAAATATTATTCTTGCTCCACTTATTAAAAAAGCATTTGAGGCCTATGCAACAGGCAACTTCACTTTGCGACAAGTCCGCGATAAATTTAACGCACTTGGTTTAACAGGAAAAAGCGATGGAGACCTTTCGGTGTCTAATTATCAAAAACTTTTAAGAAATCCGATTTTTACGGGAATGATGAGATATAACGGCGAAATTTACGAAGGCAAACACGAACCGATTATTTCAAAGAAACTTTTTGATTCCGTTGCCGAAGTGATGAGTAAAAAATCTAAATCGCATAGCAAAGGATTGAAGCCGTATATTTATCGGGGATTTTTCCGTTGTGACGAATGTGGCTGTTTTATCACTACCGAACAACAAAAAGGTCATAACTATTTACGATGTACGAAACGGAAAAATCCTTGCAATCAGAAATATACACGAGAAGAACTCATCACTTCCCAAATACAAGAAGAAATCAAAAAAGTTTCTTTGCCACTCGATTGGTTAGAATGGATGATTGGTGAAAATAAAAAAGACCAATCACCCGAAGTAGAATCGAGTACGCTTTTTGTTGATAATGTAAAATCCGACATTTCTCTTTTAGAATCTAAAATTGAGAAGCTGATGACGATGTATTTAGAAAATGCCCTAACACTCGACGAATATCGCGATATGAAAAATAAGCTGATGAACGAAAAACAGCTTCTCAAAGAGAAATTGTCGGATTTAGAACAAAAAGCGAATAATCGGTTCGAACTTACCGAAAAGTTTTTGAAATTCAATATGGAATTGGTAAACGATAGAACAAATGAAGAAAATATTCATTTGTTCAAAAAAGTCGGTTCGAACTTTAGAATAAAAGATCGAACACTCCTTTTTGAGCGCTCCGCCGTGTGGGAAATCCTTGCGGGGGCGGGGTTTGGCGGGAATTCAGCCCAGTCGTCGGTGCTTCGCCCCGACGCATTTTTTCGCGGGGAACCCAATTTCCAAATGTTGCGGAGGGTACAGGATTTGAACCTGTGATCCACTTTCGCGGATTCCGGTTTTCGAAACCGGCGCCTTCAACCTCTCAGCCAACCCTCCCCTATAATAAAATCTAACATTTTTTGCGATTTTTTCAAAAATAATATAGTATTAGAAAATATGGCCCTATCGTCTAACGGTTAGGACATCGGCTTTTCAAGCCGGTAATCCGGGTTCGATTCCCGGTAGGGTCACCTAAAGAGAGATTGTGGAAATTAGAAATATGGAGCGGGTTTTCAAAATGAAAACTCGCACTGGGTAGCCCGCTTCCGCCCTTTGCGGAAGCGACAAAATCCCAAATCTCGCCAGAATGCATATGAATTGTTTTGTCCTTGATTTCAGGGTTAGAGCCAATTTTTTGAAAAAATTGCTTCCATTCAATTTGATTGTCAGTTTTTTCCAAATCAACGGCTTCTTTCAAGGACAAAACCAAAATCCGCAAGGGTTCGATCCAATACTTTCTCTGTTGTCCAAAATCTTTCAAACTTTCCTCAATTCCAGCTTTTTGACGAAGTAAAATATCTTTTCGTTCCAAATATTGTGAGCGTTCAATATCTCCGTCTAAATATATAGAAACAAGTTTATCTAGTTTTTCTTTAATTTCGGAAAGTTCAGATTTTAGATTTTGGACAACATTTCCTTTTTCTGAAATTGATTCTTGTTCCCATTCGTCAATTTTCTTTTCCATTTTTTCAATTTCAGAAAAAGGAATTGACGCTTTTTGAAGCGAAGTTTTGATTTGTTCGGAGAGTGTGGATTCTGAAAGATACGGCTGAGAGCAAAAACCTTTCTTTTTTGTGCAACGATAATAAATATAACGAGTACCAAAACGATTGATAGAATATTGAGCCGTAATCATACTTCCACACTCGCCACATTTGGCAAAACCGAGAAAATGAAATGGATGAGCGATTTTAGATTTTCTCGGTTTTTGCCGAGACTTCAAAACTTTCTGCACTGCTTCAAAAAGTGTCGGAGAAAGTATTGGTTCAAAGCTTCCATTGTGCCATTCGTTATGATGTTTGATAAATCCTAAATATGCACGATTGGTAAGTAATCGCACAATGCAAGCTTTGGCAAGTGGCTTTCCTATTTTTGTGACAAGTCCTAAATCCGCCAAATACTTCGCTAGTCCTTCAATAGTGTAAATATTTTTTGAATATTCTTCAAAAGCTCTTACTACAATTTTTGAATATACAGGATGAGGTTCAATAGTTTTAGTTTTTAAGTTATTTATATATCCATACGGAGCTTTTGTCAGCCATTCCCCACGGCGAAGTTTTTGGCGGATTCCTCGTTTTACATTTTCAACCAAGTTGTCAGAAAAATATTTGGATTGTCCGAAAGCCACTTGCAACATGAATTTCCCTTGCGGAGTTGGTTCAAACCAAAACTGCGGAAAGCGCAAAGAAACAATTTTGCCAGTATCAACAAGATAGATAACTTTTCCACCATCAACACTATTTCTCGCTAATCGGTCAGGATGCCATGCTAATATTCCATTTGCTTCACCTTTTTCTATCTTATCTATCATTCTGGCAAATTGTTTTCGTCCTGTGGTCTTTGCGCTTTTCGATTCGGTAAAAGTTTCTTTTACTGAAATATTTTCTCTGCGAGCATATTCTTTCAATTCAAAAAGTTGAGCTTCAATACTCATTACTTGTTTATCGTCATCTTCCGTTGATTTTCTCGCGTAGAGAAAATATTTGTTTTGATTTGAGGAATTCATATGCATTCTGGCGAGATTTGGGATTTTGTCGCTTCCGCAAAGGGCGGAAGCGGGCTACCCAGTGCGAGTTTTCATTTTGAAAACCCGCTCCATATTTCTAATTTCCACAATCTCTCTTTAGGTGAACTAATTATATCATTTGCACGAATTTTTTACGAGAAAAACAAATAGCGTGCCTCGTGCGTGCTACGCACGCCTGTGTGATACACAGTTTTCTCCAAAGGAGAAAACGAGGCACGCAATACGCCCCAACGGCTCAAATACTGGGAAATGAGCCGTTCAAGAAAAAATGGACTCGGTTTTCGAAACAATTTTGCGGGAGGAAGGATTCGCAAAACCGAGACTAATGTTTTTGAAATTCGACGGGATTTGGGTTTCCGCCCCGCAGGAGGGTGCGGGAGGAATGCGGGGCGAATTTAATTTAAGCCTTTTAAAATTAACATATTTTTGATATGATATAAGTATGGAAAAACCCAAACCAACAATTACCGTATTCTAACCAATAGCTTGGAATCACTTTTGTATTAATTGCATTGGCGT
>JBAXPX010000002.1:0-53132 GCA_037132055.1 bacterium
GAAAAAAATTATACAAAAAAGCAAACTATTCAAATTTTAAAGAGGTTAGTAAATTCATTAGAAAAAGGGAAGACATTTAGAATGCAAATTAAAAACAAGAAGGTTTATATACCGAAAGAATCAGAAATCGAGATAGAATACGAGAAAGAAAAGAAAGACCTGTCTGCCGGTAGACATGGAGAAAAAATAGAAATTGAGATTAAATGGAAAAAATAAATTTACCTGTCCCGTACTAAATTTTTGAGTAAATGTTATCATGATAAATATAGTTAGAAAGAAGAAAAATGCAAAAATTATTAGTAAAAATTTAAAATTTTAGTACTGGGATGAAAATACCAATTGTAGATGAAAATGATAATATTATAGGTGTTAAAGACAGAGAAGAGAGAAACTTCAATGATATTATTCGTGTTGCAGTTATTTGGATAACTGATAAAAATGGCAACATTTTACTTCAGCAAAGAAAATTTAGTAAAAAAGTTAATCCAGGGAAATGGGGGCCAGGAGTAGCAGGGACAGTTGAAGAAGGAGAAACTTACGAAAGTAACGCATATAAAGAATTAGAAGAAGAAATTGGAGTTAAAAATGTTTCTTTAACTAAATCAAAAAAATTTTTTGGAGAAACAAATGTAGGAAGAAGATTTGCTCAGTTATTTTTGTGTGAGATTAGTAAGGATCAAGAATTAGTTCCACAAGAGGATGAAGTTCAAGAATTGAAATGGTTTTCCAAGGAAGAATTTATGAATTTTTATAAAGAAAAACCAGAAGAATTTCCTTCTTTAATAAAAGACCTTATAGATTTTTTTGGATATAAATAATATGGAACAAATAAACTTAGACACAATTAAAAAGGTATATTTTATCGGAATCGGGGGGATTGGGATTTCGGCGTTGGCCAAATGGGTAAAAGCTCGTGGGCTCGAAGTGTCTGGGGTAAATGATGAAGAGGGGAAAACTGTCGATTCATTGAAAGAAATAGGAATTGAAATAGTTTTTAAAAAAGAATACAAGATTTTACTGGAGGCTGACTTGTATGTTTACTCTGACGCCTGGCTCAATAGGGGACCAGAGATTTTAGAAGCTGCAAAGAAAACAGGTAAACCAGTGCTTTCATACGCCGAAGCGCTTGGAGTTTTTGCGAAAGATTATAAAGTAATCGCGATTTCTGGAACTCATGGAAAAACAACGACAACAGCCATGGTGGCAGATATTTTAATTGACGCAGGGTTAGACCCGACGGTTGTCGTGGGTTCTTTCATTAAAAAATTTAATTCAAACTTTAAGGAAGGTCACCCTTCGACAAGCTCAGGGCAAGAAGCGAATTATTTAGTTGTAGAAGCGGATGAATACAATAGGCATATGCTAGAGCTTCATCCATACATTGGAGCGATAACAAATATTGAGGCAGATCATTTGGATTGTTATAAAGATTTAGATGATATTAAAAGTGCTTTTGATAAGTTTCTTACCCAAAGTGAAAACAGAATTTTAAATTATGAAGAATATATAAGTAGGGTACCAAAACTTTCTGTCCCAGGAGAACACAATCGTCAAAACGGAGCTCTTGCTCTTGCCATAGCTCTGACTTTAGGGATAGATGAGAATATCGCCAAGAAATCACTTGAGAATTTCCAAGGTACCTGGCGTAGGCTTGAAAAAAGGGGAATGACAGAGGCCGGGACAATAATTTATGATGATTACGCTCATCACCCGACCGAGGTTAGGGCTAGTCTTGAAGCTTTAAGAGAAATCTATCCACATGCTTCGCCAGAGGCCACGCAGGGCAAGCAAATTACTGTAGTATTTCAACCACATCTTTACAGCCGAACTAAAGCTTTATTTGATGACTTTGCCAAAGCTTTCCATGGGGCAGACATGATAGTTCTTTTGCCTATCTATTTTGCCCGGGAAAACCCTGATGAGTCTATTTCAAGTGGTAAGTTGGCCGAGGCGATATGCCAGAACGGGGACAAGGCAATAGCCTTTACAGATTTTGAGCTAGCGGAGGAGTATCTAAAAGGTCAGACTTTTGGAAAAGATGATGTTTTTGTAACCATGGGAGCAGGGGAAGCATATAAGATAGCGGATAAGGTTTTCCACTTTAGTTAAATTATCCCTATTTTGGCCTTATTTGTCAAGGAGATACATTGAAAATATCCTTATTTTTCAAGCTATTTTCAATTTGACATATGAAAAAATTGTTGCTTAACTATTGACTTTTGATACTCAATATGCTAGTATATAGACATGTCCTTCACTTTTAATAAAGTAAGGACTGCTTTCATTTAAAGCAGGAAATTCACAGATTTGATGTTGGCGGAGCAAAACCGCTTTATATGCAAAATAAAAAATTAATACGATTTGCGGAGTCATTCATTCTTTTACCAATAATGACGTTATCAATGCCATCAGGGACTATCCCTAAAAATGATTTTGATACAACTGTTCAAGCTCCTCGGATAGTATTATCTCAAAAAGAGAATATTGGGCCCCTAAATCTATTTGCTTTTAACCAAGCAGTAGACGAAAAGGCTAAAATCCTTAAGATCAAAGCTGATGCCGTAGATGCGTATTTCGAGTCGCATAGTATGCCACTTCATGGTATGGGATTGAAATTAGTACAAGAAGCCGAAAACAACGATCTTGACTGGCGTCTTTTGGCTGCGATAGCTGTTCGAGAGTCTACTGGGGGTAAGTTTGATTGTAAGAAAGTTGAAAATAATCCTTTTGGCTGGGGATCTTGTAAAATAGGTTTTGACACTATTGATGAATCTATTGAGACAGTAGCTAGGAATCTTGGTGGGAACAATCCCAACACTGCGTACCACTATTCTGGTAAGGATACCAAAGCAATACTTCAAAAATATAATCCACCGTCAATTGTACCAAGATATGCTCAGCAAGTGATGTCTATAATGAACGAAATTGGAAATGAAATTATAGTGCTTTCTGAAGAAACTAATAATAATACATAATAAACAAAAACCCCTGTCAGATGACAGGGGTTTTTGTTTTGGCTTATTCAAGGTGAATCAAAGTCATCTTGTGGTTTTTTGGTTCAAATAGTGTTATTTGGAAATTGTATTTCTTTCCAAGCTCTAATTTTTCTCTAAGTTTTGATTCAGAAGTAAAGGTTGAGTTGTGAACAAGGCCAGCCACTCCTTCTTTTATAGAGACAAGTGCGCCATGTTTGTTGTATTTGATTATTACCCCTTCGATAATGTCTCCTTTTTTTAGTTTTCCTTCAAATTCTTTCCATGGATTTTCCTTCAATGCTTTTATTGAAAGAGAAATTTTACCGTCTTTGATTTCTATGATTTTTGCTCGTATTTTATCTCCTACTTTGAACATTGAACGAGGATCCTCTACAAGACCCCAGTCTAGTTCAGAGATATGAACGAGTCCCTCTAGTCCATCTTCCAATTTCAAAAACATTCCGAAATCAACAATTCCTGCGATAGTGCATTCTAGTTCATCACCGATATTGTATTTACTCAAAATTTCTTTTTTCTCTTCAGGGTTGTTGTCTTTTTCAGAAAAGATTAGTTTTCCTTCTTTTGGAAGTGTAGAAATAATAGTAACTCCAATTTTCTGGCCAACGAGCTTCTTTAGTTCTTTTAATATTTTGTCTTTGTCAGAGTCTTCTACTCTTGGATAATGCTCTGCTTTAAGTTGAGATGCAGGCAAAAACCCTTGTATTCCTTGCCATTCTAGTATCAATCCACCCTTATTTGCGTCTTTGATATCTAGATTCATTATAGTCTTTGCTTTTATTGCTTTTTCTGCGTCGTTCCAAATGAGAGCTTGTTTAGCTTCTCGTAATGAAAGCTCAGTATAACCATCTTCATTTTCCGCTTCTACGACTTTTGCTTTTACAATATCACCGAGACTTATTTTTTTGATAATGTCTTTGGCGTTTATAAATTCACGACCGTAAATAATACCTGTTCCGAAAGGTGACAAGTCCACGAAAACTGATGATTTTTGAATAAAAATCACTGGACCCTCGACAAGTGAATCATTTTCTGGCCTGTGAGCACTTCGATCAGTGATCGATTTTAAAACCGGATTCTCTTTTTCGTCTTTTATAATTTCTTCTTTTTTCATAAATTTCTAACAAAAAATCCGCTATAAAGCGGATATAAGGTTTAGGTTTTATCTTTGCTTTCGCTTTGATAGTGTTACCCTAAATCCGTGCTTTTAATAAAATTTAAGTTGTGTAGTCATACTACTATAAATATAAAAAAAAGCAAGTATTTTTGTGAGGAAAAAGATGATTTTTATTTTATTTTTTGCTATAATATACCTAATGATAATTACATATTTCGGGAAACAATTTTTTAAGATCACACAAGGTGACATGGCTATCGCTTTTAACCCAGTTAGTAAAAGCTCCAAAACAGGGATTTCAGCTAAGTTTGGGGCAGATATTGGCCTTGTTGCTACCAATCATCCAGATTACAACGGAGCGGACCAGCTTTCTCATGGAGACAGAGCTCCTTTTATAATTTCTGGTCCTGGAGACTATGAAGTAAAAGAAATTTTTATAAAGGGTATTGTTTCTAACGCTTTAATAGGAGGCAAGAAATATATCAATACCATTTATTTGCTTTCTGTTGATAGTATAAATATTGCATTTTTGGGTGCCTTGTCAGATCCTGAGTTGTCAAAAGAAGCCCGTGAAGCCATAAGTGAACCAGACATACTATTTATTCCAGTTGGAGGAAAAGGGGAATTTAATGTAAAACAATCTGCAAAAATTGCTTCTTCTTTAGAGCCAAAATTAATTATCCCAATGGATTATGATAGTGATACTCTGAAGTCTTTTTTAAAGGAACTAGGAGAAGAAAAAGCAGAAGTGGTAGATAAATTAACATTAAAAAGAAAAGATTTGGAGGGGAAAGAAGGTGAAGTGATTGTTCTAAAGCCAATTTAACAATGAAAAAAATAATTAACAACTTAAGAAATCAACCAGAAGACACAAGGAGACATATCTTACACATTATAACTTTTGGTTTTGGGATTATTTTGATAATTATTTGGATTTATTCTTTGGGTAGAACTGTTACAAGTACTGAAACAAAAACACAAATCCAACAAGATTTAAAACCCTTTACAATGCTAAAAGACACAATAGTTAACAATAGTGATAATGAAAATTAATTTTATAAATAATTATGGCAAAAAAATCTGACAATCAAGTTGAAGAAGTATTGAGAAAAGATGGAATAATACCGGTAGATATAGTATCTGAGATGAAAGAGTCTTATTTGGCATATGCAATGTCTGTCATTACAGCGCGAGCATTGCCAGATGTCAGGGATGGGTTAAAGCCAGTGCATCGTAGAATCTTATATGCAATGCACGAAATGGGGCTCACTTCTTCTGCACGTTTTAGAAAATCTGCAGCAGTAGTGGGAGATGTGCTTGGGAAATATCATCCCCATGGGGATACGGCTGTTTATGATTCTATGGTTGGAATGGCTCAAGAATTTTCTTATAGATATCCTTTGGTGTTGGGACAAGGTAACTTTGGCTCTATTGATGGTGACAATGCTGCAGCTATGCGTTATACAGAAGCAAAAATGTCCAAAATATCTTCTGAACTTTTGCGTGACTTAGAAAAAGAGACGATTGATTTTCGTCCAAACTACGATCAAACAAGAAAAGAACCAATAGTATTTCCTGCAGCAGTGCCATCACTTCTGTTGAACGGAACTCTTGGTATTGCTGTCGGTATGGCTACGAATATTCCGTCACACAATTTAGCTGAGGTAGTAGACGCGACAGTACACCTAATAGAAGATGAAGATGCGACCACTGAGGACTTGATGCAATTTATAAAAGGTCCAGACTTTCCGACAGGTGGTATCGCCTACGGTTACAAAGATATGCTTCACGCATATTCTACTGGTCGTGGAGGTGTTGTTTGTCGTGGAGAGGCTGAAATAATAGAAACAAAAGGAGGAATGTTTCAGATTATTATCACTTCTATTCCTTTTCGTGTAAACAAGGCAAACCTCATAATGGCTATAGCCGAACTCGTACAAGAGAAGAAACTAGATGGCATAAAAGGACTACGAGACGAATCCACAAAGGACATAAGAGTTGTTATTGATTTAAAAAATGGAGCACATCCGGAAAAAATATTAAATTATATTTATAAAAACACTCAACTCGAATCAAATTTTAATTTTAATATTGTTGCGCTTGTTGATGGGGTACCACAAACATTATCACTAAAATCAATTCTTTTGGAATTTATTTCTCATAGAAAAGAAATAATAAAAAGAAGGTCACAATTTGATTTGAAAAGAGCAGAAGAACGCGAGCACATACTTCTTGGGCTCAAAAAAGCTCTTGATAAAATTGACCGTGTGATTAGTGTTATACGTGGCTCAAAAGATGCTGGGCTAGCAAAGATAAATCTAATGAAAGAATTCAAGTTTTCTGAACTTCAAACGATAGCTATATTGGAGATGAGGTTGCAGAAGCTTGCAGGATTGGAAAGGAAGGCAGTTGAAAACGAATTGGAAGAAAAACAGAATTTTATAAAAGAAATGAAAGAACTTTTAGCAAGTCCAAAGAAAATGCTAAATATTGTTTCTAAAGAGTTAAAAGAAATTCGTGAAAAATATGCTGATGATCGTAGAACTAAAATAGTAAAAGGCGGAGTCAAAGAAATAAATGATGAAGACCTGATTCCAGAGAAAGATACAATGCTGGTCTTTACTGCTGGTGGGTATGTTAAACGCACAGATCCTAGTGAATATCATTCACAAAAACGTGGTGGAGTAGGCGTTGTTGACCTTGAAACAAAAGAAGAAGATTTTGTTACTATGCTTGTTTCTGGGTCTACTCATAGCGATCTGTTGTTTTTCACAAACTTAGGAAAAGCATATCAGATGAAGATGTATGATATTCCAGAAGGTAGACGTGCCACAAAAGGCAAATCAGTCATGAACTTTCTTTCTTTGGGAGGAGATGAAAAAGTAACTTCCATTTTATTGTTTCCAAAAGAGATAAAGAAGTCCCCAGTGTCTTTGATGCTTGTGACAAAAAATGGTGTAGCCAAAAAAATGTCAGCAGAAAGTTTCCAAGATGTCAGAAGAAGTGGCATTATAGCTATTCGTCTTGATAAGGGGGATCAGCTCGTACAGGCACTAATCACAGACAAGGGTGATGAGGTTATGGTCGCTACTTCTGGAGGACAGTCAATAAGGTTTAAAGAGAGTGACATTAGAGAAATGGGTCGTACAGCAGGTGGAGTACGCGGTATCAAGCTTGGTAAAAGTGACGAAATTATAGGAGTTGATGTCGTCAAAAAAGACAATAAAAATGGTGCATTTTTAACAATGAGTGCAAATGGTTTTGGTAAAAAAACAGCCCTAAAAGAATATAAGGTACAAAAGCGTGGTGGTTCTGGTATAAAAACAGCAAAAGTCACACCAAAGACTGGAAAACTCATAGTGGCTAAAGTTTTAAGCGGGGAAGAAGAAGAACTTATCGCTATGTCTAAAAAGGGGCAGGTCATCAGGACAGCACTAAAAGATATCCCATCGCTTGGGCGTCAGACTCAGGGAGTCACCGTCATGCGACTTCGTGCGGGAGATGGCATAGCATCTGTTGCATGTGTATAATTTTTCTAAAATTATTGTGTTATAATTAAATCATGTTCACTGATCCGATTAAAAATTTAAAAGCGTTCGGACTTCGAGACGATATGGTTGTAGCAGATTTGGGTGCAGGAACTGGATTTTATTCTATAGCAGCAGCACAGATGGTGCCAAGGGGAAAAGTTTATGCAATAGAAATAATAAAAGATTTTTTAACTAGTATTAAAAATAAAGCCAAAGAAGCCCATTTGAACAATATGGAGTGTTTTTGGGGCAACATAGAAAAGATCGGAGGGACACAAATAAAAGATAAAGTTGTAGATGCAGTTATCGCTTCGAATATACTTTTTCAAGTTGAAAACAAAGATAAATTTATTGATGAGGCAAAAAGAATTTTAAAACCAGATGGCAAAATGCTCCTTATTGATTGGTCTGATGACATATCATCTATTGGAGCATCTTTAGATAAATCAATTTCAGAGAAGCAAGCACGAGAAATGTTTGAGAGAAAAGGTTTTACATTAGACAGAGAAATAGATGCGGGGAATCATCATTATGGAATGATTTTAAAAAACAGCAAATAAAATGAAAGGAAATTTTCAAATTATAATCATTGTTATATTCATCGCAGCAGCTATTTTTGGTATTTTGGTTTTTTCTGGAACTATTCCGATAGGTAATAAAAATAATTCTAATGCTCAAGGCACAGTAGTAATTTGGGGTACAGCGAAAAGTGATGCAGTTTCTTTGGCTCTAGAGAATTTTAATCGTTCGAATAAAACGTTTATCGTGAAATATGTTCAAAAATTTCCAGAGACTTTTGATCAAGATTTATTAGAAGCTCTCGCCTCAGGGGTTGGTCCTGATATGTTTTTTTTATCTGAGGATTTAGCCTTCAAATACAGCAATAAAATATACACGATACCATATCAAAGCTTTCCGCTTGCTTCATTTAAAAATACTTTTGCAGGAGCGGGAGAAATATTTTTGACATCAAAAGGTATTTTAGCTTTTCCAATATCTGTAGATCCACTAATGATGTATTATAACCGCAGTATTTTAGATGCCAATTCCATTATATATCCTCCAGTTTATTGGGATGAATTTGCCGATTTGGTACCTATTTTAACAAAAAGAGATGAGTCTGGAAAAATTATTCAAAGTACCGTAGCAATGGGACAATTTTCAAATATTTTTAATGCAAAAGACATAATTTCTACTTTATTTATGCAAGTTGGCAATCCTATAGTTTCTGAAAAAAATGGATTTTTTTCGTCTGTTTTGGGTGAAAGTAGCTCAAGTTATAATCTGGCAAATACTTTAAAGTTTTACACGAATTTTGCTGATCCGCTTCAGAGCGTTTATTCATGGAATAAATCATTAGCGAATTCTAGGGATGCTTTTAGTGCAGAGAAGTTAGCATTTTATTTTGGCTATGCAAGTGAGTTGCCGTCATTGATAAGTAAAAATCCAAATCAAAATTTTCTAGTTGCGTCTATGCCACAAATAAGAAATAGTAAATTTAAATTAACTTCTGGTCATGTCACTGGTATCGCCATATCTTCTTTTTCTAAAAATTTTAACACGGCTTTTACCGCAGCGAGCCTGATGTCAACAGGGGACTTTGCTTCTAAGTTTGCTGAAGTTGTAAATAGTACTCCAGCGAGACGTGATTTACTTGCAGTAAAAAAGACAGACGCATTTGCTCCCATTTTTTATGCCTCTACTTTATATGCAAAGAGCTGGCTCGATCCTTCTTCGTCAGACACTGACAATATATTTCGTGTTATGGTTGATGGTGTACTTTCGAACAACATGTCTACGGAAAATGCCGTAAAAGATGCCAGTGGTAAACTAAATTTATTGTTTATTAAATAATTATGCATAAGACGACATTTTTAAATAAAAATAAAAAAAATACAGCAGGACTATTATTTTTTGTTTTTTTATTTTCGATTTTAATTTACCCGATTTCTTCTTTTGCAGAACCAAGCAATTTGATTCCTTGTGGTACAGAGAAAACTCCTTTTGAAATGAAAGATGGCAAACAAGTAGGTGGAGAGATAATAAATCCTTGCGAAAAAAATGGTATTAAATATTTATTGGAAATGGTGAATAAAGTTATTCATTTTATTCTTTTTACTCTAGCTGTACCTATAGCTGCCATACTCTTTGCTTATGCTGGTTTTATGCTTATAACATCTGGTGGTGAAGTTGGTAAAAAGAAAAAAGCACTGGGTGTTTTCTGGCATGTGGGGTTAGGTTTGGTTATAGTTATTGCTTCTTGGCTTATTATAAGTACGATATTGTCTATTTTGGGATACAATGGTTCTTGGATAGGATTTTAAAATAGTGTATAATTTTCAGATCTCTTATGATTAAGACTAAATTTATAAATTGGACAAATTATTTTAATAAGAAATCATACATTGTTTCTGTATTTATTGTAGGTATCTTTTTGCCATTTATTTTTGTTTTTGCTCAAGGAGAGTCATGTGATCCTGGCTTGGGGAAGATTTGTAATCCAATAAGTGCTACGTCTATAACAGAATTAATAAGAACCATCTTGGAAGGGGTTGTAAAAATAGGTATTCCCGTTATCGCTCTCGCTATAATTTATTGTGGTTTCCTTTTTGTTCAAGCCAGAGGAAAGCCAGGTGAGATCGAAAGAGCAAGGAATTCATTGATTTATACATTGCTTGGGGCAGCGATAATACTTGGGGCATGGGCAATAGCTCAACTTATAACCGAAACAGTTCTCGCATTATAAATTAACTTTATTTTTATGTTATGTACATTAGCGACTAATCCAAAACTTCAGAATCTCATAGGTTATGTGACCTGTATTATTAATAGTTCTGTTATTCCACTTATTTTAGCTTTAGCTATAGTCATGTTTGTCTGGGGAGTCGTACAATATGTTATAAATGATGCAGAAGAAGCTAAAAAAGAGAAGGGTAGAATGTTTATGTTATGGGGGATTATAGGTATTACTGTTATGGTTTCAGTTTGGGGCTTGGTTGCAATTGTGGGCAATACTTTCAACCTAAATACGACTTTTGTTCCACAATTAAAACAATAGTTTGTTTTTTTTTATATTTACATATGGTATAATTGTCGCATAGTTCTTTTTAAAAAGTTAGTATTATTAATATTATTAGGTCGTTTTTTAAGGTTTTATTATTAGTTTTCTCGCTTATGGCGGGATAAAAATTATGAAAAAGCAATTAATCGTATTATCAAGTTTAGGATTAGTATTAGCACCACTTTTTGTATTTGCTCAAAACTTTGCACAATGTGGCAGCACTCAGATGGGGATTGGAGCAGTTTTATGTAAAATTGCATCTATACTAAATACAATTATACCTATAATAGTTGTCTTGGGTGTTGTGTATTTTGTTTGGGGAGTTGTGCAATATGTCATCTCAAGTGATGAAGAAGCAAAGAAAACAGGCAGGATGCGAATGCTTTATGGAATAATCGGACTTGTTGTTATTGTTGGTATGTGGGGTCTTGTAAGAATAGTAACGAATACTTTTGATCTAAATAACACACAACAGGGACTTAATCCTCCTTGTGTTACGGGCACACCAGGGTGTATGCCACAATAGTTTATTATGGATTTATTCTTTACAAACGTAGCTTATGCTAGCGTCGATACTGTGATCGCGAGTATTAATAGGCAGATAATAAATCCTCTTATTTTATTGCTTTTTGCTCTCGCACTTGTTTATTTTCTTTATGGGGTGTTTGAGTTTATTGCAAATCAGTCAAGCGAAGAGAGCAAAACGGATGGCAAAAAACACATGATATGGGGAATTATAGGTATTACTATTATGATGGGAGTGTTTTCAATTATGAATATAATTATAAACACTCTTAATATAGAAGGTATAAATCCAGAACAAGGAACAGTTCGGCTAAATGAATACGATCCGCCTACGCGTTAGTCTTTACTGAATGTATTATAAAACAGATCCCCTACAAGAGGGGATTTTGTTTTTGTGTAAATGAAAAACAGTCAATCGAGTGAACGACTAACTGTTTTGATTATTTTTGTCAACTACCAATAGTTGTAAATTTCAACTCCGAGAGTTTTAGATTCTTCGGGGTAAAAGATGTACACCCCGTCTGGTTGGTACCCAACGTATTTATATACCCCGGGTTTAAAAATGAAAGTCATATTATCAGGGGTTTTCATTTTTACGTTACCTCCCCTTGGGTAACATTTCCACCCAGCCTTTAAATAGACTGTGAACCCCTTTCCTCCTTCGAAAGGAAAATACTTAGGGATCTTTTGTTTTTGGGGAGGTGGACACAGTCTAATGACTGTGTTTTCCTCGCCGGAACCTTCACGGCTATCTGATGATGGGGGCAGGGAAATAAATATCAGCCCCAAAATCAAAAGAACTCCCAGCCACACGAACCGGCGGTATCCGTGTGTAAAAAAATTCTGTACGCCACGTGCTCTTCTGCGAGCACTTTCAACCAGCCATATGATTATATTGCTTAATATAATCACACAGATGATAAAAATAAAAATATTGATCATATTACCTCCGTTTTTTTATGTAAATAACTTTATTGTCTGTATTAAGTATAGCACAAAACAAAGAAAAAGTCAACCATATGGTTGACTTTTTCTTTAATAAGTTGATTTTTAAGCGTGCTTTAGTGGTTTGGCTTTATATTTATCACCTACATAGATTTTTCTCCATAATATTATTATAAATAAAATCAATATTAAGACGAAAAACCACTGAAGAAAGGTTGATGGCATAAACCCATTTGAACCAAATAAGGCATTGGCAGATAAATCATATTTAGAATTCTCGGTTGAATTATCGCTTGAATTGTCAGTATTTTTTGATACGGTTATGTTTTTTGTTTTTGTTGTAGTGTTTGTTTTTGTAGTATTATTTTGTTGAGCAGTATGATAATTGTAATAATCTCGCATTGTAGTATTTATATTTCCACAACCTACGAAATTGCCATAATTATCTAAGTCAGTTTCACAACCTATATAATTTCCATTTACCCAACCAACGTAATAATAAGCGCTAGCATTGTTTGGCAGAGAGTAAAAGGCCAAAAAAGTGAATAGAATTAGGCCAGAAAATATTAAATTGTTTTTTATATTTTTCATACCCTCATAGTATAGCATATTGGAATATAAAAGTCAAGCCCTAAAATAGAGTATAAAAAGGGTTAAGTAGGTTGTGTGTTTGTGCCGAGGGGGAGACTTGAACTCCCATGAGATTACTCTCGCTTGCTCCTAAGGCAAGTGCGTCTGCCAATTTCGCCACCTCGGCATGTAAAAACAATATGACAATTAAAAAATTTATACAATTTTTTAATTGTCCGCCCTGAAGGGATCGAACCTTCGACCTTATCCTTAAGAGGGATCTGCTCTACCAGCTGAGCTAAGGGCGGATAAAAATTATTAAGTTGTGTGCCCAAGGTGGGAATCGAACCCACACGACCTTGCGGTCACGAAATTTTAAGTCTCGCGCGGCTACCAATTACGCCACTTGGGCTTTAAAATATTATATGGCATCTCTGCCATGAGGCCTGGGGCGGAATTGAACCGCCGCATAGAGATTTTGCAGATCTCTGCCTTACCACTTGGCTACCAGGCCTTACTATTCATATTACTTTCTCCTTAGCAATTCGTCAATTTTTTGTCTGTTTTTTTCACCACTGTCTATTTCAAAATCTATAAAAGGAATGATCTTTGTTTTCATGTTTTTTTTAAGGTAATCTCTCAACTCAGTTCTTTTTCTTTTTGTAAATTCTAATGCGTCATGTTCTTTTGATTCTGGTAATACTGTTATAAATATAGTGCCTCTTTTCAAATCAGGAGACGTTGTGCAAGATGTGACAGTTATAAGAGAGGTACGATTATTTTCACGTCCAAGAAAATTAGCTGATAGCTCCTTTATAAGATTCGCAACCTTGTCATTTCTGTTTGTCATTATTTTTGTATTACGCTAAAGGATTCAATCATGTCACCTTGAGCGACTTCTGTTTTTGATTCTATCATCATACCAAACTCCATTCCTTCTTCAACCTCAGAAATTTTTGACTTACCTTTTTCTAAGTTTACAATTTTTCCAGTTCCTATTTCAAAATCTCGACGTAAAATCCTAACAACTCCTGAAAGAGTTATTTTGCCTTGTATTACTTTTCCTCCCAATATTTGACGTTCTTTTGTGCGACTAAAAGTTTTTAGTATTTTAGCTTTTCCTGTGATTTCTACTGTTTCTACTTTCAGTCTTCTTTTTTCTAGTTCTTCTTTCAAATATTCAGTCATTTTGTATATTATGTCGAAGAACGAAATACTAATCCCTCTTTTTTCAGCTAGTTCTATAGCACTTTTGTCTGCTTTTACATTAAATCCTATAACGATAGCATCTTTGCATGAGGCGATAGATTTTATGTCTGTTTCGCTTATTGGTCCAGCGCATTTTTGGATTATTCTATATTCTGTGTTTTCAGTTTTTATTTTTTTGATTTCTTTTTCAATTGCTTCGATCGAACCAGCTACATCTGTTTTTATGATTATAGGAATTATTTTTTTATTTGGATCTTCTTCAGTTGAGATTTGTTCGCAGACTGTTTTTATATCACAATTATTTGCACAACCCTCTGCCTCACTTTTTGTTTTGAAAGATTTAAACACAGCTCCAGTTCTAGGCATTTTATCGAACCCAACAAGTCTAATTGGGGAAGAAAAGGTAGCTTCTTCTATCGTTTTGCCTAAGAAATTTTCTATTATACGAGTAGAACATATGGCGTTTTCTGCTACTACAGTCATTCCTTTTTTTATAGAACCATTTTTTATGATGAGCGTTGCTTGAATTCCTCGTCTTGGATCGAGGTCTGATTCTATCACAAAACCAGAAGCATTTTCTGATGGGTTTCCTGTAAAGTTTTCCATTTCGGCAATAATATTTATTAAATCTAGCAGGTCATCTATTCCTTCGCCTGTTTTTGCAGAGATTAAAACAAACGGTATTTTACCACCATAATTTTCTAGATAGATTTCATTTTCTGCCAATTCTATTTTTGTTTTTTCAATATTAGCACCAGGTCTGTCTATTTTATTTATTGCTACGATACATGGTATTTTATTTTCTGCTATTGTTTTCCAAGCTTCGATAGTTTGAGGCATTACGCCATCTTCTGCTGACACTATCAAAATAGCGATATCTGCAATCATTGCTCCGCGTTCACGCATTTTAGAAAAAGCCTCATGTCCGGGGGTATCAAGAAATGTTATTTTGCTTTCTTTCCCGGTTTTTTCTTTTTGAGTAACTTCATAAGCTGCGATATGTTGAGTTATTCCGCCTGCTTCTCTGTCGACAATGTTTGTTTTTCGAATGTAGTCCAGTAATGTTGATTTACCATGATCGATATGACCCATCACTACTACCACTGGAGGTCGTGCCAGCGTTTCTTTGACTGATGGTTTACCCATCATATTTTTTTTGTCATTTATTTTACTCATTTATTTTACGGTTGCTTTTTGTAGTGCCTCTTTTTCTTCTTCTGTTAATTCATAATCGGATTTTCCACTCTTGATTGGTTTTGCAAACATACTCATTCTTTCGCGTGAATACAAACTAGAGAGAACGACGCCGTCATTGTCTTCATTTAAAATTCCAATTGCGAAACTTTGATTACTTCCTTGATCAGGAAATGGATTAAAGCGTATCGTCTCGAGCCCGCGGATACTCTTTTTAAGTTTTCCGTTTATCGTTGCCAATTCTTTCTCTGTATTTTCTTTTGATTTTTTTAGTTTTTCTATATTTTCTTCCAAAACGATAATCGTGTCTTCCAGGTCCTTTGCTTTTTTGCCTAGAAAAAATCTTTTAAGACGTTTTTCTGTTGTAATAACCCAGATAACATCAAGTAAAATAATGATTCCGATGAAAATAAAAAAACCTATTTCGAGCTTTGTATTCATATTGTTTCATATTATACTATATCGATGTTAAAATCAAAGGGTAAATTAAATTTACCAAGTAAAACCAAAGCGTCAGCGGGGAAGGTATATATGGATTATGCAGCTTCTTTTTTACCAAATCCAAGTTCAATACATTCTCTCGGGATAGAAGCAAAAAGTAGACTTGAAAATGCCAGGAAAGAGGTGGCAAACATTTTATCGACTATCCCAGAAAATGTGATTTTCACAAGTGGTGGTACTGAAAGCAATAACTTGGCCATACAGGGTGTTGTTTTTGCCTGGGTTTTAGATAAAAGAGAAAAAAAAATACCACATATTATAACAACAAACATTGAGCATCCTTCAGTATTGGAGACTTTTAAATTGTTGGAGAAAAGAAATCTAGTACAAATATCTATTGTGTCAGTCGAACCAAATGGAATAGTAGATCCTAAAAAGATAAAAAAAGAAATAAAGGATAATACTGTACTTGTTTCGGTAATATATGCCAATAATGAAATTGGCACAATACAACCAATTAAAGAAATTGCAAAAGAAATTAGGCATTTTAAAAAAAACAACAGGCAAGGCCTGTTTCCGCTTTTTCATACAGATGGAGTACAAGCAGCGAATTATTTGGATTTAAACGTAGAGAAACTTGGAGTGGATTTGCTTGCTCTTTCTAGCTCAAAGATCGAAGGGGGAGGACGCGTTGGGGTACTTTATAAAAGAAAAAATGTACCGCTTGCAAATATTTTTGGTGGGGGAGACCAAGAGATGGGCTTACGTCCGGGAACAGAAAATCTAGAAGAAATCTTGAAATTTTCTAGTGCTTTAAAATTAGCATATAAAATGAAAGAAAATGAAAACAAAAGGTTGTTAATATTGAAAGATTATTTTATTAAAAAATTATTAAACTTAGATCCCGATATAAAAATAAATGGAGATTTAATAAATAGATTGCCAAATAATATAAATATTACAATTCCAAATATTCCGAGTGACCTTTTAGTGATAGAGCTTTCAGCTTACGGAATCATGGTTTCTTCAAAAAGTGCTTGCAAGAGTTCCAGTAAGGAAGGTTCATATGTAATAAAAGCAATACATCCAGAAATTGATTCCGAAATCGGGGGTTTGCGTTTTTCTTTGGGCAGAAGTACAACAAAAAAAGATATTGATTTTACTTTAAAAACTTTATCTAAAATTTTGAAAAAATTAGGAAAGTGGTATAATTGAGTTATGGATGTCAAAGAATTAAATAAATCACAACTTATAATGCTTGCGTTATTGCTTAGTTTCGTTACTTCTATAGCCACGGGGATAACTACTGTGACTTTAATGCAACAAGCTCCAGCTTCTGTTACTGTCCCGATAAATCGCATAGTCAGACAAACAGTTGAGAAGATTGTCCCTGGCGAAACGACAAACACAGTACAAACAGTTGTTATAAAAGAAGAAGATCTAGTAGTAGATGCAATTGCTAAAAATCAAGCAGCTTTATTTTCAATAAGTAAAGAAGGATTAAATGAAACTGGGGAAACTGTTGAAATAAGTGCAGGTAAAGGGCTAGCGATTTCCACAGACGGTATTATTGTAGTTGATGCGGCACTTGTGCCAGACAAAGGAGTTTACTATGTAAAGAATGACAGTGGAAAATTCAAAGCTGATTTTTTGTCGACAGACAAACTTGGATTTTCGTTTCTTAAAATCGGAGCTCCGCTTGATGAAAAAAATAAATTAACATATACAGTCCCTACTTTTGGAGATTTAAATAAAATGAAAATCGGACAGAAGATAATAGTTTTAGGTAGTTCGATCTCTTCTTTTATTTTTGATGGTTCAAATGATTTAAAATTAAGCGGTGCAAAATCCAATGCCGGGGCTCCAGTTTTAGATCTCGATGGTAATGTTTTAGGGATAGCACTATCTGGTGATACGGCTTCTTTTGTTCAAATTTCAAATATTACTGATGCTTTGAAATCGGCTATTGTGCCTATTGTAAAAGCTCAATAACTCTTCATTAGGTTTTCATTTTACTCTGATACTAATATAAAAAAATATGCCACCATTAAATAAATTTACAACCAAAGCTAAAGATGCAATCAAGAAAGCTCACGAGCTCGCTATTGAACGTGGACAGAACCATGTTTCTTCGCTTCATTTGCTTGCCGCGCTCTTACTTCAAGAGGAAAGTATTGTAAATTCTATTTTAGATAAACTAGAAGTTGACACAATGCTTCTTACTGATTCTGTATTAGAATCGATTGAATTACCTGAAACCCACAATACCTTATCACCCGCATATCAGATTTATCTTAACCCTGATTTAGCGCAGGTGATAGAACATTCTGTAAAGCTCGCTGAATATTTAAAAGATGATTTTGTGTCGACAGAGCATCTCTTTATTGCTACCTTAGAAGTTACAAGTGAAGCACGAGAAATCTTGTCTAGATTTAGGATATTTAAAGATCCTGTCATAAAAGTATTAGAAGAACTTCGCAGTCAAAATATAAATGATTTTTCAGAACCAAAAAAATTTAAACTCATTCTAAAATATACTAGGAACTTAACCAAGCTTGCGAAAGAGGATAAATTAGATCCAGTCATAGGACGTGACAATGAGATAACTCGCATAATGCAAATCCTTTCTCGTAGAACGAAGAATAATCCTATTTTAATAGGAGAAGCAGGAACCGGAAAAACAGCAGTAGTAGAGGGATTGGCTCAACGCATCGCAAAAAACACCGTTCCAGAATCATTAAAAGAAAAAGAACTCGTGTCTCTTGATCTTGGTTCACTTATTGCTGGCACAAAATATCGTGGAGAATTTGAAGAAAGATTGAAGGGTATTATGAAAGAGATAGAAAGGGCAGATGGTAAAGTTATTTTATTTATTGATGAGATTCATACGATTATTGGCGCAGGAGGATCAGAGGGCACCATGGATGCATCAAACATGTTAAAGCCTGCTCTTTCTCGTGGGGAGTTGCGTGCGATAGGGGCAACAACCCTAAAAGAATATCAAAAACATATTGAAAAAGATCCTGCCTTTGCAAGGCGCTTTCAACCTGTATACATAGAAGAACCTACCCTAGAAGATGCTTATGCGATACTTCGTGGGCTCAAGGAGAAATATGAATTATTTCATGGTGTAAGGATTACCGACGATGCTATTGTTGCTGCGGTCAATCTTTCTATCAGATATATAACCAATAGATTCTTACCAGATAAAGCAGTTGACTTGATTGATGAAGCTTCTTCTTCTTTAAAAATAATGCTTGAAAACAAACCACCAATCCTAGAGGATGCTCATAGAAAAATAATGCGTTTAGAAATTGAAAAAGAGGCACTTAAAAAAGAAATTTCTGCTATGAGTGAATCTGTTTTTGGAACAGAGAAGCAAAGAGAAAAAGATAATAAAGATAGGATAAAAGTTATAGAAAAAGAGATAGGAAATCTTAAAGAAAAAACAAAAGAAATCGAATTAAAATGGCAAAATGAAAAGGAGACTGTGACTGAAATTCGTACTATTAAAAAAGATCTTGAAACTTTACGCATAGAAGCAGAAAATGCAGAGCTACATGCAGATCTTTCACGTACAGCGGAGATTCGTTATGGTAAAATCCCTACTCTCAAAAAAGATCTTGAAACAAAACTTTTACGATTAAAGAAATTACAAAAATCTCGCAGAATATTAAAAGAAGAAATTACAGCTGAAGACATAGCAGAGGTTGTAGCACGTTGGACGGGAATTCCATTAAATAAAATGTTGGAGGAAGAACGTATAAAATTAGAGAAAATGGAGAGCGAACTCAGAAATAGAGTCGTTGGCCAGGATGAAGCTATAAAGAGAGTAGCAGACGTTATACGTCGTTCTCGTGCTGGTATATCTGATCCAAATAGACCCATTGGTTCGTTTATATTTTTAGGCCCATCTGGTGTTGGGAAAACAGAACTTACAAAAGCATTGGCACAGTTTATGTTTAATGATGACAAAGCACTTATTCGGGTAGATATGTCTGAATATATGGAAAGACATTCTGTTTCAAAACTGATTGGTTCGCCACCCGGATACGTTGGTTATGACGAAGCAGGGCAACTAACCGAGTCAGCAAGACATAGACCTTATGCTGTGATACTTTTTGATGAGATTGAAAAAGCTCACCCAGAAGTATTTAATATGTTGTTGCAAGTTATCGACGAAGGAAGATTGACCGATGGAAAAGGTAGAGTTATTAATTTTAAAAATACTATAATTATTCTCACTTCTAATATTGGTTCACAATTTGTTGAAAAAATGGAGTCGATTGGATTTTCTAATAATTCCGACAAAGAAGATTATAGCAACATGAAAGGGAAAGTTTTAGAGGCACTGAAAGATCATTTCCGTCCAGAATTTTTAAATAGACTTGATGAAGTAGTTGTCTTTGATATTTTGAGTGAAGAAGCTATTTTAAAAATA
This sequence comes from bacterium, assembly GCA_037132055.1. Lineage (GTDB taxonomy): Bacteria > Patescibacteriota > Minisyncoccia > Phycocordibacterales > UBA9973 > UBA9973. The sequence goes on from JBAXPX010000002.1 coordinate 20,027, forward strand.
GTTAGTTTAAGAATAAAAGTTGTAGAAGATAGACTTATGGCAAAAGAAATAGGATTGAAGGTCTCAGGAGAGGCCCTGTCTTACTTGGCAAAGGAAGGATACAATCCACACTATGGCGCAAGACCACTAAACCGTTTAATTCAGAATAAAATTTTGAATCCTGTAGCTTCTTATATTATTTCAAATGGGGTAAAGCGGGGAGACACTATTGTTGTTTCAGTAAAAAACAATGAGTTAATAATTCAAAATCAAAAAGGTAAAATTAAAAGTCCCATACGAATAAATCGTCGATCTCAAACAAAAGTCTAAACATAAAAATCCCCTAAAGGGGATTTTTATTGTTGTGCGCCGGGTAGGATTCGAACCTACGTAGCCCGAAGGGCGACTGATTTACAGTCAGTTGCAATTGACCACTCTGCCACCGACGCCTATACAACACAAAATAACACAAAAATAAAATTTTTGCACCTTTTTATTTGGTAAATCAAGTATTTTTGTTATACTTTTATGGTGAATAGTGATTATAAAATTACTTTGCCAAAACACATTATTGCTTTAGTTGTGTTGGTTGTAGTTTTGGTTTTAGGCTTTACTATACGGTATGACTCAGATTATTTCTTCTATCTTTTATGGAATATCTTTTTGGCATTTATTCCTTTCTTAATAAGCTCAAAACTTTTATGGTATAAAAACAAAGAAAAAAAATATCCTGTAATTTTTGTTTTAGGTCTAACTCTTTGGTTGGTTGTTTTTCCAAATGCTCCATATGTCGTTACTGATCTTATACATTTGATTGCGAGTACGTTCGTTCCTTTATGGATAAATGTTATTTTACTTTTTTCTTCTGCATGGATTGGTATTTTTTTAGGAATAATCTCTCTTTTTCATATAGAACAGATAATATTGCCATGGTTTGGCAGAATAACAACTGATCTGATTATTTTAGGAGTTATATTATTGTCTAGCTTTGGAGTATATTTAGGACGTTTTTTACGCTGGAACAGTTGGGACATATTTTTACAACCAAAAGCTATTTTGAATGATTTTATAGATATTTTTTCTAATCCACTTAGTCACAAGGAAGCATATATCACCACAATAGTATTTTTTGTTTTAATTACTGTTTCTTACAACATCTGGAAGAGCGTATTCAAAGAAACAAGATGAAGTATTTGTATATTTAACATATAATGTAATTATGAAATGGTTGCGTCATATTCTTTTGAAGAATAAAGATGGAGAAAAAGAAATAAGCTCTCGTCAAAAAGAACTTTTTGATAAATTGTTGGAGTTTGCAAAAAACGATCCAGATTTTGCACTAAGCAAACTAAGCTCCCAAATAAATGGTTTAAAAAAAGAAGAAGCAAAAAAGAGAATAAAAATATTTGGTTTTAATGATATTGCTGATGAGAAAAAAACTAATCACCTTTTAAGATTGTTAATAATTTTAAAAAATCCATTAAATTTATTACTTGGAACACTGGCAGTAATATCTTTATTCGTAGGTGACACAAAAGCTTTTATCATTATCATTGTAATGGTGTTGCTTAGTGTAATTCTAAATTTTTATCAAGAAACAAAAGCAGACATTGCTGCTGATAAACTAAAATCTATAATTCATGCGAGAGTTACGGTTATAAGAGATGGAATAAAATCCGAGATTCTATTGAGAGAGGTTGTTCCGGGAGACATTGTTTTCTTATATTCGGGGACAATAATTCCTGGAGACGTGAGAATAATAACTTCAAAAGATTTGTTTATAAACCAAGCTACTCTTACTGGCGAATCTTTGCCAGTAGAAAAACATGTTGTTGATTCTAATTTAGAAAACAAAAGCGTAATAGAGCTTTGTAATTTATGTTTTTTTGGTTCAAGCGTAGAGAGTGGGTTGGCACAGGCTATTGTTTTGAGTACTGGGAGAAATACTTATTTAGGTAGTATTGCTTCTGATATAAATAAAAACGATCATGTTTCTGATTTTAGTAAAGAGTTAAAAAAGTTTGTTCTTTTGATTCTCAAGTTTATGTTATTTATGGTTCCGGCAGTTTTCTTTTTAAATGGAATTTTTAAGGGAGATTGGTTTCAGGCATTTTTATTTGCGCTTGCTGTAGCTGTTGGAATTGCACCTGAGATGATACCTACTATTGTTGCTGTTAATTTATCAAAAGGGGCTTTGGCATTATCAAAAAATAAAGTGATTGTAAAACACTTAGACTCGATAGAAAATCTAGGAGTGATGGATGTTTTGTGTACAGACAAAACTGGGACTTTGACTGAAGGGAAAATTGTTTTGGAAAAACACTTAGATATCAATGGCAACGAAAGCTTATCATCACTACATTATGCATTTTTAAATAGTTATTTTCAAACAGGGTTAAGTGACATAATAGATGAAGCTATTTTAAAACACGAAGAAGCAAAGGAAAAATTAGAAATAGAAAGTTACCAAAAAATTGACGAAATTCCTTTTGACTACAACAGGAGAAAAATGTCAGTAATTGTATCAAACAACATAGATAAACATTTGTTTATTTGCAAGGGAGCAGTAGAAGAGATTTTTGACGCTTGTACAAATGTTCTGATAGATGGAAAGGTTGTTTCCCTTAAAGATTTTAAAGAAGAAAATAAAATTGTTATAGAAAAAAAATTAAACGAAGAAGGTTTTCGAGTTATAGCAATAGCATATAAAGAAGTCGAAAAAGATAAAAAAGCTTTTACGATTGATGATGAAAAAGGGCTCACCTTTGTTGGTTTTTTAGCTTTCTTTGATCCACCAAAACAAAGTGCTGCCGAAACAATTAAGGATTTAAATACACTAGGTGTAAATGTTAAAATTTTGACAGGTGACAATGACATTGTGACGAAAAAGATATGTGAAGAAGTCGGAATGAAATTCGACAAGATTCTTTTAGGTAAAGATATGGAAAAGATGAACGATGAAGAATTAGAGAAAGAAGTAGAATCAATATCAGTTTTTGCAAAACTTTCTCCTTATGATAAGGAAAGAATTATAAAAATTTTACGTAAAAATGGTCACGTTGTTGGTTTTCTCGGTGATGGTATAAATGATTCTCTTTCGCTTATTGCGGCAGACGTAGGTATTTCTGTCGACACTGCAGCGGATATAGCAAAGGAGTCTTCAGATATGATTTTGCTTGAAAAGAGTTTGCATGTTTTAAAAGAAGGGATAAAAGAAGGAAGAAGAATTTTTGACAATATTATTAAATATATAAAAATGTCAGCAAGTTCAAATTTTGGAAACATATTTAGTATTACTGGTTCTAGTATTTTTCTACCCTTTTTACCTATGTTGCCTTTGCAGATTTTAACGAACAATATCCTTTACGATTTTTCGCAGATGACTATTCCTACAGATAAAGTTGACGAAGAGAGATTGCTTAAACCTAAAAAATGGGATTTCAAACATATCAAAAGATTTATTTTATTTTTTGGTCCAATAAATTCATTATTTGATTATGCTTTCTTTTTTATTATGCTTTACATATTTAACGCTTGGGGGAATCCCGCTCTTTTTCATACTGGTTTTTTTGTAGAAAATATAGTAATGCAAACTTTTATTGTGCATATTATTAGAACAAGCAAGATTCCGTTTTTCCAAAGCTGGGCATCGAAGTCACTTATTATTTCCACAATATGTATAATTGCAATTGGAATTTATTTACCGTTTTCACCATTCGCTTCCGCATTTCAATTTTTACCATTACCACCACTTTATTTTGTCTTCTTGTTTGTTGGAATAATTTTATATTTCTTAATAACTCAATTCTTAAAAATGTGGTTCATAAAAAAATATGAGTGGATCTAAACTTCTTCATGAAACGTTCATAGATTTAATTTATATTGTATAATATGATGATGAAAATCAGGAAGAATTTGCCGTTGATTGTTATAATAATTTTGGCTTGGATTCCTATTAAAATATGGTTTTCTATGGAGCCCGTGTCTATTCGTTTTTTTGATTTAAATTCTACAATGACGAGTTTGGGACAAATCACTGGGCTATTGGGGATGATTTTATTTTCTATCAATTTAATTCTGAGTAATAGATCTCATTTTTTTGATAAATTTTTTTCTGGGTTACATATTTTTTATGATCATCATAAATGGCTTGGAGCCGTTTCTTTTTCCCTACTTTTATTTCATCCACTTTTTTTAGTTGTAAAATATATTACTATTTCGATAAATAGTGCAGCATTGTTTTTGTTGCCAGGAACAAATTTTGCAATTACTATGGGAATAATTGCGCTTGGCTTAATGATTATACTTCTAGTAGCTACTCTTTATATGAAGATCAAGTATCATATTTGGAGATTTTCACATAAGTTTATGGTTGTAGTTTTTATATTTGCAATTTTACACACTTTATTTATTTCAAGCGACGTATCGAATAATATGTTTTTGAGATATTATATTTTTGTCTTTGCGATTTTAGGGCTTATCTCGGGTGCTTATAGATCATTTTTTCGAGTTTTCTTTAACAAAGATCATGAATTTAAAGTTGTGGGCATAAATACGCCAAGTGATAATGTCACTGAAATAGAAATAGAACCGAGAAATTCAAAAATGGAGTTTTTTCCAGGACAGTTTATCTTTATAAGATTTGTTGAAGTTGGAGTTAGCTCCGAGCCGCATCCTTTTTCTATCACTTCCACAAAAGGAGATAAGAATTTAAAAATAGTAATTAAATCATTGGGAGATTACACTAGTAAAATTGGAAACTTGAGACCTGGAGCAATTGCAAAAGTTGAGGGACCGTTTGGTAGTTTTTTTAAAAATCGGGATATTTCCAAAAAAGAAATTTGGATTGGAGGTGGAGTAGGCATTACACCGTTTTTAAGTCTTGCTAGAAGTTTGAAGAATGTAAGAAATGATATTTATTTGTTTTATTGTTTAAACGACACAACTGAAGCTGTATTCTTGAAAGAATTGACGTCCATATCCGTTACTAATAGTAGGTTCCACTTAATAACTTGGTATGCCAAAGAGAAAGGGTGGATAAATGCAGATAAGATAAAAGAATTAACCAATGGTGTTTCTGATGCATATATTTATATTTGCGGACCACTTTCGTTTATGAGAGCTCTAAAAGAACAATTTATAGAAAAAGGAGTCGATAAGAATAATATTAATTTTGAAGAATTTAACTTTTTATAATATGAAAAAACTAACAGGAATTTCTTTGTTTATATTTTTTTGTGTTATGACTGCAATTTTGACTGCGGGCCTTGTTTTTTATCAAGACAATAAAAATAATAATTTAAATACAGGATTAACGAATCAAAATAAAACAGCAGATATTACAAATTTACTATCTTCTGGAATTACTGTTTTAGATTCCAAAGAAATAGCTAAACATAATACAAATGCGAATTGCTGGATTATTGTTAACAGTAAGGTTTATGATATTTCAAACTATGCCTCTGCTCATCCTGGTGGAACAAGAAGCATTTTAGACTACTGTGGAAAAGAAGCAACGGTTGCTTTTGATACAAAAGGAGGAAAGGGAAATTCTCATTCTACGTCTGCGAATAATTTACTAGCGCAGTATTATATTGGAAATTTAAACCAAAAACTTAGCCAGAATACATTAAATCAGAATGTTCAAAATGCAAAATCTAATTCAAATAATTCCAATAACTCAAATAATAATTTGAATAATAATGTAAATAATCCAACACCAACACCACCACCTGTCGGGAATGTTGTATTGAATTCTCAGGAAGTTGCAAAACATAATACGGTTTCTGATTGCTGGATGATTATAAATAACAAGGTTTATAATCTTTCTGATTATGCGGGAGCTCACCCAGGTGGAACACAAAATATTACAAACTATTGTGGCAAGGAAGCAACTGTTGCTTTTGATACAAAGGGGGGTGTAGGCAATCCACACTCCACTTCTGCTAATAATTTGTTGGCCCAGTATTACATCGGAGATTTAAATCAAAATATTAGTCAAAATACATTAAATCAAACTATTCAAAACACTCAACTAAATCCTCCCCCACAAAATAATAGGGGTGGAGATGGGGAAGACGATTAGCCATTTGTTGTTTTTTAAAAAGTATGTTATTATTAAAAAAAGCCAGAAGGCTTTTTTTGATTAAATCAAGATGGAAATTAGAAATATAGCCATAATAGCACACGTTGACCACGGTAAGACAAAACTTACTGATTCTTTGATGCAACAAAATGGTGGACTAGAAGAAGGAGCATCGATGGATTCAAATGATCTCGAAAAAGAGCGTGGTATCACTATTTATTCTAAAAATACCTCTATCTATTATAAAGGTACAAAGATAAACATTGTAGACACACCAGGACATGCTGATTTTGGTTCGGAAGTAGAAAGGGTATTGAGGGCCATAGACTCTGTGCTTTTACTTGTAGATGCAAGTGAAGGTCCAATGCCGCAAACAAGATTTGTATTAAAAAAGTCTTTAGAGTTGGGTCTCAGGCCGATAGTTGTAATAAATAAAATAGACAAAAAAGCAGCAGATCCAAACCGAGCGCACGATGAAATTTTAGAATTGTTTCTTGAGTTGGGCGCTACTGACGAACAAGCAAATTTTGAAACAGTATATGCTATTGGACGCGATGGTATAGCCAAAAAGAATCTAAAAGACGAATCAAAAGATTTAACACCACTGCTCGATGTTATTTTAGAAAAAGTTTCTCCTGCATCACAAAAAAAAGAAGATAAAATGTCTGCACAGGTTTTTAATCTAGGCTATGATAATTTCTTAGGAAGACTCGCCATAGCAAGAATTTATTCTGGTGAAATTAATTCTGGAAGTCAGGTTTTTGTAAAAGGAGAGAATGGATCCAGAAATGGCAAAATAACTAAACTTTTTACTTTTGAAGGGATAAATCGAAAAGAAGTTTCAAAAGCGTTTTCTGGTGACATTGTTTTAATTTCAGGAATTCCTGATATTTATATTGGGGAAACTATTTGTGAAGATAATACAGTTGAACAAATGCCCCATATTGCCATAGATGAACCGACCATCTCTCTTAATTTTTTAGTTAATGATTCTCCGTTTGCAGGGCGTGAAGGTAAATATGTTACTTCAAGACAAATAAAAGAAAGATTAGAGAAAGAATTAGAAATGAACGTAGGATTGAGAGTTGATTTTTCTCCAGATCAAGGCAGTACAAGTGGCCCAAGCTTTTTCAAAGTTTATGGTCGTGGAGAGCTTCATGTTGCAATTCTATTAGAAAACATGAGACGTGAAGGATTTGAAATGCAAGTCTCTCAGCCAGAGGTAATCATAAAAGAAGATAATGGACAAAAGACAGAACCATACGAAGAATTAGTGATAGATGTACCGATCGAATCGTCTGGCATTGTAATTGAAAAAATTGGGAAACGTAAGGGGATAATGAAACATATGTCAGAAAAGCATGGGATTGCTAGAATTATTTTTGAAATACCTACCCGTGGGCTTTTAGGATATCGTGGAGAATTTATTGTCGACACAAAAGGAGAAGGTATTATGTCTTCTCAAGTCTTAGGATTCAAGGAGTATGTCGGTGAAATAAAGAGGAGAGAATACGGGTCTATGGCCTCTATGACTTCTGGTAAAGCAGTAGCGTTTTCTCTTGCCAACCTACAAGAACGGGGGCTTCTTTTTATAGAACACGGGACTGAAGTCTATGAAGGTATGGTTGTGGGTAATGTTTTAAAAGGAGAAGATATGTCTGTAAATCCGACAAAAGGTAAACAGCTCACAAACATGAGAGCCTCGGGTACTGATGATGCAATATATTTAAAACCGGCCTTTATTTTAACGATCGAACGGGGGCTTGAGGTTATGAACGATGATGAATTTTTGGAAATAACCCCTAAAAGTGTACGATTGCGCAAAAAGTTTTTAACTGAACTTGAAAGAACGCGAGCGGGAAGAGAAGAAAAAAAATAATCGCTAGTATACACATTTGACATTGGTCAATCTATGTGTATAATTAGAACACAGCATAAATTAATTATTAGCCTATCCCACAATTGTGTGGGTTATATTTATAAAAATTATGTCAACAATATCATTCAAGCCAAAACAAATTACAAAAAAGATAACCTCACACCTCCAAGACAGGGCGAGTGATGTTATTATGAACCGTTTTGGGTTGACTGGAGACGCAGAAAGAAGGACACTTGAAGAAATTGGCAAGAAATACAACATTACTCGTGAACGTGTAAGACAAATAGAAGAGGCAGCACTAACTTTAATTAAAAAATCCCAAGCTTACAAAGGTGAACAAGTAATATTTGATGAATTAAAACAATTAATCCATTCACTCGGAGCAGTCGTTGCAGAAAATGATTTATTGAATCATATATCAAAAGACAAAGCGACCCAAAATCATATTCATTTTTTTCTAGTTTTAAGTGACGTCTTTAAGAAACACAGAGAAGACGAGCATTTTCATACTCGTTGGAGCGTTGATGACGAAATGGCACAAAAAGTCCACGAATCTCTTAAAAAACTTTATTCAAGCTTAAATGACGAAGATCTTATTCTAGAAGCTGAGATGATAAAAAAGTTTTTTGATCAAATGAAAGATGTTGCTGATCAGTATAAAAATGAAGAAATTGCCAAAAGATGGCTATCAATGTCAAAAACAATTTCCAAAAATCCACTTGGAGAATGGGGTAAAGCAACTTCACCAAATATCAGAACACGTGGAGTAAAAGATTATGCATTCTTAGTCATGAGACGTCATGGTTCGCCTATGCATTTTAGAGAAGTTGCTGATGCTATAACAAAAACTTTCGGTAAAAAAACTCATTATGCAACTTGTCACAATGAACTTATAAAAGATTCCAGATTTGTTTTGGTTGGACGTGGAATGTATGCACTTTCTGAATGGGGATACAAAGCGGGTATTGCTCGGGAAGTTATTAAAGATATATTAAAAAGAGAAGGTCCTCTTACCAAAGAACAAATAGCAGAAAAGGTAATGAAAGAGAGATATTTCAAGAAGAATACTATTTTGGTAAATTTAGCAAATTCAAAATATTTCAAGAAAAACAAAAGTGGGCTTTATACACTAGCTTAACTTTCCACAAATTTGCTTCTTATTTTAAGGTTTTTGTATTAAAATGTAAGTAATGGCTGACCCATTGTTTAGTTTTATTTGGAGTATAATATCATTTTTATTACCCTATGTTGCAGTAGTGATTCTTTGTGTTGTTGCTTGGAAATTCTGGCTTCATTATATTCAGCAAAATTTTATAGCTGGAATAGAGTGGGTTTTACTTGAAATAGTTCCTCCGCGCGATGTTTTGAGATCCCCAAAGGGAATGGAGCTCTTTATAACAAATGCTCTCTATCATTGGAGTATGAAAGGAGGAAAAGAAGAATACTGGCAAGGAGCAGTTTGGTTTTGGTTTTCTCTTGAAATTGCATCTATTGACGGGCAGGTACATTTTTATGTGCGTACTCCTTCTCGTTTAAAAAGCTTAATCGAAACACAGATGTATGCACAGTATCCCCAAGCTCAAGTAAAAGTAGTAGAAGATTATACCTTGGCTGTCGATGAAATTTCACCAAGTAGTACTTGGAATGGTTGGGGGTGTGAATTTAAATTAAAAAATCCTCAAGCCTTCCCGATAAAAACTTATGTTGACTATGGACTAGACAAAGATCCAAAAGAAGAACAGAAAGTCGATCCTATTTCCTCAGTCATAGAACTTTTTGGTTCTATACAAAAAGGAGAGCAAATGTGGATGCAAATAGTAGTTACTCCTTCAAAAAAAGAATATCACACAAAAGGAACCTTTTTTGGCCATCATGATTGGGTAGAAGAATCAAAACTTCAGATAAACAAATTATTGAAACCTTATACCAGTGTCAAGGATGAAGGGGCAAGGATAGAAGTACGTGTTCCTTCATTTGTTGAACCAGTAATAAAAGGAGCTACTGCAAAAATGCAAAAACTCGGCTTTGATACTGGCATTAGGATTTTTTATGTTGCTAAAAAAGAAGCCTTCAGTATGAACAATCGACGAAATATCCGATTGATTTTTAGACAATACGCTAATCCATTTTCGAATGAACTTATGCGTCATAATTCTACACAAGCTGATGCCTATGGTGGATATTTTACAATTTCTCCCAAGGTAGTCATGTTGTTAGCTGATAGAATGCTTCATGAATACAGAGAAAGAGCGTTTTTTCATCTCCCAATGCGACATAATATTTTTAATACGCACAATGTTTTTTGGCCGTTTTCTCTTTTCTTTCATGCGTATCATCATCCAGAGAACTTTGTTTTAAACGTAGAAGAGCTTGCCACTCTATGGCACTTCCCAGGCCAAATCCTAAAAGTGCCTACTCTTGAACGTATCGAGTCCAAAGAAGCTGCTCCACCTACGAATTTACCGACCTAATTTATGGAAAATACTCAATTGCCAAAGAATGAAGTTGAATTTATAAAAAATTCTTCTAGAGATAGTTTATTTATAAAAAGCGCAATTATTTTTGTTGTTTTTCTTTTTCTATTTTCTATTTTCTATTTTCTATTTTTAAGTGCACCTAATAATTTCCCTAGTCAAAGTATCATTAGTATTGAAAAAGGCGCAACACTCACAAGTATTTCTGAAGATTTAAAAGAAAAAAAAATAATACGCTCTAAAGTTTTATTTGAAGCTTTTGTTATAATCTATGGCGGCGAGAATCATATAGCCCAAGGAGATTACCTTTTTGAAGGAAAGTTACCAGTTTTTGAAGTTGCAAGAAGAATTTCAAAAAGGGATAGGCACCTAGCTACGGTAAAAGTTACTATTCCTGAGGGTTTTGATTCGGCTCAAATTTCAGATACATTTTCAGCGAAATTGAGGAATTTTAATGAGGAGAATTTTTTATTAGAAGCAAAAAATAAGGAGGGGTATCTTTTTCCAGATACATATTTTTTCTTTACGACAGACAATGAACAAGATGTAATAAAATATATGAGTGACAATTTTAATAAGAAAATTAAATTAGTGGAACGTGATATAATTTCAACCGGTAAAAATCAAAATGAAATTATTATAATGGCATCTCTTATAGAGAGAGAAGCAAAAGGAGATAGTGATAGGGGCATAATTTCTGGAATTTTATGGAATAGGATATCAAAAAAAATGCCACTTCAAGTAGATGCTGCGCCAGATACTTATAAAACAAGAGGATTGCCAGAAAGTCCGATTTGCAATCCAGGGATTGAAGCTATAAGGGCGGCGATAAAGCCCAACGCCTCTAACTATTTGTATTACATACATGACAAAAATGGAGTGATACATTATGCCCGTAGTTTTACAGAGCATAAAAAAAATATATCAAAATATTTAAAATAAAATGAGAAAACACGATTTTGCTTTTATAGATATAGAAACTACTGGACTCAGCGTTATAGAGCATGAGATTATCCAGATTGGTTGTGTTGTTACCGACGACAAACTTAAAATCAAAGAAGAGTTCGAGCTGAAAATAAAACCAAAAAATATTGAAAATGCCGATAAAACTGCTTTAAAAATAAACCATTATAATGAGCAAGATTGGGAAAACGCATACGAGCTGAAAGATGCTTTAAAAATTTTTTCCAAAAAAGTAAAAGATTGTATAATGGTCGGGCAAAATGTGGCATTTGATTCTGGGTTTTTGGAATATAATTTTGAAAAGAATAATATAAAAAATAGCATGCATTATCATAGGCTAGATACTATATCTATCGCTTGGGCGAAGCTTCATAACAACGAAGATGTCTTGCATTTTTCTTTACGAGAAATGTGTAAATATTTTGATATAAAAAATGACAATCCACACAGTGCGCTTTCAGACGCACGTGCTACCTATGAGCTTTACAAAAAGCTCATGAATCTATAAAATTCAAGAATGATGTTTTTAAGGGGTTTTGAGGCTGACGAGCCGAAAATTTCAGGCCTTCGGCTCTGAGAGCCTCAGGCTCGATGAGATTTTTTAAGCTTCAAAAAATCCGTACCGGCAAAAATATCATTCCTGAATTTTATTATGAAAAAGAAAAAAACAGCTTGTGGTGAGCAAAGTCGAACTGTATTTGTGGGCATGTCTGGAGGGGTAGACTCATCTGTCTCGGCAGCATTATTAAAAGAGCAAGGTTTTAATGTTGTTGGGGTGTTTATTAAAACATGGCACCCAGATTTTTTAGTGTGCAATGAGGAGGAGGAGCGTCGTGATGCTATGCGAGTTTGTGCTCATTTAGATATTCCTTTTTTAACTTTTGATTTTGAAAAAATATATAAAAAAGAAGTTGCTGATTATATGATTGCTGAATATAAGCAAGGACGGACCCCAAATCCGGACGTGATGTGCAATAAAGAAATAAAGTTTGGCGCTTTTTTAAAAAAGGTGCTTGCTATGGGAGCGGACTATGTCGCGACTGGACATTATGCGCAAACATGTGACGTTTCTTCTCATTTTTCGTCCCTGCGCCCTTCCCTTGATTACAAGGGCGGGGCCCTCGGGAAGCTAAAAATGAAAAGAAATGTCACATGTTTATGTAAGGGTATTGATTCAACAAAAGATCAAAGTTATTTTCTTTGGACATTAAAAAAAGAACAACTCTCAAAAATTCTTTTTCCAGTAGGCAATTTAGAAAAAAAACAAGTCAGAATTTTAGCAAAAAAATTTAAATTGCCTGTGGCAGAAAAAAAAGATAGTCAGGGCATATGTTTTTTGGGGGTGGTGGATTTAAAAGAATTTTTGAAGCACTATATTAAAGAAAAAAAAGGCGATGTAGTCATCGTTCCGAGCGAAAGCGAAAGAGGAAAGAAGCAAGTTATCGGATTTCACAATGGTGTTGTTTTTCATACTCTTGGAGAGAGACATGGTTTTACTGTAACAAAAAAAAGCCCTAACGACGCACCATATTATGTTGTTGCAAAAGATATTAAAAAAAATATTTTATATGTGTCGCAAAACATAAATAAAAATAAAGATTATTCATACTCTTTTAAGGATAATTTTTGTCTGATATTAAATAATACGAATTGGGTTTCTGTTATTCCAGAAGAAAACAAAAATTACACCGCACAAATACGTTATCATGGAGAATTCTTAATCTGTCAAATTAAGAAGATAAATAAAAAAGAAGTAAAAGTCGTATTTGATAGGCCTATTCTGGTAGATAGAGGTCAGTCTTGTGTTATATATGATAAAGATGTTGTTTTAGGCGGGGGAGTTATAAAATAACTTCCTTTCTTTTTTAAAAGTAGTCTTATATAATAGATATATATGGAACAATTTTTTGTGCAAAATAGTCACGTAATTTTAAGATTATCAGTAGCAATAATTTTAGGGATGCTCATAGGAGCTGAACGTATTTTAGTACACAAAGAAGCTGGAATGAAAACCCATGCTCTTGTTTCTATGGGGGCTGCATTGTTTATTATAGTTTCTGAATATTTATCAGTACTTTACGCTGGAGTAAATGGTTTTAATCCTGCAGTTATAGCTTCAAACATAATCGTTGGAATTGGGTTTCTGGGAGCAGGATCTATTATTCTTCAAGGTTCTCGCTTGAAGGGTCTTACAACGGCTGGAGGGCTTTGGGTTACAGCAGGCATAGGCATAGCAGCTGGGTATGGGCTTTTTAGTCTTGCTATTATCTCTACTCTATTAGTTCTTATGATTTTTGTAATATTAAATATGTTAGAACAACCGCTTTTGAGAATATCCGAAAAGAGTTTAAATAATTCTGAAAAAATAGAGAGCTAATCGTATATGCAATCAAATGAAATAAGGTCAAGATTTTTGAAATTTTTTGAAGAACGAGGACATAAAATAGTTCCTTCTTCTTCACTGTTGCCAGAAAACGATCCATCTGTGCTTTTTACCACTGCCGGAATGCAGCAATTTAAACCCTACTATACAGCTCCACAGAATGCTCAAAAAGATTTTGATTCTAAAAACACGACATCATCACAAAAATGCGTGCGTACTTCTGATATAGATGAAGTTGGAGACAAGACGCACCTTTCTTTTTTTGAAATGTTAGGAAATTTTTCTTTTGGTGGTTATGGTAAAAAAGAAGCTATTACTTTTGCATATGATTTTATTACGAAAGAATTAGGGTTAACTATTTCTTATGTAACTTATTATGAAGGTGCAGGATTTATTCCGGCAGACGAAAAGTCAAAAAAAATTTGGGAGGAAATTGGGGTTAAAGACGTGAGAAAGGATGGGAGTGATGTATTTTGGGGCCCTACCGGGGATTCTGGCCCATGTGGTCCTACTACTGAGATATATTGCAAAAACGCTTCTGGGGAAGATGTGGAGATATGGAATATTGTTTTCAATGAATATTTTTGTGATGGTTCTAGAGAAAAATTTGACAAGGGTGAAGCAAACCTAACAAAACTAGAAACATTTGGTGTTGATACTGGTATGGGTTTTGAAAGATTACTTATGACTGAAAACAAAAAAGATAGTATTTATGAAACTGATTTATTTGAACAGGTTATGTCTTTGATAAAAGAAAAAGCCAAAAATTATAATGAAAAATCAGCACGTGTTGTAGCTGATCATTTGCGTAGTGCGTTGTTTATGGTTTCTGACAATTCAATTCCTGGGAACAAAGGTAGTGGCTATATAACACGTCGTCTTATTAGGAGAGCTGTTGTGAAAGCAAGTGGGCTTGGTCTTTCTGATGATGTTTTTGGGGGTATTTTAGATAAATTTGTTGAAAAATATAAAGATATATATCCAAAAGTAAACAATGATATTGTAAGACAGGAAATAAAAAAAGAAATTTCAAAATTTAAAGAATCGCTAGAACAGGGTATAAAAGAATTTAACAAAGACACAGATCCATTTATTTTAGCTACGACATATGGTTTTCCTATTGAATTAACTGAAGAACTAGCTAATGAAAAAGGTTTAAAGATAAATAGAGAAGATTTTGATAAAAAAATGGTTGAACATCAGAAGCTTTCGAAGACTGCATCAGTTGGTATGTTTAAAGGAGGCCTTTTAAATGACAATGAAAAGACGATCAAACTTCACACAGCTCACCACTTACTTTTGGCTGGACTTCAAGCAACAATAAATCAAAACATAAAACAAAAAGGTAGCAATATAAATGAAGAAAGATTACGAATAGATTTTCTTTGTGATCATAAGCTTACCGACGAAGAAAAGAAAAAAATTGAAGATTGGGTAAATGACAAGATAAAAGCTAAATTGAATGTTGTTCACAAAGAGATGAGTCTTGTCGACGCACAAAAGATCGGAGCTCAAATGGAATTTGGAGCAAAATACAAAGATAATGTGTCTGTATATTTTATTGAAGATGATAAAGGTAACCAAATATCTAAAGAATTCTGTGCGGGTCCGCATGTCAAAAACACCAGTGAGCTTGCTAGTGTTTTTGATCCCGATGGTAATCCGAAAGGTAACTTCAAAATAATCAAGGAAGAGGCTGTGGCTTCTGGCGTACGTAGGATTAAGGCTGTACTTCTATAATTTTGTTTATGATATAATTGTAGTATGGGAATTTTTTCTAAACAAAAAGAAGAATCAAAACTGGCGTTGGTTTTTGATCTAGGGTCTTCTTCTGTTAGTGGTGCACTTTTTTGGATGAAAAGAGATGGTGCGCCACAGATTATCTTCTCTATTCGTGAACCAATAGTTCTAGAAGAAAAAATTGATTTTAACAAATTCTTATCTGAAACTCTAAAAACACTAGAAATAGTAGCAAGTAAAGCAAGCATATCGGGGCTCGGTGCTCCAACGAAGTTTTTTTGCGTATTATCGTCACCGTGGTATTCTTCTCAAGTTAGAAATATTTCTCTTAAAAAAAATACTCCGTTTATTTTTACTTCGAAACTTGCAGATGAATTAATACAAAAGGAGAGTAGTCTCTTTAAAGAAGAATATTTGAAGAACGAACAAAGTGAAAATCAAGTTCGCCCGATAGAACTTAGAAATATGAGGACTATGCTGAATGGTTATGCTACAAGTAAGCCATTAAATCAGAAAACAAAAGACATAGAAATGGCTGTTTTTGTATCGATGAGCCCTGAAAAAGTCTTGATTGGGATAGAGGATATAGTAGAGAAACACTTTCATCAGAGAGATGTTAAATTCTCTTCTTTTGTTCTGGCGTCATTTACGGTTGCTCGCGATATGTTTATACATCAAGATAATTTTTCTTTAGTTGATATCGGTGGAGAAATCACAGAGATATCTTTAGTCAAAAAAGATGCTTTGTGTTCGTCGTCTTCTTTTCCGATAGGCTACAATTATTTTGTTCGTGAATTGTCAGCCAGATTAAAATGTTCTCTCGATGAAGCAAAATCTTACATTTCTCTCTATAACGACAATCATGCATCCGTAACTACAGAAAAAAAACTTAAACCAATTATTGAAAAATTAAAGTTAGAGTGGCTTGCACAATTTCAAAAAGCCTTGGTATTTCTGTCGAACGATATTTCTGTTTCCTCTACTATTTTTATGACAGTTGACGAAGAATTAGCAGAATTTTTTGCTGAAACAATTAAAAACGAACAATTCAACCAATATGCTTTTACTGAATCAAAATTTAGAGTTGTATATTTAGGTACTCAAATGCTCCATGGTATAGCTGAATATAAAAAGGATATAAAACATGATTCTTTTATTACTATTGAGTCTATTTATATAAATCATTTTTTAGGATAAGATATATTTATGTCGAGAAATTTACTTCAGGATATAAAAAAAGTAAACAAAATAAAGAAGGACACAACTCCTAGGAAAATTTATATTCCTTCTGACATTCCTAAAATTGTTAATACAAATACAAACAACAAATATTCTTTAGAAGAAAACAAGACAGATGGAAATCATTACAAACTTTGGATTGTGGCATTGGTTTCTGTAATTTTTCTTTTCTTTGCTCTGTCCTTTTTATTTTCCAAGGCGACTATTACGGTTAATCCAAAAATAAAAACAATATCTCTAAACGAAGATTTGTCTGCTGTTAAAAATTCAAATACTGACAAGTTGCCTTTTGATCTTATGGTCATTTCAGATCAAGAAACAAAAACAATATTGGGCGGAGAAGAAAAAGATTTAAAAGAAAACGCGAACGGTAAAGTTGTACTTTATAATAATTTTAGTTCTTCACCACAACCACTTCTGATAGACACACGACTGGAAGGGTCAAATGGGAAAATTTATAAAACAAAAACAAAAATTGTAATTCCTGGGATAAATAAAGACGGGGTTCCTGGTAAAGTTAGTGTAGATATATATGCTTTAGATCCGGGGATTGAATACAATAGTCCACCCATTGATTTTAAAATATTTGGTTTTAAGGGATCACCCAAATACTCAAAATTTTATGGCAGGTCTGTTGGAGAAATAACTGGTGGGTTTGTTGGTAAATCTAAACAGATTAGTGATAACCAAAAACAAAATACAGAAAAAGAATTAGAAAATAATTTGAAAACGAAACTCTTTGGCAAAGCAGCGAGTCAGATTCCGGAAGGGTTCATACTCTTTAAAGATGCTACCTTTCTAAATGTAGACGATACTAGTGCTAGTCCAGTGTCAGCTGATGGTTCTATCACTTTGACTGTCAAAGGTACGCTTTACGGGTTTGTTTTTAATGAAAAAAAATTAACAGACAAAATTGTTAAATATCTTATCCCAGACTACGATGGGAGTGAAGTATATATATCAAATATTAAAGATTTAACCTTTGAACTTTCCAACAAGGAGAGCATGGCGTTTGCTAGTGTTACAGATATAAATTTCAATATTTATGGTGTACCAAAAATTGTATATAAACTTGATGGAACCAAGTTGGCCACAAGTCTAGCTGGGAAAAGCAAAAAGGATTTTAATCAGATACTATCTCAGTATCCAAACATAGACTCTGCTTCATCAGTTATCAGACCCGTATGGAAATCATCTTTTCCAGACAAGAGTAATAAGATAAAAATCACTATAAATTACCCCAAATAAAGTTGTTCAGAAAAGATATCAAAGATAAGAATAGGCATATAAACGATTATTAACAATAAAGTATTGACCTGTGTGGTTAATTTTGTTAGAATTACAAAACCTAAATGAGTGATTCAAAAGAAGAAAAAATATTGACAGCGCATGGCTTTATTACTGAAGCGTTGCCTAGTACTTTGTTCAGAGTAAAATTAGAAGACGATAAAGAAATTCTAGCATATCTTTCTGGTAAAATGAGGATGCACAGAATTAAAGTCTTAATCGGAGATTCTGTTGAAGTCGTCTTAGATTCATATGGTGGAAAGGGTAGAATTGTGAAAAGGTTGTAATTTTTTTAACAATGGTGTATTATTGTAGTTACAGTTTATAAAAGATTTTAAACATTGAAAAATAAGGGTTTTCCCTTTGTTTTTGTATTGTTTTGAACAAAATTTGATTTTTATGAAAATAAAAGCATCAGTAAAAAAAATTTGTGACAAGTGTAAATTGGTCAAACGCCAGAGGCATTTGAGGGTCATTTGTTCAAATCCAAAGCACAAGCAAAAACAATAATTTATATGAGAATTCTTGGAATAACAGTACCAAATGAAAAGAGACTTGAAATAGGCCTAACATGTGTATATGGCATAGGGATTTCTTCGGCTCGTAAAATATTAGATAAGGTTGGAATAGAGCGTGGTAAGCATGCAAAAGATTTAACTCTAGACGAAGAGAATAAAATACGTGCAATTATCGAGAGCATGAATATAGAGGGGAATCTTAAGAGAGAAATTTCTGGAAACATCAAAAGATTAAAAGATATAAAAGCCTACAGAGGAGTCAGGCATACAAAAAGATTGCCAGTACGAGGACAACGCACAAAAACAAACTCAAGGACAATCAGAGGAAATGTACGTAGGACTATGGCATCAGGAAAAAGAAAAGAAAGTAAAACATAATTAATTTAAAATGGGAAAAACAAAAATTACAAAAGAATCAAGCACTGATGTTGCAAAAGAAGGAGATGCAAAAGTAGCTCCATCTAAACTTCCAAAAAAGAAGATAACTTCCGGTATCATACACATCGACGCTACTTTCAATAATACAAAGGTTTTATTTTCTGACAAGAATGGCAATGCTTTGTTTGCTACGAGTGCTGGAGCTATGGGTTTTAAAGGTGCCAAAAAGGGAACTCCGTTTGCTGCTTCAAAAGTCGGTGATATTATCGGAGACAAAGCAAGTACCTTAGGAGTAAAAGATGCAGATGTCGTAGTGAGGGGGGTTGGCTCTGGACGTGAGCCAGCGATTAGAGCTTTTATGGCTTATGGTATTGAAATTACTTCAATAAAAGATGTGACACCTGTGCCACATAACGGTCCGAAACCAAAGAAGCCAAGGAGAGTATAATTTTTAAAATATAAATACATGATATCAAAACCAAAATTTAAAATTTGTAAGAGATTGGGTGCAGGAGTTTACGACAAATGTCAGACTACCAAATTTTCCACTTCTACTGGAGGTTTCAATCCTAGTGCTCGTCGTCCGAAAGCTCTTTCTGAATATGGTACTCAGCTTAATGAAAAACAAAAAATAAGATTTTCTTATGGCATAACAGAAAGACAACTTTCAAACTATGTTAAAAAAGCATCTTTGACAAAGGGTGCTCATACCGCTGAAAAATTTTACGAAGAACTAGAGACTCGTCTCGACAACGTAGTCTATCGTATGGGAATGGCAAATAGTCGACGCGGAGCAAGGCAAATGGTTTCCCATGGACACTTTATAGTAAATGATCACAAAGTCACTATTCCTTCATATCAAGTCAAAGTAGGAGATATTATAAAAATTCGTGAAGGATCAAAGACAAAGAAGATTTTTGATAATTTAGCTGAAAGATTAAAAGATTACAAAGCACCTTCTTGGATTTCATTTGATATTACAAAAATAGAAGGCAAGATTACAGATAAACCTAAAAACATAGAAACATTTCTTGATTTAAATGTAGTCTTGGAATTTTATAGTCGTTAATTTATTAGATTTTTCCTGCCAAAGGGCAGGTGAGTATTATTAAAACTAAAAGTAATTTTTATATAAAAACATGCCTGAATATAAAATAATTATGCCTTCAAAACCTCGTGTAATTGAGGAAGTTGGCAACAAAGGAGTATTTGAAATAGATGGTTTGTATCCTGGATATGGACACACTCTAGGAAACAGTCTTAGGAGAATAATTCTTTCTTCTTTACCAGGCGCTAGTATAGTCTCAATAAAAATTGATGGTGTTTCTCATGAATTTGCAACCATGGATGGGGTCAAAGAAGATGTCATTGCCATAATATTAAATTTGAAAAAGACTCGTTTTAAAATGATTTCCAATGAACCTCAGGTAGTCACCCTTTCTGTAAAAGGTCCAAAGCAAGTGACTGCAGCAGATATAAAAACAGGAGGACAGGTTGAAATATTAAATGGGGAGCAATATATCGCAGAAGTTACAGGAAAAGTAAATTTAAATATTGAAATGAGAATTGAGAAAGGTCTAGGATTTATACCAAAAGAAGTTTTACAAAAAGAAAAAGTAGACATAGGAACTATCGCAGTAGACGCTATCTTTACTCCAGTTCGCAGGGTTTCTTATGAAGTTGAGAATATGCGTGTTGGTGACAAGACAAATCACAACCGTCTAAGGATGGTGATAGAGACAGATGGTACTCTTTCTCCACGTGAAGCTCTTTCAAATTCTATTGAGATAATGATAAACCAATTAAAAGCTATTATCGACTACATAGAACCTGAAGAAGAGGTAGTAGTTGAGAAAAAATCCACGAAGACTGAGGATAAAAAAGAGGAAGATGAAAAGAAAGAAGATGACTTTACCGATGTTTTAAAAACTCGCACAGACAACCTTGATCTTTCAACGAGAACCTTAAACGCTCTTACTGCGGCAAATATCAGGACACTAGGAGGGCTTGCTAGAAAAAAGCGAGAAGACTTGCTCGAGGTTGAAGGTATAGGAGAAAAAGGAATTACTGAGATTAAAAAGGTGCTCGGTAAATTTGGTCTTAATTTGAAAGAATAATTTATAATATATGCGACATCATAATTCTAAAAGAAAATTTGGTAGAACGAAAAATCAAAGGAATGCGTTGATCAATTCTTTGGCGCTAAATCTAATAGTACGGGAGAAAATAAAAACGACTGAACCAAAAGCAAAAGAACTGCGACCTTTCATAGAAAAGATAGTAACTCACGCTAAAAAGAACACTTTAGCAAATAAGAAATTGATAGTTTCTAAACTTTCAAACCGCAAGAAAGAAGTAAAGAAACTTTTTGATATAATAGCTCCAAAATATATAGACAAGAAAGGCGGATATACTAGAATAATTAAGATGGGAGTAAGAAAATCAGACGGAGCGAAGATGGCGATTATAGAATTTGTGTAATTAAAAGATTTGATTTAATATAAAAAAACAGATGAAAAAGAATGATACAAAAATAATAGATGCAGCCGGTATTACTCTAGGGAGGGTTGCTTCTGCTGTGGCTATGTCTTTGATGGGTAAGACAAAAACGACTTTCGAGAGGAATGTTTATTCTGGCGTTCCGGTAAAGGTAATAAATGTATCAAAAATTAGTATAACTACAAAAAAATTGGAAAGTATGACCCACAAGAGATACTCAGGCCACAGAGGAGGTCTTCGTATATTTAAAGGTACTGAAACTCTTGAAAAAAAGGGAATGGGAGAATTACTAAAACTTGCTGTTTTTCAAATGCTTCCAGGCAATAAGATTAGAAGAGAAATGATGAAAAATTTAACTATTGAGAAATAATTAATAACATGGAACAAAAAACGACAAAAGAAAAATATATTGAGGCTATAGGTAGAAGAAAAACATCGACTGCCAGAGTTCGTGTTTGGGAAGCGACAAAAACAAGCTTTGTTGTAAATGGAGTAGATGCAAAAGATTATTTTAAAACAGAAGAACAACGCCATTTGATTTTAGATCCTATTGCCAAAGGAAAACCCGGATCAAAGTGGAATGTTTTAGCTAAAGTTTCTGGTGGTGGAATACATTCTCAAGCGGAAGCAGTACGTCATGGTCTGACTAGAGCTATGGTAGAGGGGGATGGTGAGCTTCGCACAAAATTAAAGACATTGGGTTTTCTAAAACGTGATCCTAGAGCAAAAGAAAGAAGAAAATTTGGATTGAAAAAAGCTCGCAAGGCTCCTCAATGGTCTAAACGTTAATTTTTAATCTACTAAAAATGAAAAACCAAGAATTCTTATACCTTCGTCCTCGAAGTCAAAGAGACAGGGGACCTGTGATGATTATGATGCTTGGTTTTTCATTTTTTAGGAATTTATGTTAACATAAAAATATGAAAAAAGTTGGTGATGAAATAATTAAAAAAGAAGAAAACGAACATATTGAAAGTACTCCAGCTGATTCGTCTGAATTAGATTCCGAAGTACTTGAGTTCGAATTCAACGAAGACGGAGAAGAAGATCTTAAAAAAACAATTAAAAAATTAAGATCTGATTTAAAGTTGTGTAAAAAAGAAAAAGATGAATATTTGGCAGGTTGGCAAAAAGAGCGAGCGGATTTTGTTAATTATAAAAAACAAGAAGAAGCAAGGAAATTAAATTTTTCGGAAAGTTTACGTGAGAGAATTTTGGCCAGATTCCTCACTGTTATAGATAGTTTTAATATGGCATTTTCAAACAAGGAAACTTGGGAGAAGGTAGATGAAAATTGGAGGAAGGGAATAGAATATATTTATGCTCAGATGAATACGATTTTCGAAGAGTACGGAGTAAAACCCGTTGGAGAAGTAGGGGAGAGTTTTGATCCAAATATTCATCAGTCTGTAGAAATGGTAGAAACTCTAAAAAAAGAAGAAGATCATAAAGTCTGTGAGGTTGTTCAAAAAGGGTATAAACTTGGTGAACGTGTTATCCGTGCTGCGCGAGTAAATATTTTTGAATACAAAAACTCTACAGAATAGTTTATAAAAATAAATAGTTTTAAATAACAAAAATTGAGCAAGGCCTTGCCTTGCTCAATTTTTGTTAAGATAATTTATGTTATGATATAAATATGTCTATAAGAAAAATAAATTTTGTAGAGGGGGAATATTATCATATTTATAATCGGGGTAATAGTAAACAAAAAATTTTTAATGACAAAGAAGATTATTTAAGATTTATTTCTTTACTTTATATTTCTAATTCAAATGAAGGATTTAGATTTTTTAACACATCTAGAAATATGAGTATCTATGAAATAGATAAAGGTAGTCCTTTAGTTAGTATTGGAGCGTATTGTTTAATGCCAAATCATTTTCATATATTAATAACTCAAAAAAAGAAAAATGGTATCAGTCAATTTATGCAAAAATTAAGTACCGGATATTCAATGTACTATAATAAAAAATATGAAAGGACTGGCAGTCTTTTTGAAGGTAAATTCAAATCACAGCATTTAGGTACAGATAAATATTTAAAATATTTGTTTTCTTACATTCATTTGAATCCAGTAAAATTAATTCAAAACGACTGGAAGGAGAAGGGGATTAAAAATAAAAAAGATGTTATTGATTATTTAGAGAAGTATTCTTATTCAAGTTATTTAGATTATTTAAATTTTGAATCAAAAAGGCCAGAGTTCAATATATTGACTCCAAATTTTTTCCCAGAATATTTCCCAACAAAAGATAAATTTCAAAAAGAAATCTTTGAATGGCTTTCATATGACATTATGCAAAGTTGAGCAAGGCAAGGCCTTGCTCAACTTTGCCTTGCTCGAATCTTGAAGGCCATAGTATAAGGGTAGAGTATTATATACATTGATAAACATTGATATTAAAAATAATATTGTTTAGTAATGTTTTACAGATTCTTTTAAAGAAAATGCATTTCAAACAAAGTGTTTTTAGAAATTAGTTTCAAAATATAAAAAATGAAAGTAAAAACGGAGGCGATACCTTTGTTTTTTTTCTATGAACAATGTTTGAGCAAGGCAAGGCCTTGCTCAAGTAGAGTAAATTAATTTTTTAAGTTATTAACATTTTTTAGTGAAAAAAGTTGAATATATAATGATATAATTTATGTAGTAAAAAATATTAAATGAGAAAATTTCTCCAAAGAATAATTAAAAAGTTCAGAAGTTCTAATATTTGGCTTATAGATAAAAAGAATCTGAGTTCTTTTTATCGTATTCGTGTCCGTGATAAAAAAATCATTACAAATTTTAAAATTACTAACTTAAAAAATCAATTAACAATTAAATATAAAATTATGCCCAGCATCATTTCACTAAATCAAATGAAAAACTTATTAAAAAAAATAAATAAAGAAAGAAAAAATATTTTTTTCTTTTTAAAACAAATTAAGAAAATAAAAAGAACACAGCTTGTCGGACTTGTTTTGATTTTTTCAGTAGTTTCTTTTTTTTATAATCCAAAACCAGTTCATGCTGCTTGTGCTCTTTCTGGAACCATAGCTACGAGTTACAACTGGGCAGGTTGTG
This sequence comes from bacterium, assembly GCA_037132055.1. Classification (GTDB taxonomy): domain Bacteria; phylum Patescibacteriota; class Minisyncoccia; order Phycocordibacterales; family UBA9973; genus UBA9973. Next base: position 44,521 of record JBAXPX010000002.1, read on the forward strand.
CCGGAGAAGCGACCATCAGCGGTAGTGTGACTTTCGCAGCAGGAACTCATAATCTAGGTGCTACTAATTTGACCATCAACAGTGGTGGGACACTTATCCCTGCGCCTTCTAGTACTACTGTAAATGGTGCGACGGGAGTGACAATAAACACTACCGGGAATATTACAGTGGCTTCTGGTGGAACTATCAATGGAAATGGCCAAGGATACACTGGAAGAAGTTATGCTTCTGGTAGTCCACTTGGTCAGGGCTATGGTGAAGGTGGTGGAACAAGAGGTTATTATGGTGGAGCTGGTGGAGCTCATGGTGGAGCTGGTGGAAAAGGAAATGCTAGTAGTGTGAGAAATACAACTACTTATGGTAGTGCAACTAATCCAGTTAGCTTGGGTTCTGCTTCAGGGGCATCGAATGGTACTAACATATTCAATCCTGGTGGTGGAGCAATAAAATTAAATGCATCGGGAACTGTCACTATCAACGGAACAGTTTCTGCTAATGGAAATTCGGGGACTGGAACAAGTGCTGGTGGAGCGGGAGGAAGTGTTTGGATAGTTGCTGGGACTTTGACGGGTTCTAATTCGGCAACTATTTCGGCTAATGGTGGAGATGGAGCAGGAACTTATAGTACTAATGCTGGTGGAGGAGGTGGAGGAGGAAGAATTAGTTTACAAACTTCTGGCACAGATACTTATGCTGGATCAATAATAGTTGAAGGAGGTTTGGGGCTAGAAGGAGGAGAAGCAGGGACACTAGAGAGAACTGTTGGAACTCCGGGTGATATTATTATTGCAGCTGGGAGTACTGTTACTTGGACAAGGGGTGAACACACTTTTCATGATTTAACAATTCAATCAACTGGTGTCCTTACGACCGGTGAAGCTGAAGCTGCAGGAGGAGGCAATAATTCCAATGGCCCATTTATTGGTGGAGGACCTGGTCCCGGATTAAGTGGTGATAAGGGTGGAGGTGGTGGAGGGCACGTTGGAGCTGGTGGAACTGAAGGTGGCGGAACAAGGGCAGGAGTTGGTGGTAGTGCATACAATAGTGATGGACTTCAAGTGACACAGCCAACAGATATGGGATCAGCTGGTGGAGGTTCTGCGCAAGATGGTCTTGGTAGTTATGGAGGAGGAGCAATAAAATTAACTATAACGGGGACTTTGACAGTAAATGGTAAAATTTTAGCTGATGGTCAATCCAATGGAACTAGCGGTGGAGGATCAGGAGGAAGTATTTGGATAAATGCGCCTACGGGCACAGTGAATTCTACCGGTGGAGAATTTTCTGCACATGGTGGAGTTGCTGGAACTGGTACAGCCAACAATGGAGGCGGCGGAGGATCAGGAGGAAGAATTGCTTTTAATGCGGGAACAAAAAATCTCAGTGCTATTACTGTTGACGTCGCAGGTGGTACGGGAGTAAATAATGGTGGAGACGGAACTGTCTCGGGGTTGCTTTATTCATCGATCACTTCTCCAACGTCTGCAGCTAGAAATACTTTTACATCAGTAACAGGAACTGCGGCAGACTATAGTGGGGCGACACTTGGTTATGTTGATGTTTCTATTTATAATGGAAGCCAATATTGGAACGGTTCTAGTTTTAATCAAGCTAGTGAATATTGGTTGAGAGCGACAGGAACTTCTTCTTGGAGTTATGCGGTGAGTGGACTTACGAGTCCGGGTGTTACCTTGACAGTACACTCGAGAGCGAAATCTGGAAGAGGAGTTGAATCTTTTTTTGAAACACCTGGAACAGGAGTAACTTTTAATTTAGATACTGTTGCGCCGACCCTAGCTACTGTCACAGCTATACCAACTGCTACAAATGACAACACTCCAAACTATATTTTTTCTTCCACAGAAGCCGGAACCATAACTTATGGTGGATCATGTAGTTCTGCCACAACTTCAGCAACATCTGGATCAAATACTGTTACTTTCAATACACTTACTGATGGAACATACAGCAACTGTACAGTGACAGTTACTGATGCAGCGACAAATGCTTCGTCTGCACTTTCTGTGCCTACGTTTACTGTTGATACAGTTGCGCCTACCGCTCCCATCGCAGTCACATTTACTGCAACAGGTGGAAATGTTTTAGCAAATACTTTAAATTCTACAAATACAAACTTTACAGCAGGTGCAACTATAACTGCAGCAGATGCAACTGGTGGAACAGCAGAACTTTTGAAAGGTGGTGCATCTTTTAGTCCAGCTATAATGGATAGCAGTATTTCTGCTGGAGATACGACTGTGACATTTAACGCAGGACTTGCAAGTAATGCAGCCGTGCAGACAGCATTTGCAAGTGGAGCAGCACTTTCAGTAAGACTTTGCGACCTCGCAGGAAACTGCACAACGAGTTCTGTATCAAACCCTACTATTACTGTCGACTACATAGCACCAACAAATCAAGATTCTGTATTAACGGCAGATGCTATGTTTAGATCGAGTGGCACAGTGACGATAGCAAGCTCAGGAAATGCTACAAACAATATTTGGATCGCGCCACTTGGCACGACTAGTTTTACAGCAGGTTCTACAATGACGACAGCAGGAGGAACATCTACTACTATTCTTTCTCCTTCAGCTGAGGGAACTTATCGTTTGTATGTCATCGATGCAGCAGGGAACGTATCAGCTGCATCTACACACACAGTCATAGTAGACTCGACTGCACCTACACCAAGTGCACCGACAAATACTGCCCAGAGATTAAATAGTGAAAGTCTTTCTAACTCAACTGTTCAGATAAATGAAGCGGGGACGATATATTTAGTAAAGACAGGTACTGGACCAGTAGCGGCTCTTCCTGATACTGCGAATTTAACAAATATGGTTATCAGTAATTCACCATCAAATTATACTTTCTCTGGTGGAACATATAATTATAATGGTGTTACTGTGCTCAGCACTGTAACAAGTGTCACAGTAACTCCGACAGGAGCAGGGACTATCACAGTAAATGGAATGACAGTGACATCAGGTCAAGCATCAGGAGCAATTGCTCTTACTGCTGGAGTAGAAAGAGTGATCGATGTAGTGGCTACAGAGTCAGGAAAAAATCCAAGGATTTATACGATTAGGATAATAAGAGGTCCGACGTTAGGTACAAGTTGGCAAGGTGGTAAAGTTGCTTATGTTAATGGGTCTGGGGGGTTTATAGTAACGGACAATGACATAACTAGTGCAGACAATGCTTCTTGTTCTGCTGTACACCCAATTGGACAAGGACAAGGAGCAGGTACAGGATCAGCAATAGGTACAGGAAAGGCAAACACAGATGCACTTGTAGCACTTTGCGGAGCAGGTCCAAACTCTGCTACTGTTGCTCATGCTTTAGTATTAAATGGTTATAGTGATTGGTATGTACCATCATCTGGTGAATTCATTACTATGTCATTAAATAAAAACGCAATTAATGCTAATTTTGTCGATTCCACTAATTACTGGAGTTCAACGACTTCCGGCTGGTTGTCCTCTGTTACTTGTGATATAAATGGGTATTCTTCTTGTGGAGGAAGTGGTTATAATGTAATTAAGCCTGGTCGTGCCATTCGAGACATCACAATAACTCCAACTCTTCCAACTCCAACATTCAGTCTAAGTGGAGCAGTTGCTCATGGTTCAACTGTAACAATCACATCTGCTGGAGCCGATGCAATATATTACACTACTGATGGTAGTACTCCTACGACGTCATCAACGAATCAAGCGACGACACCACTTGTAATAAATGGACCTGTGACTGTAAAAGCTTTGGCAGTGAAAGCTAACTATTATAACGCTTCTAGTCTTGCAACCTTTACTGAAATATTTGATTGGAATAATGAAATCAATGTTGATCACACTGCATTCATAGGCAAATCATCTGCTGTTGCAGATATTCCATATAGAGTTACATTACCAGCAGGATTGGTAGATGGAGTTTATGACATAATCGGAGTTGACTTGGTTGGAAATACATCAAATGCACTTGCTGGCTGGCTGACGGTGGATAATACTGCTCCAACCTTGGCTACGGTCACAGCAGTCACAAACCCCACAAACGACAATACTCCAAATTATATTTTTTCTTCCACAGAAGCAGGAACTATATCATATGCTGGATCATGTAGTTCTGCCACAACTTCAGCAACGTCTGGATCAAATACTATTACTTTCACTACACTTACTGATGGAACATACAGCAACTGTACAGTGACAGTGACTGACGCAGCGACAAATACTTCGTCTCTACTTTCTGTGCCTTCGTTTACAGTTGATACTGCTGGTCCAACAGTCACCCTTACCTCTAATGATCCTGATCCAACAAATGGAACTATAAATGTTAGAGCGACATTCGGTGAATCAACCACAAACTTTGTAGTAGGAGATATTACAGTCACAAATGGTACTGCAGGTAATTTTACAGGTAGTGGAATGGTATATGATTTTGAAATTACTCCAACTACTGACGGAACAGTATCAGTCGATGTCAATGCAGGAGTAGCGACTGATGCAGCAGGAAATCCTAACTCTGCAGCAACACAATTGACGAGATTGTATGATAGTATTAACCCTACTTCAACTATCACACCTATATGTAGCACTCCGGGCAACGGATGTACTCCTGCAGGAGAAGCTCAAAATCCACCAGGATCATATGGGGTGAGGTCAATAGTAGGTAGCGCATCAGATGCTACAGGTGGAGCTGGAGTTAGTACGGTAGAAATTTCTATAAAAGATACAAATGCAAATGTTTGGTATAGTGGCACATCTTTCTCTGATGTGAGCGAGACATACCTTCCAGTCACGACAGGCACGACTACGTGGAGTTATAATTCCTCTGGAATATCACTTGAAATCGGACATGTCTATCAAGTAAATGTGAGAGCGACAGATGGAGCAGGGAACGTAGAAAGTCCCGTGCAAACTCTTTCATTTGAATTTACAAACTCTCCGCCGACTGTTTCAAATGTATCTGCATCACAAAATTCAAGTGGAGTAGTAAGTGTGTCTTATAATGTTACAGATAATGAATCTACACAAACTTCAAATTCTCTATTCTATTGGTCAGGTTCTACTCTCAGTGGAAATATTTCAAGTGCAGTGACATCATTGACTACATCAAATGTAACAAGTTTCCCAACTTCTGGAACTATTTTGATAGATGATGAAATTATAAACTATGCAAGTAAGTCAGGAAATGTATTGCAAGGTCTCACAAGGGGATCGGCAATAAATTATCCTACTACTTCAAATACAACGACACCGTTTGCGCACTCTTCAGGAGCACAAATATTTATTTATGCTACTTCTGCTACGGGAGATATTGGTTTGTTGAATAAAGGTACAGGGAAAAATATAACATGGACTGCAAGTGCTGATGCAGATGGTTATGAAAATATAAATGAAATTATAAAAGTTGTTGCAAACGATGGATCTACAGGTTCGATGGTTGGATCTTCGCTGTCTTCTATATTTATTCTTGACGCAGCGAAACCAACGATAAATGGCACAACACTTTTGATAAATGACACTGATGCTGATGTGATAAGTTTATCACCTAATATAACTCTCAAACTTCAAAATATAACTGGGCATCCTGTTGACGAAAATATTTTTGTGCAATTCTCAAGAGATGGGGGAACTACTTGGTATGGAGCAAACGCAGATGGAACTCTCTCGGGATCAGGGACAATGGGGACAGGATTTTCTTCTAGCTTGACTGTCATCGGCGCGCTTTCGTGGCCTTGGACTATGACCTCAAGATCAGAAACCATAACTGTAAAAATAACAGACAGCTATGGAAACTATGCAGAAGACACAAACACTGTCGGGTATAATGCTCCACCAGAATTCAATGTCGACTATCCTTCGACTAGTGCAGGTGGGCTCAGTGTTGTTCAAGTAGCTGACAAAAATGATGCGAATTTTGGAAAAGTAAAAATAGAATATTCTATTCGTGATACTGACACAGACGTGGACACAGTTCCAGGGTTTGTGACTCCTACATTTAGTTACAATACTGGTAGTGGGTGGAATACGATAAATGACGTGGATATTGTTTATGCAACTGCGCCAACTGGAGGACAAATAATAGATCAAAATACTGATGGAGTTCGTGATAATAAAGTTTCAACTTCTTCATACTATATCTATACAGCATACTGGACACCGACAACTAATATCGAAACTGCAACTGCACAATTTAAACTCTCGATCAGTGACTTGGAAACAAATAACAGCACTACGACTAAAGAAATTTCTAATTTACTAATAGATTCAAAAAAACCAGTGGTTACTCCGATCACGTTTGACGCGGGAATAGCAGGATCACCAGAGTCTGCTTTGGTTACCATACCTATGCCTACTGATTTATCTAGTGTTCAATATAAAATCAAAGATGATTCTTCAAATTCTAATCCACAAGATACTGGTTGGAAAAGTATAAACGAAAGTACAACCATACCGTGGACGTTTGATTCTGTTTTGGGAATAAAAACATTAAAGTATCAATTCAGGGATGCTTATGAAAATACTACAAACGAAGTGTCCACTTCAACTCTTACCCCCGTCGACTCTAATTCATTTGTAGTACAAGATGCATCAAATCCGAGAATTCCTTCGTATGATATGTATATCAGTTGGAAGGCGATAACCGATGCAACGGGGTTTGATTCGTATAAATTAGAATTTGCAACTTCTACTGACAATTCATTCTTCTCAAGTTATCAATCTATCGGGACCGGGATGGATAGTTCTACTACAAATTATTTTGTTCACAGGAGTCTAGATCCGACAAAATATTATAGATATCGATTAGGAGTAGTAGGGACCAATGGAAATATTTCTGTTCGCTCAGGAGGATATGTCACTGCTAAGCCAGATGGAATTCAGAATTTTGGTGAAGGTAGTGGAGGGGGTAGTGTGGCTGCTGCTTCTCAAGTAGAAAATGTTGTTCCAGTCCAAGGTTCAGATAAAAATGTTACTGTTACTTATAAACTCACAGACCCATCTTTGTCGAACAAAACTGATCCTTTGTATGAAGCAAGAGTTTTCTATAATATCGGTATAACATTGCCGACAAATGCAGATGCTGGAGGAAATATAAAAGTATCTGATGCTTCAAAACTTAAATCTTCAGGATATATTCAAATAAATAATGAAGTTATAAAATACACTGGAAAATCTGAAAATACCTTAACAGGGATAACGAGAGGAACTTGGCCTACAGATATAACGACTAACCGTGTCACCAGACAAAATCCGTTATTATTTGCAGGTACACCAGTATGGGTAATGGCTTCTACGACAGCCATAAATACTATTGCAAACAATAGTATTGCTTATGGTCAAAATGGAACTATTACATGGACTACATACGATGAATCAGCACTAGCTGGCGGAGTTTACAATAATGTTGGCATCAGAGTTCTAGTACACGACAATCAAGATGCTGGTTCTGGACCACTTTCGAGTCAGAGTGATTATTCAGAAAACGGAATATTAAATATTTTGGATTTAAATACTCCGACGATTGGATTTGACACGACGCATAGTTCTGGTTTGGAAAGCGTAACTCCTGCCGTATTTACTATAAACTTGAATAGAATTTATCCGAGTGCTGTGAGTGTAGACTATACTGTTGCCGGTACTGCAGTAGGTGGTGGAACAGACTATACACTTGTAAATGGGACAGCGACAATAACAGCAGGACAAACTACGACGAGCTTGAGTGCTGTGATTGTGAACCATAATCAAGTAAGACCAAACAAAACAATAATTATAACTCTTTCAAATCCTGTGAATGCAACTTTGGGAGCTAATAGTGTTCATACTTATACAATAATAAATCACGACACAAGTACTACACCTCCAACAGTCACTATCGTTCCGCCAAGTGTAATGCACGTACTCAGTGGAACTGTTTGGGCAGATCAAGATCCGGGCGCAACAGCTACGGATACAATAGATGGTGATCTTACTTCTAGTATAGTTGTTACTGGTGCTCCGTCTATGAATACTCCAAGCACAACTCCGTATACTGTCACATATTCTGCTACAAATAGTTCAGGGCAGACGGGAACTGCAACTCGTGAAGTTTATGTCGATGACGCAAATGCTGCAACATTTGAAATAACAGCGATTCAAAGTACTGGTGGTTTGATCTCACCAGAAAATGCTACGACTGTGCAAGTTCATTCAGATCAGGCTTATACTATTACTCCAGACGAATGGTATAAAGTTGACAGTATTACAATAGACACAAATCTTCCACTTGCGCCAACTGCAGGAGTAAATCATTACACATTTACAGATGTTACTGCGCCTCACACGATCACAGCAGCATTTTCTGCATTGCCTGATACAACTCCACCAGTTATCCTCATAACAGGACCAACGACAGTCCAACTCACTGTCGGTGATACATATAGTGACCAAGGTGCAACAGCTTCAGACACATATCTTGGAGTTACTACTCCATTGACTGATTCGATTGAAGTATTTAGTAATGTAAATAATTTAATTCCAGGAACTTATCAAGTCAGATATACAGTCTCCGACTCCGCCGGCAACACAGCCACTGCCACAAGAACAGTAGTAGTTTCTTACAATGAAACT
>JBAXPX010000003.1:0-46584 GCA_037132055.1 bacterium
CACTCACTGTGACAGTTGCTCCACCGTTTGAAGAAATATTTCCTCCACCAGTGGCTGAAGATTGAGTTATGTCTGTAGCTGGACTAGTAGTAGTAAGAGTTGGAACAACAACTTCGGAAGCAGTCGTAAATGTTACATCAGCACCATAGGCCGTTCCAACACTATTCGTAGCATAAGCACGAACGTGATAAAGAGTATCAGGTGTTAATCCTGTCATACTACTTGTCCACGGTCCTCCAATTGCCCAACCATCTGTTGTTTTAGTAGATAGTGCTGTAGTAGGGTTAGATGATGTGTTCCAAACTAGACCACTCACTGTGACAGTTGCTCCACCGTTTGAAGAAATATTTCCTCCACCAGTGGCAGAAGAAGTAGCTATACTTGTTACAGGATCTGTAGTGGTAAGAGTTGGAACAACTGGATCTGAAGTGGTAAATGTTCCATCAGAAGAATATCCTGTACCAGTAGAGTTAGTTGCATATCCACGATAGTAATATGTAGTACTTGCAGTAAGCCCTGTCACTCCTTTAGTAAATACCCCAGTAGTTGTAGCTCCTTCGGCTACACATGGTGTCGTTGGATTTGGTGAAGTTCCATAACAAACTCCTCGAGCTGATATTGAAGCTGGATTACCTAAATCTGTAACATTTGCTCCGAGGGTAACTGTTGTTTGAGTAATAGAAGCAGAAGTTGGAGTAGTAAGAGTAGGAACTTTAAGAGTCGTAAATGTAACGTCCGAACCATATGCTGTTCCTGCACTATTGGTAGCATAAGCACGATAATGATAAAGAGTACCAGGAGTTAACCCCGTCATATCTTGAATAGATGTCCATGGACCTCCAATAGCCCAACCATCTGTTGTTTTTGTAGATAAAGCTGTTGTAGGGTTTAAAGAAGTACCCCAAACAAGACCACTGACTGTGACTATTGCTCCACCGTTTGAAGAAATATTTCCACTACCTGATGCTGTAGTCTCTGTTATGTTTGTAACGGGACTGATAGTGGTAAGAGTTGGAACAACTGGATCTGAAGTGGTAAAAGTAACATCAGAACCATAAGCTGTCCCTGCACTATTTGTAGCGTAAGCACGAACATGATAAAGAGTGCTAATTGAAAGTCCTGTGATACTACTTGTGAAAGATCCATTCCCAGAACCATCGCTTGTTTTTGTAGACAATGCAATTGTAGGATCAGATAAAGTATTCCATACTACCCCTCGAGCTGTAACTGTCGCTCCTCCATTTGAAGAAATATTTCCTCCACCAGTGGCTGAAGATTGAGTTATGTCTGTAACTGGACTAGTAGTAGTAAGAGTTGGAACATAAGCTAGGGTAGTAAAAGTCTCATCTGAGCCATATGATGTCCCTGCGCTGTTTGTAGCGTAAGCACGAATATGATAAAGGGTATTGGCTGAAAGTCCTGTGATACTACTTGAAAAAGATCCGACTCCTATTCCGTCACTTGTCTTGGTTGATAAAGCAGTCGTTGGATTAGGCGACGTATCCCAAACTACACCCTTTGCTGTTACGCTAGCCCCACCACTTGAAGTAATATTTCCACCACCAGTGGCTATGGTTTGAGCTATCGATGAAACGGTAGTGGTAGTGAGGGTGGGAACAACGACGGTAAAAGTAGCATTTACATTTTTTGCTGCATCCATAGCTACTACACATTGACCAGGACCAGTACACCCATCTGACCATCCTGTAAATGTTCCATCAGTCGATGTGGTTAAGGTCACATAAGAATTGGCCCCTTGCGGAAAATCATAAGAACAACTTCCCCCACAATTTATTCCTGATGGAGAACTAGTCACGGTTCCTGTTCCTGTTCCATCTTTAGTAACAGAAAGTGTATAAGTAGGATAAGTATAAGTACCCACATATGTTGAAGAACTGTCCGCAGTTACTGTCACAGTTGTTTGAAGTTGAGAAGAGTATGTCCAATCTGGGTTTGCGGAATTGTATCTAAACATCATATTTATTTGTATTGTAGTAGTTGTAAGATTAAAAATCGTGTTGGTGTTTTCGATTCTTGTAAAAATTGGACTATCCACAGAAATGTTCGGCGGAGTTATTGGAGCAGGATCTGCTGTTCCCTCTTTTCTTCGTAACACTCCACTCGATACATCATAAACCACCGTCACATTATTTATAGTCATGGAAAGTGAGGGGCTAGAAACATTTAATTCTGGGGTAGATATCGATGAAGAATTCTTTATGTCTTGTTTTATACGTTCCGTTGCAAAGCGTATAGCAGCATTTACTTCACTTCGTGCCTGTGTTTGTCCGTTTCCTTTTGAAAGCGAGATAAACATGTTGGAAGATGTAACCATAAGACCAGAAAGTATTCCAACATATAAAACTAGTTCCAAAAGACTAAACGCTCTATGGAGATTTTTTTTATTAAAAATAAATTTTTTCATAAAATATATTTATGGTGCCCAATTTATTATAACACCATTGACTGTAGGTGTGCTATTTCCTGCTGAAATACAATCATCAGAACAAATTTGAATTTTGTATCTATAATAACGCATGTTGTTCCATGCAGATAAACAATCTGCGCCTTTCAATTCGATTGGAGTATTAGAAACACCAGGATCAAACCAATCAGATGCTCCACAAGTAGCTCCACCATAATAATTCCAAGAACCAGAAGAACTTGTAGATCCTGCAATTTGAAAACGAACCTTTCCTTCGTTGGCCCCTACTCCTCCTAAAACACCCTTCCACATAACAGAATTATAGCCTGCCCCTCCCGTAACTGCAGAATCAAAAACTGATGAAATCAATGTCCCTGAAATTGCTTTAGGAGTAGTTCCCGTTAATTTAAGCACTCCGGATTCACTGGTATCAATGCCAGAATCATGACTAAAGTATGTTGTAGGTGGACAAGATACAACATCATCAGTCGGAGTAGTTTCTGTCGTCCAAACTGTCTGAGCACATACTTTATTTTTCCATCTAAATAAATATCCATTTATAACCACAGAATCTCCTCCAGTCCAAGAAACAGTCGCAGTAATTTTTTGTGTATTCGGATCATCATTCACCCCTGTGTATGTTGCTTCTATTTTTCTGTCTGTAGTGCTATCACGACTAACATTATTTATAACAATACTGCGTGTAAAAGAGATACCATTGACAACAACAATCTCATCTCCGGCCAAAAGAGTCCATTTATTATCAACCTTGAGTGGATAATAGTGAGTAGTTCCTTTTACTATCCCTACTGGTGAATAAATATCTTGCCAATTTTCCTCTGCAACACTACGCGCTATTTCAATCACCTCAGAAGCAAGATTGAATGCTGTATCTCTTTCACTTGAAGTTTTATCACTCCTTAAGCTCACTAATACTGCCTGAGTTCCGACAGTAAAAATTATAGCAAGTAAAGAAATAACTATCAGGAGTTCAAAAAGTAATGCTCCTTTATTTTGTTTATATATTTTTATATTACTAATGATCATTTTTTATGAATACTAAATTTTAAATTATTGCGAGCATGAACAAATTTTCATCCAGTAATTTATTGTAGCACCACAAGAATTTCGAGTTATCTGATCAGTATAAACACTTCCACCATTTGTTCTTTGATAGTATTGCCCCGAAGCATTAAATTCTGGAGTTCGATTTGTCATCCCTCCAAATAGTTGATTCCTACTAACACCCATCACTCCATATAGATCATAGTCATCAAGGCCAGTTTGAGTATTGGCAACACAAGTTGCTCCTGCGGCTGTACATGTTGTGCTGCAAGTTGGACTCGGATTAGGAACAGTTTGTTTATACCAACAATATCCATTAAAAATAGTTCCACCACAAGTAACGGCATAGGTAGCAGTAATAGTGTGAGTCGTAGTTATATTAGAAAATGTATAAGGCGAAGTAGCAGAAACTGGTGAGCCATCTACAGTAACTGTCTCAATATGATAATTATCACTTGGGGTTATCGTAAACGCTTGGTTTGTTCCATAATTTTTTGTAGTTGTTCCAGGTGATATTGTACCATTTGAACTTTGTGTCACCGTGATAGCATAAGTTAATATTGAAAATGTCGCAGTTATCGTGTGAGTTGTAGTAACATTAGAAAAGGTATAACTCGTGTTTGGCGTTACCGCTCCGCCGTCTATAGTTAGAGCTGAAACATAATATCCAGTACTAGGAGTAATAGAATAAGCTTGACTTCCACCTTCTGCAACTGCCGTCACTCCACTTGGAGAGATTGTTCCATTTGCACTCTGAGTAGCTGTAATATTAAATGTTATTAAGGTAAACGTAGCAGTTATGGTATGGTTTGCTGAAATATTAGAGAATGTATAACTCGTATTTGGTGTGACTGCCCCACCATCTATGGTTAGAGCTGAAACATAATATCCAGAACTCGGAGTTATGGTGTATGCCTGACTTGTACCATAACTTTTTGTAACTACTCCAGATGGCGAGATCGTACCATTTGCGCTCTGAGTAGCAGTAATAGTATATGTTGCAACTGAGAAAGTAGCACTGATAGTATGAGTAGCTGTGACATTTGAAAAGGTATAACTCGATGCTGGAGTAACAAATGCTCCGTCGACAGTCAATGTAGCCACACTATATCCAACACTTGGAGTTATGTTATAAGTCTGACTTCCTCCTGAAGCCACAGCCGTAACCCCGGCAGGAGTTATGGACCCATTTGCTCCTTGTATTGCGGTAATATTATAACTTGTTCCCACAACAACATTCCCATACGGGCTTCCATACGAAACTGTTCCGACAGACGTGACACTTATCGTCTGAGTCACGCCACTTGCAGTGATACTAATAGAAGATGAAGAAGCTAGGCCTGTAATCCTGCTAAAAATAATGTCTTTTGATGAGCTTGCCGCAGGGTCAGAGAAAGTAATACCAATAGGTAAATAATTTGTTGAAATAATAACTTTACTAGCATCATCGTAGTCAGTAGGCGTAGAGAAAAGTTCATAATATTGACTCGATCCATTTATAAAATGAATTCCCCATTTTAATCCACCTTCACCAGTCATTGATTTGGATTGCATTTGCCTGAGTTCTGCTGAAATGGTTTGCGCCGTTGTATTTATTTCTACATTTTTACTGTAGTTTTTATAAAATCCACTACCTGCAACTGAAATGACTACAAGCGTAGCAAATACGATAAGGACTTCGAGTATTGTAAATCCTTTTTTAGAAATAATTTTGTCAGCATTTTTATTCATTATACGAAATGTCCGACTAATTGATAAATAGGAATAATAATCGCAACTGCAATCGATCCGACCATAAGTCCCATTATGAGCAACAAAACTGGTTCAAGAACTGATGTTAAGTCTTTTAATTTATTATCAACTTCTTCTTCATAAAAATCTGAGAACGTTTGTAAAATTTCATGCAGTGATCCAGTACGTTCCCCAACAGCGACAAGACTGATCAGGAGTCGTGGAAAAAGTTTTGGAAACTTTCCAAGTGCTTCTGAAATTGGTATACCGTTTTTTATATCCGCTATTGCAGCATCTATAGCAAATTTATACATATTGTTACCCACTGATTGAGCTGACAATTCTAGCGCATCAACAACAGAAAGACCCCCATCAATCAAATTACCAAAGGTACGTGTAAACCTAATGATCGCAATCCTTTTTATTAAATCTTTAGCAACAGGTGTATGGGACGCAATCCAAAAGAAAAACTTTTTCCCTATTTGCGTTGTACGAAAATAAAAAAAGAACCAAACAAGTAAAAGAAAAACTACAAAATCAAGAGTAAAACTCCATGTTAGAACTGCCGATAAGTTCATAAAAAATTTAGTAATCCATGGCAATGATACACCGCTCGAAGTAAAAGCTTTCGTTAGCCGTGGGAGAACAAAAATAAGCATAAGCACGACAACTCCAAATGATGAAACCAAGAGAATTATCGGATAAGTAAGAGCTGATTTGACCTTACTTCTCAATGCATATTCTTTCGAAAGATAACTCGCAAGCTCTGATAGAGTTTTATCTAATTTACCAGAGACTTCTCCTGCTTTTATCATTCCAATAAAAATAGCAGGAAATGAATCTTTGTATACATTGAAACTATAAGAAAGCAACTGCCCATTTTTAATCATAGCTTGAACCCCTTGTAGAATTTTCTTCATCATTTTCTTATTGGTGTCCTCTATCAAGATATCAAGCGATTCTACTATAGATAGTCCTGCTTTTATTGTAGTTGCAAGATTTCGCACAAGAAACATGACATCTACAGAGCCAATCTTGTCAAATAATTGTATCGATAAAATATTTTTTTCTTTATCCTCTCCACCAATTAGTTTCACTGATATCGGTGTTAAATAACGTTTATTTAAAAAATCTATAACTTCAGTCTCAGTATTTCCCTCATATTGACCATGAGTTACCTCGTTCTGTTTATTGTATGCTTCGTAAATATATGTTGCCATAAAAATTATTCATTAACGACGCGCATGATTTCCTCTATTGTGGTGATGCCTTTTTCAACTTTATCTAAGCCATCAATAAACATAGAAACCATACCATTACTAATTGCTTTTTTTCTTAGTTCTCCAACTTGGGCTTCGGCGATAATTAATTCACGAATATCAGAAGTTATAGAAAATACTTCAAATATTCCTATCTGACCTAAAAATCCTGAATTGCCACAAACTTTACATCCTTTCCCTTTATAAAGAGTTGTCGGAATTTCGTTTATTTTACCCCCAGAAAGTTTAACCTGCTCCTTTATTAGGCGTGCTGTTTCATGTGTTGTTTTATATGATTCAATACAAGAAGTACAAATCCTACGAACAAGACGCTGAGCAATAATTAAGTTAACAGTAGAAGAAATCAAAAACGCTGGAGCTTTCATGTCGAGTAACCGTGGGATTGCAGACGGAGCATCGTTGGTATGTAAAGACGACAATACAAGATGTCCAGTAAGCGCTGCTTGAACAGCTATCTCTACTGTTTCATTGTCGCGAATTTCTCCAACCATTATAATATCGGGATTCTGACGTAAAAGTGCACGAAGACCATTTGAAAAAGTAATACCTGCTTTTGTATTTACTTGTGTCTGGTTAACTCTTGGAAATTCATATTCGATCGGGTCTTCAATCGTTGTAATGTTCACCAGTGGCGTATTTAAAATATGCAAAATTGCATAAAGTGTGGTGGTCTTACCATGACCAGTAGGCCCAGTAACCAAAATCATTCCGTGAGGTTTTTTTATTTCTTCACTAAGAATGACATTAGCTTCATCAGAAAAACCAAGATCCTTTAATGTGAGAGGTCGAGCTGAGCTTTTCAATAATCGCATTTCAACTTTTTCCCCGTGGAATATTGGCATTATGTTTACACGCACATCTAGATTTGTCCCCTCTTCCATTTCAAAACGAAAACGTCCATCTTGTGGCATACGATGTTCATCTATTTGAAGATTAGCTAGAATTTTTACACGAGCAACTAATATAGGAGCTATAACTTGAGGCAAACTCAAAACTTCTGACATAATTCCATCAATACGGAAACGCACAAGGAGTTCATGCTCGAGTGGTTCAAAATGAATATCTGAGGAATTTAATGTTATAGCTTGTTCCATGATGTTGTCAAGGATAGACACAATAGGAACAGCAGAAGCCGTCTTTGAAAGATCTTTTTCTTTTACTATTAGAAGTGACTGTTCTATGTTTTGAGAAATTATCTGTTCAAAGCCAAGTCCGATGCTTTGCTTGTACTGTTTAAAACCATAACGTAGGCTTGAATAAGTGGTAAGATACACCTCTGCCCAAGCATTAAATTTATATCTCAAATATTCGATAGTATCATAATCATACGGATCTAGCATTGCCAATTTTATTATTCCCTTTTCCTTGTCGTAGCCAAAAAGTATTATATTTTTTGATTTCGCATAAACTTCTGGAATAAGTTCTAAAACTTCACGGTCGACAGTTTCTTTTTTTAGATTAACTATTGGAACTCCATAATAAGGAGCCAGTAATTCGGTTAGATAATCCTCCGGTATTTTTTCATTACCGATTAAAACATTAGAAATAGTCTGACCATTCCTTTTAGATTCTTCGGATGCCAAGTCAAAATCTTCAGCACTAATGAGACCTGATTGGAGTAAAATTGACTTTAACTTTTCTTCAGATATGTGCATTGTTATATATTATATCTTAGTCTAAAAAACGTAGCAAACATTTATATGACAAAAAGTATCACCATAAACAAAAACACCCCACTATAGTGGGGTGTTTTCTAAAAGAAATTAAAATTCCGTAGCACCTCTTCCTAATATTGTAAGGTTGGTACCAGTTTCATAGAGGGTTGCGGTGTTTCCACCATCATTTGCTCTTAAATCATTTGGAGAAGTAGTATATGCAGCACTTTCAAGTTGAGCATTGATTTCAAAAGCAAGAGGACTTTGTGAACATCCATAACGATACACTAAATCGGTATACAAAACATTGTCATGATCTGCAATGGTATTCACTGGATCAACAGGAATATTTGATATTGGTGAACCACCAACGATAGAATCAAAGTCAACTGGAATCCAACCACTTCCGCTAGTTAATGACGAATTAGCTACCGTTGTTTGTCTAGAAGTAGATCCTCCGGCCCCTGTTCCACCATCTAGAGTTGTATCGTGAATGGCAGCCCCCGGAGAATCAGAAGGATAAGAATAGGAAATCTTAAATGTTCCATCTCCCCATGCCGTATCTGGAGCTGTCTTACATATAGCATTTGAAGAATCTCCACCTAAATACGGAGTAGTAGTACTCGTCAAATAAAGTCCAATAGCAGTTTTTAATGTACTTAGGTCTGATATACGTTGAGCATCTCGAGCCTTTTTTAATGTTTCTGCTGGGTTCAAAACAATTACAAGAGCGACTGATAGAATAGCTATGATAGCTATAACGATCAAAAGTTCAAGTAAGGTAAAACCACGATCCTTGTTCTTTTTCATAATATGCATATTAATAAAATGATTTGTTAATGATTAATAAAAAGACTTTTTTACAAATCTGTTCCATCCTCAAGGATCAAAAGGTTTGTACCCGTCTCATACAAGTTTGCATTATTTCCACCATCATTTGCCCTCATGTCATTTGGAGAAGTAGTATATGCAGCACTTTCAAGTTGAGCATCTATTTCAAATGCAAGAGGGGAAGCAAGACATGCATATCTATATACTAAATCAGTACTTGCAACACCATCGACTGCGGCAATTGTATTTACAGGATCAACGGGAACATTTGATATTGGTGAACCACCAGTCAATGAATCAAAATTAACCGGAATCCAACCACTTCCACTGGTTAGTCCAGGTGTTGCAACTTGAGTTGAATCTGGAACACTTCCAGACCCACCATCCAATGTCGCATCAGTAATATCACGAGGACTTCCAGATGGTGTAGAATAAAAGATTTTATCACCTGCTTCCCATCCACCTGCAATTGTACCTTTACATGCAGTATTCGCATTTGTTGCTCCTAAATACGGAGTAGTAGTACTCGTCAAATAAAGTCCAATAGCAGTTTTTAATGTACTTAGGTCTGATATACGTTGAGCATCTCGAGCCTTTTTTAATGTTTCTGCTGGGTTCAAAACAATTACAAGAGCGACTGATAGAATAGCTATGATAGCTATAACGATCAAAAGTTCAAGTAAGGTAAAACCACGATCCTTGTTCTTTTTCATAATATGCATATTAATAAAATGATTTGTTAATGATTAATAAAAAGACTTTTATATAAATTGAAAATTTATATGTTTATTATAACATAGACCTATACAAACTTGTCAACAAAATGTGGATTATCATAAGAAATTAAGTATTATTTTACCAAAAATAAGGGTAAAAAGGGCTGCCACAATAAAAGCCGGCTCTATTTCTGTTACTTTCTTGCCTTTTAGGTAATAAACAAAGGACAATATAATAGAAAACAGAAAACCAAGCGGGATAAAAATAATTACTCCAGGCCATCCTACTATTAGCATTAAAATTAAAATAAGCTCTGGACCATATTCAGTAAAATTGCCACGATAAGATTTCCAAATCTTAAATAAAAAATACAATATTACAGAAACCAAAAATGATATAAAAACATAAAGCCACACTCGTCCTAATACATAATACAAAAAATATCCAAAATTATTTTCAAAAAATGGCCTTGTCCATTCTAGTAATTGAGGCATGGGTACTTGTTTAGGAAGTGGTGAATTCACAAAAACTCTAGTAAAATCACCTACAGTTGCCCATACATAATACTGTCCCCATGTTACAAAAGCACCATAAAGAAGATTAATTACAAATGAAACTATTATAAGTTTCAAAAAAGATATATTCCTTACCCAAGCTGGACGAAAGAACCGAATAGCGACAATAATCAAAAATAAAATCCATATAACCAAAACAATTGTATTTAAATTAGAAAATATAAAATTTAGTTTCATTTTTCAAAGCTTTTTATAATAAAAATCACAAAACAATAATCTAGGTTTTTATATATACTTTTATTTTATCAATAACTTCTTGTATGGTAGTATCAATTTTAACTAAATAATCATTTGCGCCAAGCACTAGCGCACGTTCTTTGTCTGCCTGTTCCCAAAGATTGGAAAGAACAATAATAGGAGTATTCAAAAATGCTGTGTTGTGTCTTACTTGTTCCAATACCCAAAAACCATCTTTTTTGGGAAGCATAAGGTCAAGAAGTATTAAATCCGGCTTTTCAGAAAAAACCTTAGAAACCGCATCTTCTCCATCACTTGCTATAATAGCATCTATCTTTTCTAGCTCAAGTTTAAGTCTGTAAACTTTTGCGATATGTTCATCATCTTCGACAATAACTATTTTTTTTACTTTATTCATAAAACTATTTTTTAAAATAGGAATTTATTCTATCGACGAGCTCTTGTATGGGGTGATCAATTTTTACTAGATATTCTGTCGCTCCTAGTTCTAGCGCCCTAGCCGCATCTGTTTTTTGGCCAAGGTTAGAAATTACCAAAATTGGAATTTTAGAATATTTAGAATTTTTTCTCATTTCTTCCAACACCCAAAAACCATCTTTTTTGGGAAGCATAAGGTCAAGAATAATAAGGTCTGGTTTTTCATTTTCTACCATCTTAACAGCTTCTTCTCCATCACGTGCAAGAATAGTGAAAAGCCCTTCTTTTGCAAGCTGTATCTCATAAACCTTTGAAATGTGCTGATCATCTTCTACTATTAGAACTCTTTTTTGATTTTCACTCATATGCTTTATATTCTAACATTTATAAAAAAGGAATCAAACAAATGCTCAAATTATTCAGTCGGTATTGTAAAGAAAAATGTTGTTCCTTTCCCCTCTTCTGTCTCAAACCAAACTCTACCTCCCCACGAAGTTACAATATCTTTTACGAAAGCAAGTCCAAGCCCTGTACCATCAGGAATTTTTAATATAGCATTTTCTGCACGAAAGAACTTAGAAAAAATCCTATTGCGAGCAACAACTGGGATACCTATACCATTATCTCGAACAGAATAAACAACTTCTTTATTTTCTTTATCAACCAACCAGCGTCCTTCAATGGTACCATTGTTATTTGTATAACGAATAGCATTGGCAAAAAGATTCAGAATAACTTGTCTTAATGAAACTGGATCAATCAAAACTACTATTGGGTCAGTTTGCGCTGAAAAAGAAAAATATACAAGCTTTTTCTCAATCATACTAGGAGAAAGTTCCCTTATTACTTCTGTAGTTATAACGGTTAGATCTATTGGTATTTTTTCTTTTCCTGTTTTTCCACTTTCTATACGAGAAATACCAAGTAAAAGATTTATGGTTTGGTAAAGACGATTAACACCATCGTGAATTTCTTTTGCGAGATCAATCTGAGATTTATTTAACATCCCATAACTTCCAGATAAAAGCATCTCCGAATACCAGCGTATAGTAGTAAGTGGAGTACGAAGTTGATGTGATGCCGTAGAAATAAATCCAGATTTTGCTCTGTCTAGTTCCCGATCTTTGTTCGCATCACGAATAACCATAACAACATTTGCCTTGTTTTGATCACTCTTTAATTCACTATTAAGTGGAGCGACGGAAATGGTAACTGCAAGAGGACTGTTTTGTCTTTCAGTTTTTATTGAAATATCATCTTCTAAGCTAGTCGTAATAATCTGATTGTCAGTAAAAGACTTTTCTATGGGCCACCCTTTAACGGGAATTTCTTTTTTACTTTTTATAAATTTTACAACATCATAAAGGTTTTTTCCTAAAATTTCATTCTCTTCATAACCCAAAAGCTCTAATGCCTTTGGATTTATAAGTGTTATTTTGTACTGTCTATCTAAAATAATAAGCCCTTCACCCATTGATGAAATAATCGTCTTCATTCGTGCATCATCCACCTCAAGACTCTTCTTAGTTTTGGCCATATCGGTCATTAGACTTAAAATGGATTCCCTGTTTTCTTTTAATTTTGTATTGGCTTTTTCTATTTCGGTAATTTCTTGTTTTATTTGGCTTGCCTTTTTTTGCATTTCTAGTTCCATCTCTTTGTGTTCGGTAATATCTGTGACATATCCATACCATAAAAAACTCCCATCTGATAACTTTTCTGGCCTTGATTTCCCTCTCAACCATCTGATTCCACGAGAAAGATTTACTCTAAATTCATGATCCCATTCTTTCATTGTGTCCATGGAATTTTTTATAGAATCATTAAATTCTTTTAAATCATCACCATATACACGGTCAAATATTTTTGATGCATTTTCTTTTACTTCTTCTTTTGTAACTTCAAAAATTTCCCAAATTCTTTTACTTACATAAGGAACTGTTTTTCTACCATCTGGAAATATCTGAAATTGAAAAAATATTCCGGGTACATGTTCAACGTATTGTTTTAGTATTATATTTTTTTCCAATAACTCTTTTTTGTCCCTAAGTAAATATAATACATAAAAGAATACAACAGAAAATGATATTTCAGAAAAAATTATTAT
Source organism: bacterium (assembly GCA_037132055.1). Classification (GTDB taxonomy): domain Bacteria; phylum Patescibacteriota; class Minisyncoccia; order Phycocordibacterales; family UBA9973; genus UBA9973. The sequence goes on from JBAXPX010000003.1 coordinate 13,002, forward strand.
TAATATTGGAAGTCTCTTTGTGTTATTTATTTTATTCTGATAAAACAACTTATAATCCATGTCTGAGGCAAGGACACTCACTGTTTCATTGTTTTCTTTATCGACAACAGGAACAACTGTAGAAATACAGTTACCCCATTTGTCAGTATATGGTTCAGTTATTGAAGATATTCCACTTGTCCATGCTTTATCTACAGCCTCTTTAAAATTTAAACTGGCGTCAGTATAGATATCCCCAGGATCACTATAGTCAGGTGAATCATTTGGGATTGAATCAACAGAAAAGACAATTTGTCCATCTTTTGGGACTATTGTATAAATCCATCTTATTCCAAAAACTTTATTAAGTCTTCCTATCTCTAGAAGTTTTTCTCTAATATCTTTATAATCCTGATTTTCTTTGTCAGAAAGATTTAGTTGTAAGTTTTTAAATTTTTGCGAGTCAAGGATATCAGCAAATGTTTGGGTCAAGACAATCATCTCCTCCCTTATTTTTTTCTCCTCATTTTTACTAACTTTTGATACATACACAATTCCAATAGAAAAAATAACAGTTAAGCCAAACAGAAAAAATAAATATTTATTAACTTTACTTAATGGTCTATGCATTATATTTGTAAATTAACCACTGGTGTCATTAATATCTAAAAAAGTTATACTATATGGTATAAAGTATAGCATGAAAATACAAAACTTGTTATAATTGCACCATATGCTGTTGTTCAATTATAACGTGCTCAAAAACTCAAAAGAATCATTATGAACATTCTGAATCTTCTAACAAAAGAAAAACATATTGCCGGAATTGAAATAAATGATCGAGTCATTCGTATCGCTTATTTTCTCCGTAAGAAAAGATTCGATAGAAAATTGCATTCAAATAATACAGAAGTATTAGAACACAAGCTAATACTAATAGAGGAACCCATCGCGGCAAATATGATTTCTGGAGGAGTTGTGATTGATAAAGAATTTTTAGGTAAAACTCTAAAAGATATATGGACTAGAGCAAAACTCAGTTCAAATTATGCCATAGTCTCGATCCCCGAAGATAAGATTTATTCTCATATCTTCCCTTTTCCAAAGACTGTAAATGAATCACAACTAAAAGAAGCGGTAAACCTGGCTATAGATTTTCAATTGCCTATTAAAAAAATTGATTCGTACATCGGTTGGGAAAATGCTGGAGATTCTCATGTTATAAACGAAGTTCTAATTTCTGGGATTTCTAAAAATATAGCAGATGGTTATATTGATGCTTTGAATTATGCTGGCATTAAAGTCCTCGCGCTAGAATCACATCTTGCTAGTATTTCACGTTCAATAAAATTGAAACTCGGTCAGGCAACTTTATTAATAAAAAAAAGTGCCGACGGTGCTACCGTATTTATTTTAAAAGATAGTATTATACAATTCTGTCGCACATTACCCATTCTTTTTGCAAAAGAAGACGGTTATCTAATAAAAGAAGCTGAACATATAAAAACCGCATTTGAATCTGAAAAAAGAACAACTGTCATAGACCTTTCCCTAGAAAAAGCAACAATACGAGATGAATATTTAAAATACCCGGAATTTAGTGGGACCAGTCAAGAGATGCAGTCAAAATGGCTCATAGCTATGGGATGTCTTATTCGTGGAGAAATTCCCAAAGGACAAGATAATCACATAAGCCTATTGCCAGTCGGTACAGCAGAGGCTTATGCATATCAAAAAACAACAACATTCATTACGCTCGTGCGTAATATGATAATCGGAGTATCAATATTCTTTTTATTTACATTTTCTGCGGCATACATTTTTATTTTCTCCCTTTCTCAAACAGCTAACAAAAAAATAAACATTTCAGCTTCGCCTATTTCATCTGATGTTTTAGAAAAAGAAGAGTGGATAAAAAAAATAAATCTAATAACTTCAACTTCGGAAGCAATTCTGTCGACTACGCCGGTGTGGAGTACGTTAGTTGATGATATTAAATCAAGAACTATTGATGGTATCGTTATATCAAACTTTTCTATTACTTCTGTAAGTGATCCAATATCAATCACGGGTACAGCAAAAGATCGCGTCACACTTAATCAATTTAAAAAATTACTACAAGAATCAACATATCTAAGCACGGTCGAGCTACCTCTTACAAATTTAGAACAAAAAGGAAATATACCGTTTTCGATATCTTCCCGTTTAAAAGATCCAAGTATGTTATATTATAAATAATTATGTTTACTGTAAAAAACCTATTAATACTCATTGGGCGCCACGCAATAGTATCTCTTATAGTAGTATCTATTACTGTAATTGCAATATTTTTTATTTCAAAAGAAGTCGAACGTATCTCTGATTCTGTAGCTCTAAACCATAGATTGGAGTCAGAACTTAAAAAAAGAACTGAGCTTCTAGAAGCTTTAAAAAATGATGTACAAAGGATCGGTACAAATGATATTCAAATAGACAATGCATTTATATCTTCTGAAGATATTTCTGGATTCATAAATACACTTGATAATTTGGCACAGAAAGAATCTATAACTCAAGTTTATCGTTTTGAAACACCGATACCATCAAGTATGTCCGCCCCATTTCCAATTTCAACAATTTCGTATTCAGACAGCTTAACAACTAATGTTTCAAGTTTTTCCAATTATTTAAAAGAATTTGAAAAGTTGCCTTATTTTACCAAGATAGATGGATTTAATATTTCATCACAGGATAAGACTGGCTGGCTTGGCACATCTACAATATCTTTTCGTGCAACATTATACACAAAATCTATACAATAAATTTATGGATAAAAAAGACACCGACATACGAAAAATACTTAAAAAGATGAAACCCTCTGATTTTATTTATTTGGGTGTAATTTTTGTGTTTTTTATAATAGTGGTAATATTATTTTCATATTCCACAGGTTTTATAATAAAAAACGTAAATAAAATTTTTTCATCAGATAAAGAAACAAATACCCAGCTTCTTGATGTACCAAGGTATACACTGATAGCAAAAAAACTTAATTTACCAATAAATACTATCTCAGAAAATACACCTAGTCAGGAACCATTACCCCCAGCAAGCGAACCTGAAACAGAGAACGACAGTGCTATAACTGATGTAAATAATACAACACAAGACCCCGTGGCAAACATACCTGAATTAGATAAAAGTTTAATCACAATAAATGTACTAAACAGTACTAGCAAAAAATCCATAGCTTCTGTGTTGGCTCAGGTGTTTAAAGATGCTGGATTTCCTAATGTAAAATCAGGAAATGAAAAAATTCTTTATGAAAACACAACAATTGTAATTAAGGAAACTAGAAAAGAATACTCTCCTCTTATAGAACAACTAGTTCTTGTGTCTTACCCCAAAGCCACAACAAAAATAGTCACTGACAAATATGACTTTGATGTTACTGTAATAATAGGCAAAGATTGAATATCTAATTTTTTTCTATAGAAATAATTTTCCCGTCATCTAGACGAACTATGCGTTCTGCAAATTTACTGTATTCCACTTCGTGTGTAACCATTATTATGGTCTGTCCTTCAGCGTGTAATTCTTTAAAAATATTCATAATAACACTTGATGATTCATTGTCTAAGTTTGCAGTTGGTTCATCTGCAAAAAGAATTTTTGGTTCGTGTGCTATCGCACGTGCAATACTCACCCTTTGTTGTTCTCCACCAGACAATTTGCTTGGTAAATTATTTAATCTCTTCTCAAGACCAACTCTAGTTAGGGCTTCTGTTGCTTTGTGATAAGCTTTTTTTTCTGAAACATTTTGCATCAAAAGTGGTAATGCTACATTTTCAAGCGCAGTCATCTCTGGAAGTAAAGCATAGTCCTGAAATACATAACCGAGTTCGGATAAACGAAAATAAGTTCTCTCTGATATGGTTAAAGATGCTATATTCTTTTCATCTATAAAAATTTCTCCGCTAGTTGGTTCGTCAAGAAGACTCATCTGATATAGAAGAGTACTTTTACCAGCTCCAGATCGTCCCATTATTGCCACAAATTCTCCACTTTTAGCAACAAAATCTATTCCCTTAAGAACCTCTGTTACGCTTTCCCCATCTTTAAATGATTTTTTTAAATTTTTTACTTCAATCATAAAATTAATTTCTTCCTAAAATAGAATCTAAGGTATTTTTGCGTACAACCAAACGAGCTGGTATAAAACCAGCTATTATTGTTGTTACCATTAATAATCCAACACGAAACATTGTTCCATTAATTGGAGCAACCAATATACCATCACTAAAAGGAAAATCTATGGGATTGGCCGCGACAAAAGGTTGTAAAAAACCATAAAGCACAATTATACCGACAACTGAACCACACAAAGCATAGAAAAAGGATTGAAAGATGTAAGAAATTTCTATAGCTTGTTCACTAATTCCTATACCTTTTAATATACCAATAAATTTTCTTCTAGTTATGGCATTTATAAAAATAACGATAAAAATAGTGATAGATGCCACAACGAGACCAATGGAAGAAAGCATATTCCCAAGTAAAGCAAAAGTGTCTTTCATGTCTTTAATAAACTTCGGCTCTGCGTCATTGTATGTTTGTACTTTTGCAACATTGTCTATGCCACTTTGTTTTAAAATATCTCTTACAGTTGCAGGATCTACTCCCTGTTTTAGTTTGATAGAAATTTCAGCAACGTTGTAATCGTTACGTCCAATCATGCTTCTTAATTGAGAATCAACCATAAAAACTCTCATAGAAAGTTCGTCAACTTTGGCTTTTATTATCCCTTTTATTGTAACTTCACGTTGTACACCATGCACGTTTAATCTAATTTTTGTTCCAGGTCCAATGTTGTTAAGTGCAGAAAATCCTGGTGAATCAATAGGTAGATATTTTTTATCCAAATATGCCCCCACTAAAACCTGATCATAGTCTCCTGGTTTTAAATATTCTCCTTCAACTATGAATTTTGAAAGATTGGTCACTTTATCCTCAGCAACAGGGTCAATTCCTGTTATTGACGCCACGGCAGTATTTGGTTTTTCCTTCAAATCAGTACGTGTCTTATAATTTGCTTCAAGGGTACCACCGTCTAAATATCGTGCTGTCATTGCCTCTACTTGAGGCAATGATTTTACTATACTGATAACTTCAGGACTATTCTCTATGTATGTTTTATTATTCAAAGAAGAGATAATCACGTCACTGGTATAATGAATCCTAACAGCATCCACTGCACCCTGTATAAGCCCTACCAAAATTCCACTTATAACAACTAAGTTTAGGAACGTAAAAAACATCACAAAAATAATGAGAAAGGTAGTCCATGGATTTGATCTTTCTATTTGGTGCCTCGCAAGAAAAAATCCAATGCGAATATTTAATGAAGAAAACATATTATTTTACTTGAGGATTAAGGATAACTACATCACCATCAGATAATCCAGAAATTATTTCAATTTGTCCTAAAGAAGAAACGCTTCCAGTAATAACTTCTCTATCTAATAATTTTTCATTAATTTTAACTTGAATAAACTTTTTACCATTTCTGTCAAAGACAACTCCACCCGGTACAACTATGACATTTGGTTTATTAAAAATTGTAATTGATACGTTTGCAGTCATTCCTGATTTTATACGATCGTCTTTGTTTGAAAATTGAAGTTTTATTTTATAAGTCGAAATTCCATCTCGGATTGTTTCAGCTGGATCTATGGAAACAACTTTCGACAAAAAAGATACACTTGATCCATAGGCGTCTAATGTTATCTTTGCTTCGTTACCTAGCTTGATTTGAGCAATGTTCACTTCCGGTACAAAACTTTCTATCTGGAAAGTTCCAGCGCCCATCATAGAAATCAAAGATGTATTTGGTGATGCAATTTCCCCAACCTTGGCATCCATTTTTGTTATTTCTCCATCAAATGGTGCTAAAACTAATGTTTTAGCAAGTGTCGCCTGTGCGCTTGCAACATTTGCTTCTGCCACTTGAACTTGAGCAACTTGAGCTTGAATATCTTCTTGTGTAGCACCCGCCTGTTGAAGTTTTAGATTATTTTGTTTAACAACTAAATCAGTCTGAGCATTTTTGTATGATGTAATAGCTGAAGACATGGAAGAAATGGCAGTATCTATACTTAATCTGGCTACAGAAGTATCAGACTTCCACAAACTAGGTATTGGTACTCCACTATAAGTACTGTTTGTATTGTTTGTTATTGTAGAAATTTCTGCTAAAAATAACTTAAGTTGATTTAAGTTGTTTTCTGAATCTGAAATAGATTTATCTATATTGGTTTCAGGATTAATTTGTGAAATAGATTTTTGCCACAAATCAAGCATCTTTCCTATGGAAGATCTGCCCATGTTTACTCTTGAAATAAGGTCAGAGTCGTTGGTAGATATAATTATAGTAGGGTTGTTTGTTAAAGGATTTTGAAAAAATTGGTCTATTTTGTTTTTTATTGCATCATCTGCTTTTGTATAAGAATCACTGATATAGTTGATAAGCGTTTGCTTGGCTTGGTCAAAAGAAGTTTGAGCACTGACTACAGATGATTCTGTCACCGCTATTTGTTCTGGTCTTGTACCTGCTTCTAAAGATTTTAATTTTGCTTGCTCACTCAAAAGAGCCGCTTCTTTTTGTTTTAAATCTGCTTGCAAGTCTCCATTTTCAACACTTGCTAAAATCTGACCACCATAAACATGGTCTCCAACTTTTGCTCGAACCGAAGAAATACGCCCTCCCTGATAAAAACCGAGGTCAACACTTTCAGATGGTATAACTTTTCCAGAAACAGAAACTTCGTTTATAAAATCACCAATGTGCACAGTTATGGTTTCTTGGTTTATGGCTTTATTATTGAAAATAAATATCCCACAGATAATAAGTATTATACCGAGAAAAATGTAAATATATTTATTCTTTTTTAATAAATGCAAAAGTTTTTTTATATATATCATACAAGCTTATTGTAACACACTAATGTTTTAAACCAATTTTTTTAATTCCTCTTCATGTTTTTTCATAACCTCCATAGATGCACTAGCTTGATCCATGCCAGATTTTACTTTTTGTTGTATTTCAGAGGCTATTGTTTTAAAAAGTTCTGGATTTTTTTCCATCATATGGATTACCATATCTATTTGTGCTTCTGGTATACCTTGCGCTTTAAGCATTTTTTTAAGTAAAAAATTTTTTAACATAAATAAAAATTAAATTTAATAATATCTCTATTCGTCTAAAATTTCAAAATCATCCCCTTTTACGAGAACGACTTTTTTGCGACGAATAAAATAGACCGCCACGCTTGATACAATCAATAATATAATAAATCCAATAAAAAAGAAAGGAGAATTTTTTTCTTTACTTATGTCAGTTTTTATAACATTCGACGATAAATTATCATTAAAAATTGGAACCTCCACTTCTTCTGTGATAGTGCCTTGCTCAGTATTTTCTGGCAGACTTGTAGTTTCTGTCCTATTTGCCAACGCAATTGTTTTTTGTACATTATTTAATTGATATACTTCATCAGAGACAGCTAAATCGGGTTTATAAAAATGAACAGTTTCACCAAAAAAATTCATCAGTTTTAAATCTTTTTCCTCCCCTGTTGTAAAATTTGTTATTTTGGGAGATAAAACAATTTTACCATTACTTGAAATAATAGTATTTTTAGGAAAAACAAATCTTTTATTTAGAGAAGAAATAGACCAATTAGAAATATCTATCTCATAATCTGAATTATTTTTAATTTCAACAAAAAAATCTTTTCCATCTCCAATCTTAGAAATAAAAACAGAAAGAGGAACAACGTTTATTTTTATTTTATTTGTCACATCAGGGATATCATTATAATAATTTGTATAATATTCTAAAGAAACAATATACTCTCCAGGATACGAATATGTATGATAGAATTTTTCAAAATTATTTATTTGTTCTTTCGAGGCACCATCACCAAAATTCCAAAAACATTTACCATAACGCAATACCTCGTCAGAATATCCAAGAACATTGGCCTTGAATTCGTTTGGTAATCCAGTAAAAGCTATGTTTTTAGTAATAATTTTTGTTTTTATTGTCGGAGGTTCAACTATCTTTGTTTTTACTTCAGGTATATTTTGTACCGTAAAATTAGAGCTAGAACCACCAGAAGTATTATTACCCCCATCAGGTACAGTAGAAACATAATTTTGTATACCTGGAGTAGGCACTGCCACTTCCCATGTATTATTTATTAACTGAAAAGAATTACCATCAATTGCAGAACCATCAATGCTTACTGAACTGATGTTTTCTCCTTGATCATTCCTTAAAATCACACTATCTCCTGATACTTTTATATTTAGAGAGCTTTTAAATAAAGGAAATGAAACTGTACCAAAATCATTCGGAACTTTTGCAATAATACCAAAACCGTGTTTCGGTATAAAATTTGAGCCTCCATCTGTGGCCACAACACCATGCCCATTTGTTACAGCACCAGAATCCAATATTCTATATGTAGTTATATCTATATCATTGTCTGTATCATTATAAATTTCTATCCACTGTTTAGTGGTAGGAGAATATTTTACCTCATTTATAACGACACCAGCATATGCAAAATGAAAACTAAAAAATGAAACGAAAACCACCATCAAGATAAATGCTATCTTTTTAGACATAATTTGTTTTTAATATTTTTAATATGGTATGATTATATCATGAGTAAAATAGATTTTTTAGCTATTGGGGATATTGTAACTGATGCTTTTATAAAACTAAAAGACGCCCACGTTCACTGCAATATAGACAAAGAAGGATGTGAGCTTTGTGTACGTTTTGGGGATAAAATCCCATACGAATCTGTAGATGTTATCTCAGCCGTTGGAAATAGCCCTAATGCTGCTGTCTCTGCCGCGAGACTTGGGTTAAAAACTGCCCTAATTACAAACATTGGTAATGATCAAAATGGCAAAGATTGCTTGGCTTCTCTTAAAAAAAACAACGTCTCAAGAGATTATATAAATATAGAAAAAGGCAAATTAACAAATTACCATTATGTTTTATGGTACGATATTGATCGCACTATTTTAATTAAACACACTGAATTTGCCTATAAATTTCCCAAAATAAAGAACGTATCCTGGATATATTTAAGTTCCCTGGCAGAAAATTCTTTGCCTTACCAATTAGAAATAGCAGAATTTCTAAAAAGAAATCCTGAAACAAAACTAGCTTTCCAACCAGGAACTTTCCAAATAAAATTTGGCACAGAACAATTAAAAGATATCTATTCACACACCGAAGTATTTTTCTGTAATTTAGAGGAAGCACAGAAAATTACAAAAATCGATAGTAAGGATATACTCACACTGTCAAAAGGAATAAAAGCACTAGGTCCTAAGATCGTCGTTATAAGCGATGGACCAAATGGAGCTTATCTATATTTAAATGACGAACTTTGGCATAATCCTATTTATCCTGATATTGCCCCACCACTTGAGCGCACGGGCGCAGGAGATGCTTTTTCTTCAACTTTCACCGCAGCATTGGCACTCGGCAAAACACCATTTGAAGCATTTTCTTGGGGACCAATTAATTCTATGTCTGTAGTTCAAAAAGTTGGCGCACAAGAGGGGCTTCTATCCCGCGAGAAATTAGAAGAATATCTAAAAAACGCCCCAGTAGATTATAAATTGACCAAGATTAATTAAACTAAATTTTTCTAGTTAGAATCTTCTTAACTGCTTCTTTTATAGAATCCTTCTCCATTTTATAGTGCTTTATAAGTTCTTCCGGTGTCCCTGATTGACCAAATTTATCGTGCACTCCTATAAATTCTATTGGCGTAGGATGGTTTTCGGCAAGTATTTCCGCTATTAAGGAACCCATGCCACCTGCTACTTGATGTTCTTCTACTGTTACTAAAGCCTTGGTTTCTTTTGCTAAAACCAAAATAGAATCTTTGTCTACTGGTTTTATTGAAGCTAAATTCAAAACTTTTGTCTTTATTCCTTCTACCTCTAATTCTTTTGCTGCAACTAATGCTTGAAAAACAAGCGATCCAGTAACAATAATACCAACTTGGGCAAGCCCAATCTCTGGCATCCAATAAATTTCTGATTTACCTATTTCAAATGGAGTTTCCTCTGTGGTTATAATTGGCGTCTTTTCGCGCGCCAAACGAATATATGCTGGTTTCTTGGTTTTAGCCAGTAGAATTGTTGCTTTTTTTGCTTCAATTGCATCACACGGAGAGATAACATCCATATTGGGAATTACCCGCATAAGAGAAATATCTTCCAGAGCTTGATGAGTGCCACCGTCAGGACCAACTGAAATACCTGCATGACTTCCGGCGATTATTACTTTTCTGTCATTATATGCGATTGTAGTTCTTATTTGTTCCCAATTGCGCCCCGGAGAGAACATCGCATAGGAGGAACAAAATGGAATTTTACCCATAGCAGACATGCCAGAAGCAAGGGTAACCATATTTTGCTCCGCTATCCCCATTTCGATAAACCTATCACTAAACTTATCCGCAAAAATATTCATACATGTACTCTCTGTCAGATCTGCACACAATGCCACTACATTTTTGTCTTGTTCTCCAGCCAAAAGAAGACCTTGCCCAAAACCTTTTTTGATTGGAACTTGCTCACAATCTTGACTGAAAATCTTTGAATTAAGTTTTAATTTTGGGTTTAACATTTATTTTTTAAAAAATCTATACAACTTTAATAAACCTATGATAAATAAAACTACACCGACAGGAATAAAGAAAAATAAACTGACGCCGACAGAAGCAACAGGACAGATAATGTCGTTTTTATTACATGTATAAGGCAAAAGAAAAGATGAAAAGCAAAACAACAATCCAAAAACCAAAAGAACAATTGAATATATTAATAACCTATTTCTTCTAACTATTTTAGCTTCATAGGAAATTTCGTTTTCTATTTTTTCTTTCGAAAATATTTTTATTAAAGAAACAACCAACAAAATAAATCCTCCGAATTTACAAACACTTAAAAATATTAAGAAAATTAAACCAATTATATTTTGTGGAAGATATTTCACAACAAAAGAACCGAAAAATCCTATCAACAATATAAGAATAGAAATTATTAACTTAATTAAATTATTTTTCATATTTTTTATTATTCTAATAAATAGGTCTAAATTCTTTTAATTCCTTGAGTGCTTCATCCCCTTCTTCACGAGTTGGAGGCTTACCGTGCCATTTATAATCTCGTTCAAATTTTTTTACTCCTTTGCCTGGTATAGTATGAGCAATTAGAATTGTCGGCTTATTGTATGATGCTTGAGCTTCTTCTACTGCCTCATTTAAAACTTTAAAATCGTGACCATAGACATCTATCACATTCCAATTAAAGGACCTAAGCTTATCCCCGAGTGGCTCAAGTGGCATTATTTTTTCTGTAATACCATCTATTTGGATATTATTTCTATCAATAACCGCTATTAAATTCCCTAGTTTGTTTTTACCAGCAAACATAAAAGCCTCCCAATTATTTCCTTCATCAAGCTCTCCATCCCCCAAGAAACAATATATATATCTATCAGAATTTTTATTATCCCCACCTAGAGAACGAGCATCCATCTTGTCAGCAAGCGCCATCCCTACTGCCTGAGAAAGCCCTTCCCCAAGTGGACCTGAAGAATTTTCTACATAAGATAAGTATTCTCTATGCGGATGACCTTGGAGACGAGTACCAAATTTTCTTAAAGTTTTTAGTTCTTCAATTGGAAAATATCCAGAATGTGCCATGGCAGCATATAGTACTGGACAGATATGTCCATTAGAAAGGACTAATCTATCACGATCTTCCCATGTCGGATTCTTAGGATCGTGACGTAAAACGTGAAAATAAAAAAGTGTAAAAATATCTGCCATGCCTAGTGGTCCTGCAGTATGGCCACTCCCTGCTTCGACTAGCATCTCGACAATACTTTGACGAATGTCATTTGCTTTCAATTCCAATTCTTTTGTTTTCTTTTCTGACAAAAATGCCATTAATACAATTATACCAAGTTTTCTAATTCACTGATAGTCTCCCGGATGTTTTCAGATTTGAAAATCACAGAACCAACGATAAGGCGAGAAGCGCCCGCGCTCGCGAGCGCGGGCGCAGTTTCAAAATTCACTCCTCCATCAACAGAAATAATAAGATCTGAATACTTTTCTTTTAAAGTTTTTATGTGAATTAAATCTTTTTCATCAAATTCTTGTCCTTGATAGCCAATTTCATCTATCCCCATAGTTTGTACAAAATCAATATAATTTACAAAAGGAAAAATTTTTTCAACTGGTGTTGCAATGTTTATGGCAATTCCTATTTCTATTGAATCTCGAATATATACATCCATTCCTTCTAGAAAATCTTTAAATTCATCCAAGTTTCCAACTGCTTCAATATGAAAAATAATTCTTTTTGGACTTAATTTCGTGTAAAGATCAAAATTAGAAACTGCATCTGCAACCATTAAATCAAGCTCGAAATCGATATCTTGCCAAAATGGCATTCCCTCTTCTTCATTTATAATTTTCAAAAAATTATCATCATTTCCACCACCAGTAGAAAAGGGCCAAGTTTTTGAAGATACATATAAACCATCACAAAGATCAATCTGCACGACCGGAACAATTCCCCGCACAAGAGCAATCTTGTTTTTCATATCTTCATAATTTTTGGGTAAAATTGCCGGAATAATATCAATCATTTTATTCGATTTTATTTATTCTTCTAATGTGTCTTTCTTCTCCAGAAAATTTTGTTCTTAAAAATAATTCACAGGCAAATTTTGCTTCGTCTTCAGTCACAAAACGCACTCCAATAGAAAGTATGTTTGCATTATTGTGTTCCCTTTCAAGTTCTACTATTTCAAAAGTGTCAGAACTTTTCTTTCCACTTATATCTACTTCTCCCAATGCTTCTTTTTGCCCATAAAAAACAGCTGCACGAATTCCTTTTGTTTTATTAGCACACATTGCTTCTCCTTGCCCTGATCCACCTAAAATTATCCCAAAACTTTCTTTTTCACTTGTCACTGCTTCAGCTACAGGCCGAATAAAATCCGGATAATCGTCATCTTTATTATAAGTAAAAGCACCTTTATCTTCTAGCTCATATCCAAGACCTAAATCACTTAAATATTTTTTGATTTTTTCTTTTAATTCAAATCCTGTATGATCACTTCCTATATATATTTTCATAAATTTATTTTACCTTACATCCATCATAACCACCAATGGGATTATTCTTATTAAGAAAGCCAACTAATGCTGGTTCTCCTCCCAAAGAAATACATTGTTGATAAGAAATATTTCCATAATATCTTTTATACCAGTAACCCTGTTGGGGACAGACATCAGCACAAGTATATTTATATACGATAAAATGATTATTCTTATATCCAACAATAAAACTATCAAAAACTAAACAGAAAGCTAAGTATACGAAGACTAAAATAACTATTACGATAATAAGTTTTTTCATATTATTTTATCGTCTTCCCTGTTTTAATAACATGGTCTACTAATGTGTACGTATACCCCATTTCGTTGTCATACCAGCCAAGCACTTTCACAAGATTCCCTCCGACAACCCTCGTCATTTCAAGATCTGCAATCGAGGCATGAGAGTTGCCAAGAATATCGGAAGATACAAGAGGCTCGTTGGTAACGGTAAAAATATTTTTCCAACGTGGATCATTTGATGCTTTTGTTAAAATTTCATTTACCTCTTCTTTTGTAGTATTTCTCTTTGCGATAAAAGTAACATCCACAATCGATCCTGCTGGTACTGGCACTCGAATAGAAATTCCATCAAACAATCCTTTTAATTCCGGAAAGGCTTCCGTCACTGCAATCGCAGCCCCAGTTGAGCTCGGCACTATGTTTTGCGCAGCTGCTCTGCCTTCTCTCAAATCTTTTTTACTTGGACCATCCACAAGCGCTTGAGATGCGGTATACCCATGCACTGTATTTAAAATTGCTTTTTCGATTCCAAGAGCTTCGTGCAAAATTGAAATTAAAGGACTAGCTGCATTTGTAGTACAAGATGCATTTGAGGTAATATCAGTAGTGCCAAATTTCTCTTCATTCACTCCTAGAAGTATCGTTTCTCCGTGCGTACTTCCATCTCCTCCCTTGGAAGGTGCACTAATGACAACTTTCTTGGTACCTTGATCAAGATGGAATTTTGCTTTGTCATACGAGGTAAATAAACCCGTTGATTCGACAACAACATCAATCCCTAAATCTTTCCAAGGAAGTTTTGTAGTGTCCTTTTCCGAAATAAATTTTACTTTTTTTCCGTCAATCATTAAATCATTTCCTGAAATTTCTACTTGATGATTCCAGTTTCGATAGACAGTATCGTGGCGAAGCAAATATGCCAAGCTTTCAATCGAGCCTAAATCATTTACTGCCACAATCTCTATTTCGGGCTTTTCCCATGAAACCTTCAAAAATGCCCTTCCAATACGTCCAAAACCATTTATTGCTACACGAATTTTTTTATCCATAATTTAATATATTTAATAAATTTTAATATCTTTATTATATCAAAAATCTATAAAAAATGTGCTAGAATCAAAATATGAAAATACACAGATTTATAGGTAATTTTGACCTGTCTAAAAAAGAGTTAGAAATTAAAGACAAAGAAATAGTTAATCAAATAAAGAATGTTTTGAGACTCAAGGTCGGAGAAGCTATTGAATTATGCGACGGGAAAAGCATATCAACCATAGTTGATATTGTAGAAATTAAAAAAGATAAAGTTCTGGTAAAAATTACTTCCCTTCTTCATAAAGATTACGAAGGGCAACACAGCACAAAAAAGGTTCACCTCTTTTGTGCTGTGTTGAAAAAAGAAAATTTTGAATTAGTAGTGCAAAAAACAACCGAATGCGGAGTATCGAAAATAGTTCCAATTATTTCAGAACGAACAATAAAAACCGGCCTAAACATAGAGCGCTTGCGAAAAATAGCCAAGGAAGCTAGTGAACAATCTGGCCGGATAAATATTCCAGAAATTTTAGAACCAATTAGTTATAAAGAAAGTCTAGAACTTTCTGAAAAAAATAATACAAACATATTATTTGATGGGAGCGGAGAGTTGTTTTATAAAATGCCTTGGGAGGCTCGACGGAGCCGGACAGAGAAAATTCCTAGCAAGGAATTTTCGTGCATTTTAGAAGACAACTCTCCACGAACATATAATATTTTCATCGGCCCTGAAGGTGGATGGACAGAAAGAGAAATTGCAGAAGCAAAAAATCTAAATTTTAAAATTGCTTCTCTTGGACCTCTTACCCTACGTGGTGAAACTGCCGCGATTATCGCCACTTATTTGATTTCAAATTTAAAATAAAAAAAGACGATTCGCTGAATCGCCTTTTTGTTTGTTAGCTTATTACTATTGTCTTGCCTTGAGCACATTTTGAAAAAACTTTTCCACCGCTACTCTTTCATTTGGATTCATCTCAAAATATGCTTGGAAGAACGATTCGTCCTTAATAAAATTACCGTAAATACTGGTATTTTTGAACAAAAATTCAATAACTGCTTCTTTAAAATAAATATTACTTCCCCGGCGATCATTTTCCCCTTCGTTTAATTTTGCAACTTCCCAAGAATTAGGAATGTTGATTTGTACAATTTCTTCACTGACAACTGGTTCTTCTCTTTCTTCCCCAATTTTTGTAATGAAAAGTTCAACGATGTAGTCAGGTTTTTCAATTTTATGTGGTACATTTTTCATGGTTTAGTTTTTTAATTAATACTATTTGGTCTATAGAATCTCCTAAATTAGGAAACTCAATAGACCAAACAATACAATCAAAATCTCTATTTCAAAGTACTAAAAAACTTACTTATAATTTACATCTTTATCATAAAGTTGTCAATTTTTTTCAAACAAAAGAAATTTATGTTATTATAAAAACAATGGAAAAAGAAACAGCAAAATTCGTCCATCTTCATACCCACTCGCATTATTCCCTCCTCGATGGGCTTTCTAAGATTGAAGATTTAGTGGCACTCGCTAAAAAATACAAAATGCCGGCAATTGCTATCACAGATCACGGCAATATGTATGGTACGATTGAATTTTATAAATTAGCAAAAAAGGAAGGAATCAAACCAATCATTGGGGTTGAGGCATATATTGCCGAGAGAGGAAGATTAGATAAAGAAACTGGAATAGACAATAAACGATATCACTTAACACTCCTTGCAAAAAATAATGAGGGGTATAAAAATTTAATTCAGCTTGTTACCCTATCAAACTTAGAGGGATACTACTATAAGCCTAGGATGGATAAAGAAATACTTCGAAAATATTCTAGTGGAATAATTGCTCTTTCTGGTTGTCCTGGTGGAGAATTGTCAGAAGCTCTTATCAGTGGAAACGAAGAAAAGGGAGAATTGATAATTAAAGAATATCAAGAAATATTTGGAAAAGAAAATTATTTTTTGGAAATTATGAAGGAAAGTAGCTCTTTCCCTGAATACAATAAAGCGCGCGTTGGTCTAAAAAAAATGAGTGCAAAATTTAATATTCCTCTAGTAGCAACTTTTGATTCTCATTACCCTCACAAAGAGGACGCAAAAGCGCATGAAACGCTACTCGCAATCCAGACAAATTCAGACATCAAAGATGAAGATAGGTTTTCTTTTGGAAAAGATAGTTATCATTTTATTACTGAAAAAGAAGCTCTCGAGTTTTTTAAAGATATACCGGAAGCCGTTACAAATACTTTAAAAGTAGCAGAGCTGTGCAATGTTGAAATAGACCTAGGTAGATGGGTATTCCCAAACTACCAAATAGAAGAAGGAAAAACATATGATGAAAAAATGCGTGATCTTGTATATGCAGGATTTAAAAGACTCGACTTAAAAGAAACGCCTGAAATCAAAGAACGAGTAGAATACGAACTCGCCATAATTTTCAATAAAGGTTATGCTCCATATTTTCTAGTAGTCGGAGATTTACTTCACTTCGCAAAAGAACACAATATTTTAACAACCATCAGAGGATCAGTAGCCGGTTCTATGGTAACTTATTTGCTTGGTATCACAAACGTAAATCCAATAGAATACAAACTTCCATTTGAAAGATTTTTAAACCCATATCGTCCGTCGGCGCCCGATATAGACATGGACTACGCCGACAATAGACGCGATGAAATGATTGAATATACGAAACAAAAATACGGAGAAGATAAGGTAGCACAAATAGGAACCTTTGGTACCATGATGGCTCGTGGAGCAGTGCGAGATGTTGCTCGTGCTCTCGCTTATCCATATACTATTGGCGATCGTATTTCAAAAATGATACCTATGGGTTCTCAAGGTATGCCAATGACCATAGATCATGCGATGGAAATCGTATCAGAGTTAAAAGAAGCGTATGAAAATGAAAAAGATACCAAAGAAATAATAGACCTCGCAAAAAAATTAGAAGGTTGCGTGCGACATATTTCTGTACACGCAGCTGGAGTTGTTATTTCACCAAAACCTTTATATGAATACACCCCTACTCAGTTTGACCCAAAAGGAGGAAAAATAATAACACAATATGATATGTACAGTATTGAGGATGCCGGCCTTTTGAAGTTTGACTTTTTGGGAATCAGAAACTTGGCAATATTGGGAGATGCCGTGAGTTTAGTCAAGAAATTTTATGACATAGATATTGATCTTGAACGTATACCCCTCGATGACAAGAAAACTTTTGCGCTCTTAGCAAGCGGACAAACCGAAGGACTTTTCCAGTTAAATGGTTCAGGGATGACACGATATTTAAAAGAACTAAAACCAACTTCAATCCATGATATCAATGCCATGGTTGCTCTATATCGCCCAGGACCTATGGAATCAATACCGGAATACATAAAACGAAAACACAATCCAAAACTTGTAAAATATTTAGACCCGCGAATGAAAAAGTTTTTAAGTGAATCTTATGGACTCATTGTTTACCAAGATGACTTGCTTTTCTGTGCACTTGAAATGGCTGGATATAACTGGGAGGAAGCAGATAAATTCCGAAAAGCTGTCGGTAAAAAAATTCCAGCAGAAATGGCAGCTCAATACAAAAAGTTTACAAAAGGAATTATTGAGAACGGCCAAACTCCAGAATTTGCTGAGAAACTTTGGAAACTTTTTGAGCCATTCCAAGCATATGGTTTCAACAAGGCTCATGCAGCAAGTTATGGTCGTGTCGCATATCAAACTGCATACATGAAAGCACACTATCCAGTAGAATATATGACCGCCATCCTCACTGCCGAATCCGGTGATGTAGAAAAAATAGCTGAGATTATAGATGAATGTAAAAAAATGAATATTCCTGTCCTCCCGCCAAATATAAATGAGAGTTTCGGTGGATTTACTGTAATAAGAACTTCTGTGAAGGACCGTCCTTCACAAACTTCCCCCTGTGAAGGACGGTCCTTCACAACTATGAAATCTGAAAAAATTCGTTTTGGATTTTATACTATTAAAAATTTAGGAACCGATATTTCTGATGCAATTATTGCTGAAAGAAAAAAAGATGGGAAATACAAATCAATCTCTGATTTTCTTGATCGAATTAAACATAAAAATTTAAATAAAAAATCTATGGAAGCTATGATAAAATCTGGAGCCATGGATGAATTCGGTGATCGTGGAATACTCCTTTCAAATCTTGAGGATATGCTCGCTTATAATAAAGAAGCAGGGAAACAAGCACAAAACCAAGTTTCTCTTTTTGGCGGAATGCCTGAAACACAAGGAACGTCATTTAAATTAAAATCAGGTGAAAATGCAACACAAGCAAATAAATTACTTTGGGAAAAAGAGTTGTTGGGACTTTATATTTCAGGACATCCGCTTGATCGGATAAAAGATAAATTAGAAAAACGAGATATGAATATAAAAAAAATAAAAGAAGAAATAGGAAATGGAATGCCTATAACCATAGGAGGTATCATAGAAACAGTGAGACAAGTGATAACAAAAAACAATGAACGAATGGCGTTTTTAAAAATTTCAGATTTAACTGATTCTATTGAAGCAGTCGTTTTTCCAAGTGTTTTTAAAAATTCAATTGAAATTTTTGTGCCTGAAAAATGTATCGCCCTCACAGGCAAAGTCTCTCTTCGCAATGGCGAAAAAAGTATTATCATCGAAGGAGTGAAGGAAATATAATTTAATTATACAAAGACATCGCTTTGTCTTTTCCTTCAGTAAATATTATTTCAAGTGCTTCGGCTATTTTTTTTGATAATTTTTTGAGTTCTTTTAATTCAGGTTCTTTGTATTTACCCAGTAGAAACTTCAACATCGCTTCCTCCCCTTTTGGTTTTTTTAATTTACCCGATGGAGTTGATGGTGCAATACCTACCCTAATACGCACAAACTCACGAGATTTTAATTTTTTGATTATTGACTCCAAACCATTGTGTCCGCCAGAACTTCTGTCATATGAGATTTTCATCTTACCAATCGGCAAATCAACATCGTCATAAATCACCACCAGATCTTTTAAGTCTTTTTTATTTTTTATAAAAGGAACAACAGCTTTGCCAGAATTGTTCATAAAAGTATCTGGCGTTATAAATTTAATTTTTAATTTTGAATCAATTTTATCTTGAACCAAAAAAACCATCATACGCCCAGTATTGTGCCTCGTTCCCTCATATTCGTTTCCTGGATTTCCTAAACCAACAACTAATTTCATAATTAAGATAATAACATAGATAAAAGTTAGGAACAAAGTTTTTAACCATAATACAAAACACCCCATTGTGTCAACTAATATATATGATAAAATACACGGATGGAACAACAAAAAACTAAGTGGCAATCGTTTTGGGAATTGGTGCGCTTCGCAATTATTGCAATAGCTGTCGTAGTGCCCATCCGTATTTTTATCGCTCAACCATTCATTGTTTCAGGGTCTTCAATGGTTCCAACCTTCGAAAATGGACAATACCTTATCGTAGATGAATTGTCTTATAGATTAGGTAATCCTAAAAGAGACGACGTAGTCATTTTTCGTTATCCAAATGATCAAAAAAAGTTTTTTATAAAGAGAGTGATAGGTCTCCCAAATGAAACAGTAGACATAAAAGGAAATGAAGTTACGATAATAAATAAGGAATATCCAAATGGTTTTAAACTCGATCAGCCTTTTGTAAAAAATATCTCTGATAGCTCTACCCATTTTGAACTTAAAAATAACGAATATTTTGTTATGGGTGACAACAGACCTGCTAGCGCTGACTCTAGATCTTGGGGAGCAGTACCAAGAAATTTAATGGTGGGAAAAGCTTTTTTGCGATTATTGCCAATATCGAAAATTGACATATTCCCTGGTAATTATAAACAATCTGAATAAAAATATGAGTAAACAAAAAACACACACAAAAGACAGTTCTAAAACAAAAGACCTATCCTCTCCAAAAGGAATGCGAGACATTATGAATGAAGAATTTTACAGTTTTCAAGGATTTTTTGAAAAGGCCCAAGAGGTTGCTGTGTATTATGGATTCAAACCCATAGATACGCCAATGCTTGAACATGAAAAAGTTTTCACTTCAGGAATCGGCGAAGGTACAGACATTATAGATAAAGAAATGTACACCCTAAAGACAAAAGGTGGCGATCATTTGGCGCTACGACCAGAACATACTGCTTCACTTATGCGTGCTTATATAGAACACGGCATGCAGACGATGCCACAACCTGTGATGTTCTACCAATATGGCCCGACTTTCCGTCATGACAATCCACAACGTGGAAGATATCGACAATTTTTCCAATTTGATCTAGATTCACTGGGAAGCGACAAGAGTATCATGGATGCTCTTGTAATAAAAGTCGGAATGAGTATTTTAGAAGAAGCAGGAGCCACAAACCTTTCGATTTCTATCAATTCTATTGGTGACAAAGAATGCCGAGGTGCGTATTTAAAAGAACTCACAAGTTATTATAAAAAACACATTGGAGCCCTTCCTGCTACAGATCGTGAACGTTTAAAAACAAATCCACTTCGTATATTAGATTCTAAAGATATTAAAACAAAAGAAATAAATGAAAATGCTCCAGATTCAGTAAGTTTTCTATGCCCTTCTTGCAAAAAACACTTCAAAGAAGTATTGGAATATCTTGAAGAAATGAATATTCCGTATAGTATAAATAAAAATTTAGTTAGAGGGCTCTCTTATTATACTCGTACAGTCTTTGAAGTAATAGAAGAAGCTGGAGGAGAAGATGGAACTCCCTTAACAATAGCAGGTGGTGGACGTTATGATTATCTAGCACGTCAGCTAGGAAGTAAAAAAGAGGTGCCAGCAGTTGGATTTTCCATAGGAGTGGACCGTATTGTAGCAAGCCCTTGGTACAAAAAACTTTCCCCAAGAATAATAAAAAAACCAAAAATATATTTTATTCAGCTTGGAGCAGAAGCAAAATTAAAAAGTTTAGCTATAATTGAAATTTTGCGCAAAGCACATATTCCAATAGCTCAAGCACTTTCAAAAGATAGTCTGGGTTCCCAGCTTGCAATAGCTGAAAAACTCGCTATTCCTTTTGTCTTAATATTTGGATTAAAAGAAGCATTGAATGATTCCGTGATAGTACGAAATATGTCAAACAGATCTCAAGAAACAATAAAACTTCCAGATCTTTTAGAATATTTAAAAGAAGTTAAATAAGAAAAAATGAAAAAAATTCTTCAAAAAGAAGAAGGGGTCTTAAGGCAAATAGTCAAAGATGTCAGTTTAAGTGATATAAAAACTCCTAAAATACAAAAAATAATAAAAGAAATGTCCTCTGCTTTGAAAAGCCAAGACGACGGCGTAGCGATAGCTGCTCCACAAATAGGATACCCTTTCAGTATATTTATAGTTTCTGGAAAAATTTTTCATAAAGATTTTTTGAAAGAAGAAGGTCTTAGTAAAATTCCAAATAAAAACATACCAAATGACTTAATATTCATAAACCCAAAAATTTCTAAACTTTCAAAAGAAAAAGAGTGGTTGCCAGAAGGGTGTCTTTCGGTAAGATGGTTATATGGTAAAACTTTCAGATCAAAAAAGGCCACAGTTACAGCATATGATGAAAATGGCAAAAAGTTTACTAGGGGCGCCTCGGGACTTCTTGCCCAAATTTTCCAACACGAGACAGATCATCTGAAAGGAATTTTGTTTATCGATCATGCAAAAGACGTAGTAGAGGAATTACCTAAATAGTAAATCAAATGTCAAAAAATTTAAATTTTGTTTTTTGGGGAACACCAGATGTTGCCCATGATACTTTGGAAGTATTAAAAGAAAATGGCTACATACCATCACTTATTGTTACTGCTCCCGATCGACCCCAAGGACGCAAAATGATTATTGCTCCCCCACCTGTAAAAGTCTGGGCAATAGAAAACAATATTCCATACATTCAGCCTGATAGCTTAAAAGAAGGGACAGATATTGTTTTTCGAAACATTGGGAGGCGCGACGGCGCCGGACATAGCAAATCTTTAGTAGAAGATTTGCGCGTTGAGAAAAATAATATCTGTCCCGACTTATCTATTGTCGTCGCATACGGAAAAATAATGCCGGAAGAATTATTAAATCTGCCAAAACTTGGCTCCATAAATATCCATTATTCTTTACTTCCAAAATATCGCGGAGCTTCCCCCGTTGAGTCCGCTATTTTAAATGGAGACGAAGAAACTGGAATTTCAATTCAGAAAATGGAATATAAAATGGATTCTGGTCCGATTATCGCTCAAGAAAAAGTAAAAATATTACTTGATGAAAAAGCTTCTGAGCTACGAGCTCGTTTGATAAAAATTGGGGGAGAATTATTGGTAAAAATTTTACCAGAATTTATTGAGGGCAAGATAGACTCTATTTCTCAAGACGAATCACAAGCAACTCATTGTAAAAAAATTAAAAAGGAAGATGGATTTATCGATTTTAACAATGATCCAATAAAAAACTATAATAAATTTCGCGCTTATGCTACATGGCCTCGAACTTTCTTTTTCAAAAACAGCAAAAGAATTATCATCACTGACGCAAAATTAGAAAATGGTAAATTTAAAATTTTAAAAATCATTCCTGAAGGAGGAAAAGAAATAGAATACAAAGACTAATACACTTCCTGCTGATAACACCTTTCGCAATATATAATCTCTGGTCTTTCTGGAGCGTAACTAGTTTCAAATTCCACTTCACATTTTCCATTATGTTCGTGATTTTCTTTTTTACACATACATTGTCTATGCCAGAGTTTTAAAGGATTTCTTTGTGCCAGTCTTTGATAGTGTCTACAGTTAGGACAGAGTCTGGGTAGGGGTAAATTCATTCTCAGGTAGAATTGAAGTTCGCTTTCAATGATTTTGAAGGCTTCGGTACATTGTTCATTACAAGTGCCTTTATGCTCACATTCTATGACTTTTCCTATGATAGATTTATCTACTTCTTTGATATTATCAGGAATATCTTCATTTTTAATATCTATTTGATAATTTCTTTCTTCTCTTTCTTTCCATTTATATCCTTGCTCTATCGCTTTTTCTTTGGTTAAAGGAAAGTATTCCTGAGCTATTGTTTCGTTGTAACAGAATGGACTTAATTCTGACGGAAAAAACTCTCCGTATTTGTATACTCTTCCTTTAGCATCTATGTAGGGCATATCGTTCATATGTTTGATGATTTTTGGTACCAATTCTTCGTATTCTTCCTTCTCATATTGTTTGTTTAGGATGCAGTATTTTTTATTTATTAAACCGACACAGCCAAAACAGTCAGAACAATTTTTAATAAAATAACAATAGCGACAAATAAAGCTATTCCAAAGATTGCCAGAGAAAGCAACATCAGACATGTTGTCTCCAGCATCAAAAAGATCATAACTATTCTCTATATTCATTCCTATGGCATAACCATCATAAACATTTTTTATATTAGTAACTCCATAAACCACAAAACGTAAATCTTCAGCTGGTCCTTCAACATCAAAACAATCATTGCAAACTTTAACATGACTCAAATAATCTCCGATAGATTTTACAGTGTGTCTTGAATTAGAAAATTTTCTAGGATGTTTTTTCAATAATTTTGAAAATTCTTCCTTGAACTCATTACTCCCCTTTAGTGTTTCCAATTTTAAATCATTTAATTTAATCAAAAATTCTTCTTGAGAATACTGCTTATTTAAAATAAAATATCTGGCATTTCTTAAGCCCACACAACCAATACAATTCTGACAATTTCGACAATCGTAACAATATTTAGAGTTTATGCATTCTTCCGAGAGCATCAAATTATCACTTTCGTAACATCTCTCACAATCAATTAACTGAAAGCAATTTTCATTTTTACGAGAACCAAGCATGTCAAAACAATTCCTATTTTCAATGGAATGATAAAGATAAGCAGAATCTTCATTTAAATCACTAGCAAAATTTAAATAACAATTTTTGGTTTGGTAAGTAAAATTACAATAATCACTTTTAACATCTTTTATATTTACTAATGCTGGAGTTGGTACAGACAAAATGAGTTTATCAACTTGTTTAAAGAAATTCTCTGAAAAATCAAAATCAACACCAAACTCCATGGCATCCCAATCATCTCCATGCCAATATTTTTGATCGTAAACTGGAGTTTTAAATTGTGAAGGAAACATTGAAATGAGCATTTCTTCATGTCCAACTCCATCACATTTTCTTCTATATAAAGTTCTTTCATTCCTCCATGCTAATTTTCTTTGCAATCTGCATTCTGGACAAAAAGTCGGTGGAGGAACTTTTATCTTTTCATAAAAATTAAAATCCTCGGATTTTATGATGAATTGAACCTGACAATTCTGACATATTACATTTTGTGGTTTATATTCCATGTCTTTTTTATCCCGACCACGACTTTAGTCGGGCCGTGGATCCTCGATTTCCTAAAGGAAATCGGGACAGTTCTGGCAATTTTTTGTTATAGCACTTTGTGCCATTTTAGAATTACTTCTTCCAATTCGTGAGACCTTTTAGACTATTTTTTATTTTGCGAGCACCTCGATGAAATAGTGATATTTTTTTATCTTTATTTTTACTAATTTCATTGAAAAGATTCTCTTTTACTGCATCTATCGCTTCATACAAATCTTGTCTATTTACACTTGCATAAAATTTCTTTCCTTCGATGTTTATCGAACAATCAGCGTGAAATACTTCCCCACCCTTATGGTGATGAGTTGTTTTAGACAAACTAAAAAGAACAATTATTTCTCCATCTTTTTCTTCTATTTCAGTCAATAATTTCCCTAAATTTGTCACTCTTTTTACTACATAATCATGCAACGCCTCTGTTATCTCTATATTTTTTCCTTGAAAATTTATTTTCATTTTTTATGATTAAACCACCTTAGTAATAAAATAAACTATTAAATATAATTATAATTTCATTCCACGAACAAGTGCCTTTACTAAAATATCAATTTCCATAGTAGCGACTCCAGTTACAGTATCTGCTCCTCCATAATAAATATAAAGGAGTTTATTTTTTAATACCATACCACATGGAAATACTACATTATTTACAATACCAATTTTTTCATATTGTTCCTCTGGCTCAAAAATAGGATCAGTAGAACGAGCAAGGACTATCGCTGGATCTTTGAGATCGAGCAATAATGCCCCAACCCTATAAGTATTGTGACTCCTAGAAACACCATGATAAAGCAAAAGCCAGCCATATCTGGTTTTTATAGGAGGAGCAGCTATTCCAACCTTTGAACTATCCCAACAGTTAAACCTAGGACCTATAATCCTTATGCACTTTTTAACTGCTTCGTTATTAAAATCAAGAGTTTTGAAATAATCTCCACATATTTCATTGCCAACTCTATGTAATATAGGATACCCTCCTGGTAATTTTTCTGGGAAAAGACAAGTGTCCTTGTCGTCAAAGCCAGCTGGGGTTATAAGTACCGGTTTTTCCCATTTCCAAATATGAGCCAAGAAATCTTTTTCTGTTATAGATGATATTGCGACCCTAGGAGGACCAATTCCATCAAAAGCTGTGTAGCATACATAAATATTTTTACCAATTTTTGTTAATCTAGGATCTTCACATCCAGAATTTGCATTGTCTATTTTTTTATTTTCAAATTCTTCACGTGGAACATAAATAGGATCTGCCATGCGTTCTATGATATCAAAACCATTTTTTGTAGCCGCATAACCCATGAATGACGTATTGTCATTCGATAAAGTACGATAAAGAATGTGCGTTTTACCATTCAAGTAAATAGCTGCTGGGTTAAATGTTGCTTTTGATTCCCAAGAATGCTCTCCTTTGGGAGAAATAATAGGGTTTTTTGTATATCTTTTAAATTTCCAACGCTCAGAAAAATTTGGATGCATGGTGCATATTAAATCCGTCAAACTAACATGCGCACAACAAGCAGTAGTATCTGCAGCTCCATAATATATAGTAAGAGTATCTTTTTCTAAAATTGCACCAGTTGGGAAAATAACATTAGAAATGTAGCCTTGTAATTCATACGGTTCTTCCGGCACAAGTATCGGACCAGAAGTTCTCCCTATTATTTTTTTTGGATCTTTAAGGTCAAGCAAGAGTGCCTCAATACCAAAAATTCTGTCAGTTCCCGATGGATGTTCGAAATAATTTTGTATATGTGAATAAACAAGCAACCAACCATATTTTGTTTTTATTGGCGGAGCTCCTACTTCAACATGATCGTACTGATTGCGACGGGGATCGATAACATGTTCATCAATATTTTCATTCCATTTTTCCCAAAATTTTGGTGACCATAGTTCTTTTATTTCATCAACCTGCGCGATAACCATTTTTGCTGGGGGCGAATCCGTATGTGCTGAAAAAATAACTGTGATTTTCCCATTAATTCTATCTGGAAAGAGTGTCATCGCTTTTGCATTAAATGGGGTAACGAAATGCCTATCATCAACTTTTTTTAAATCTTTTGAAATTGCCACTGCCACTTTTATCCCCTCTGGACCAAGTGGATATTTAGAAATTGCAGTATAAAAAGTATAATACTGTCCTTCGAAATAAGTTACTCTTGGATCTTCGCAACCATATTGTTCCCATTCTTCTTTTGGGACTATAAATTGCGCTCTGTCCGAAAAATGTATTCCATCTTTACTTTTGGCAATGCCTATCACAGATACTTGATGCGGTTCTCGTATTTTATCTACGGCAGAAATAGCACGATATAAACCAAATATAGTTTTACCATGCTTGATTGGGCAAAGATTAAAAGCTGCGAATTCTTCCCAGTAGTGGTCTCTGTTTGGTATTAAAAATGGATTCTGCTCTGATCGTTTAACAACAAACATATTAATATTAAATCTTCCCTCTCTTTAATTTAGTAATACCGCCAGACATAAGCTCCTTCAAAAAGAGCTCTAAATTTGCTGTAGCAACACAAGAAACCATATCTGCTCCTCCGTAATATATAAATAAAATACCATCTTTCACAACTGCCCCACATGAATATATAACGCCAGCTTTGTGCCCCTCATTTTCATAAAAAGCATCTGGTTCAAGTATTGGTTTTTTAGAACGATAAAGAATTTTTGTAGGGTCTTTCAAATCAAGAATCATTGCCCAAAGTTTATAACGATGTGTTTCGTGAGCTTCCATGGCATGATAAAACACAAGCCAACCATGTTTAGTTTTTATCGGAGCTCCACCAACTCCACGCATTCCCTTTTCACGAAGATGCCATTTGGGATGATTTTGGTGAATACTATTTATAAATTTCTTTCCGTTAAAAGAATTTATATCATTCACATATTCAATCATAATTTCTGGTGAAAGACTGTGCAGTATGGCATATTTACCATTTATTTTTTCGGGGAAAATTACCCAATTTTTGTGGATCTGTCCTGGAGGTGAAATCAAAACTGGATTTCTCCAATTCCAACGTTTATTTATAAAATCTTTTAAACTTATCGAAGTCAGACCTATGCGTACAGAACCCCATCCATCAAAAGCAGTGTAAGTCATATACAACATGTCATCAATCTTTGTGATTCTTGGATCTTCTGCTCCTCCATTCCATCCACCACCAGAACTATAAAAAACTGGCTCAGAACTTTTTGTCGGGAAATTTCTATGCGTGAAAACAGGTTTAAATGTTCTGCCAGAAAGATAATATCCATCTTTGCTTGATGCATACCCTATTGTAGAAACATCATTCAACCCAACTGCTCGATAAAGTACATGCACCTTGCCATCATTAATAAAAGCTGTCGGATTAAATGTAGCTCTTGATTCCCAATACGTACCACCTGCTGGAAAAATTATTGGGTTACCAACAAAGCGTTCAAGCTTGTGGTCTCGTCTTTTAAGAACTTTTTTTATTTTTAGTTTTTTCTTGAAAACCTTTCTGCTTTTTTTGGGTAAAATTTTCTTTGTTTTATTTTTTTGTTTAGATATTTTTTTAGGTTTAAGCTTTAGTTTAATTTTGGTTTTAATTTTTGGCTTACTAACAACTTTCTTTTTCTTAAGAATTTTTTTAACAATTTTCTTTTTTATTTTTTTAATAGTCTTAGCCATTTTTAAACTCTCCCATACTTATCTTCATAACGAACAATATCATTTTCGTCAAAATCTCCCGTAGCAATCTCAAGCACTTGTACGCCAAAATTTCCAGATGCTAAACTGTGTTTGGCGTGAACTGGAATCTTGTACTCATCACCTTCTTTTATATTATAATCTTTGCCATTTATGTGCGCAACTCCTTCACCCTTAATAACGCGCCAAAATTCTGTGCGTTTCTGGTGACTTTGCAAACTTAGGGATTCGTTTGGTTTTACGGTTATTATTTTTACCGTTGAAGGGATATTGTGAGTAAATTGACGAAAATTGCCCCACGGTCTTTCTTCTTGATAAATATTAAGACTTTCCATGTTATATCTATATTATAATACAAAAAACATATTTTAACTAATCCACCCTTTTATGTGTCGAGCTGTTTCTTCCGGCCCAGTTACCTGAACAGTATCCATTCCTACTTCATATGCTGAATAGTCATTTCCTCCTGGAAAAATGGCATCACCAACAAACAACATATCTTCTTTTTTAAGACCAAGCTTGTCCAATAGTCTTAAAAGACCCACCGCTTTTGTAAAACCCTTTGTTAGTATGTCTATTGTTGTCGTACCTCCTATTATTATACTTGTTTCTGGCAATTCTCTTTCAAGTATTACTTTTATTTTTTGTCTTTTCTTTTGATCTGGATCCCAGAGTTTTTTTTGTTCAATCGGAGCTTCTTGTCCGAGTGCAGATATAGATAGTTGTGTTAGTCTATCTTCTATATATTCTCCAACTGGATTTTTTGGTATGTCATACAACCCAGACTCAATTATTTCTTTCAGTATCTTTTTTGCTTTTTCTTTTATCTCATCTTTAAATGGTTCCATGTCTGTCAAAACCCATTCTTTTTTTTCTAAATCATATTCGTATCTTTGACTACCACTAGTCGGTAGTAATATTAAATTCTTAACAAAAGATGACGAAAAGCCATCTTTACTAAATACTGGTAAAAACTGTGTATTGAATTGCTTAAATGTCCCACCACTAATAATCACAACAATTTTATTTTTTGCGAGATCTTCTACGAGATGTGCCATTTCTTCTGTTATCGGTCGCTTACTGACAGCCAATGTCCCATCTAAATCAAAAGCAATAATTTTTTTATTTTGTAACATTTTATTTTAAATATTTATACTTTTTTTATTAATTAATTCATCAACAATTTTTTTAACATCTTCACTTCTACCTTTTGGCACTATAACAGTAGCATCTTCTGTTGTTATTATTATAAAATTATCCAAGCCAACCGTTGCAATAATTTTATTTTTATCATGAGAAAAAATGGTTGTATTTCTAGTATCTATGTTAACAACAGCACCTTCAGCATAATTACCATCTTTATCTTTCAAATGACTACCCACCATATCAACAACAACGTCCCAACTACCTATATCTGACCATCCAATATCAGCAGGTAAAACCAAAAGATTTTTAGTTTTTTCCATTATCAGATAATCAATAGCAATATTTTCAAATTTAAAAAATTCCTTATCCAGCACTTTTAGATAATCTTTTTTATTTTTTGCTTTAGTTATTTTTTTTATACCGCCGTGCATTTTTGGGCTTTGTTTTTTCAACTCATCCAATAAATGCTTGGCCTCCCAAATAAAATATGCTGCATTCCAAAAGAAATTTCCTGATACCAAATATTTTTTTGCTAATTCTAAGTTGGGTTTTTCTACAAATCTTTTTGCTGTATAAACAACGTGATCATCTTTTTTTAAGAATTCTTTTCCCTTTTCTATATATCCATAACCAGTATTTGGAGAAGTCGGAGTTATACCAATACATAATATGTGTCCCCTGTTGTTTTTTACAACATCAATCCCTGTCAATATTTTAGTTACATAATCATCTTCTTTTGCAACTAAGTGGTCTGAACAAACTGTTACGATTATTGCATCTTTGTCTTTTTCATAAATAAAAGATGTGGCAAGCGCCATTGCAGGACCAGTATTTCTTTTAACTGGCTCAGTAATATAATTTTTATTTGGAATGTTTGGTAGATGTTTCTTAATTAAATCTAAGTATTTATGATTGGAAGATATGTAAATATGATCATCATCAACAGTCTTTTTAACCCTATCATAAGTCTGCTCAATTAAAGTTTTTTCACCAATAATTTTTTGAAATTGTTTTGGCAATTTATCAGTAGAGCGCGGAAAAAGTCTTGTCCCCGAACCACCTGCCATAATTAAAACATAACTATGATTATTCAATGTTTTTTTCATAAAATATACACAAATTGTACCAAAATATTTATATTTAATCCATTATTATGATAAGATAAATATCTATATGAAAATCAATAATAAAAAGGTTGCTGTCGCATTAAATTCTGTATTTTGGAGCTTATTTCTTACATTAATGAAAGGAGTTGTTGGTATCATAACTGGATCTTTAGGAATATTGTCCGAAGCACTTCATTCATTGTTAGATTTAGGAGCTGCCCTTTTGACTTTCTTTTCAGTCAGAGTCGGAGATAAACCAGCCGATAAAAAACATCACTATGGCCACCTAAAAATAGAAAGTGTCTCTGCTCTTATAGAATCAGCTCTTTTGTTTATAACATCTGGATGGATAATATATGAAGCAATAAAAAGACTCTTTTTTGAAAAAGTCGAAGTGGATGTTGTTTGGTATTCTTTTGTAGTTATATTGATTTCAATATTTGTTGACATATCTCGTTCAAGAGCATTGATGAAAGTCGCAAAAGAAACCAATAGTCAAGCCCTAGAGGCAGATGCACTACATTTTAGTTCAGATATTTGGAGCTCTTGTGCGGTATTTATAGGTCTTATTTGTGCATATTTTAAAGTTCCAGCAGCAGATACTATAGCAGCCCTAGTCGTAGCCATAGTTGTGATACATGCGGGTTATAAATTAAGTAAAAGAACTTTTGATGTTTTGATAGACACAGCACCTGAAGGATTAGAGGAAATAGTCACAGAAACAGCAAACAACACAGAGGGTGTGCTGGGAGTATCAAAGGTTCGTGTTCGAATAGTCGGATCATCTATGTTTATAGAATTAGGAATAAAAATCAGTAGAAAACTTGCATTAGAAAAAGTAAAAAAAATAACAAAAAACGTCGAAGAACAAATCAAATTAAAAATAAATAACGCAGATATAACCATTCACACAATCCCAACAACACTAGACAATGAAACAATAGTAGAACACATACAAATACTAGCCCATAGCCAAGATCTTTCAGTACACGACATAGCAGTGCATTCAATAGAAAATAAAACATTCATAAATTTTGATTTAGAGGTGGAAGCATCATTAACCATGGAAAAAGCCCATGAAACTGCTACTAAATTAGAAGATGTTTTAAAAAACGAACTTGGTAACGAAGTAGAAATAATAACCCATATCGAACCACTTAAATCTGACATTTCAAAAGGCGAAAAAATCTCACAAAAAGAAGAAAAAGAAATAATAGCTAAATTAAACAATGTCGCAAAAAATCTAGAAAATATCTATGAACCTCGTAGTATAGAAATCCGAAAAGTTAATGATAAAATTTTTATTTCTTTCCATGCATATACAGATAAAAATATATTACTTGAAAAAGCACACGAGGAATCTAGTAAATTTGAATATTTAGCTAAACAAAAAATCGATAATGTAGCCCGTATAATAATTCATTTGGAACCAAAAGAATAACTCAAAAAAAACAAAACCCTCACAATTTTTGTGAGGGTTTTGTTTTTAAATGTTATATGTGAGGATTTGTATTAGTATATGTTTCAGTAACTACTGTGTCAGATCTTCGATAGAAATATCTCCTATAGAGAAGTATCAATAACAAAATAATTATAATGATTAACAACCATCCAATAAGCCCAATCCCCCAGAATCCTGAGAAAAATGCTGCGGCAGAAAGAGAATTGTTACCACCAATGCTATTCAGAACATACGCCATAGCATTTTCCTGAGCTCCCTTAGAGTTCGTATAAACAAGCAAAGCTGTTGTTACTATTTCTGAAGTATTTGATTGTATCGAGTCAACGCGGGCTTCTAAATATATAGTGCCTTCAGCTTGCGGAATTAAATCCTCTATCGGCACACTTAAAGTTTTATTGTTTTCTGAATACGTACCACGTGAAGATTGCAAAAACGCAACACCATCTGGAAGTACAACTTGGACTATAGGATGCGTTAATTTTTTACTTCCAATATTTTTGTAAGTTACAACATAGTCGATAGTATCTCCTATTTTTACTCTTTCGTATCTATTTTCAATCTTAAGCATTATTGGAGAACTTGTGCCAACTACCGTAGTGCCTTGGATTATAACTGGCTTCGCGGCAGGTGCTAAGGTTTGAAATACTTTTATAGAACCTCGTGAAATGCCATTCTGGCAATTAGCAACTAGTCTAAAATAATAAACGGTTTCTGAACTAAGCCCAGAGATTATGTCATTAAACGAAGTGCTACCACTTATAGAACGAGAATCTGTCTGTAGCCCTAAGTCCATCGTTGATCCATACTCAAAGTATGCATTTATACTATTTGAATTTGAATTTGTTATAAAGCCATTAAGAGTAGCGCTATTCTTTGTAACGTTTGTAGGAATGGCAGTAACAGCACAAGACACTGGAGCTGGAGGAACGTATGAATTTACGGACACCGTCACTGACTGTGTCTGTTGTCCTCCACTTGTTCCATATGCTGTTAATACATATGTAGTTGTATAAGTAGGATATACGACTTGTGATCCTGAAGTTGGAACATTGTAGTTGAGGTTTGAAATACTTACTGAAGTACAGTTGCTTGTATTCCAACTTAGGGTTGAGGTTCCGCCGGAGTAAACAGAAGTCGGACTTGCGTTGAAATAAGAAATCAAACAATTGTTTTGATAATTATTTACATATACCGTCACCGACTGTGTCTGTTGTCCTCCACTTGTTCCATATGCTGTTAATACATATGTAGTTG
>JBAXPX010000004.1:0-43107 GCA_037132055.1 bacterium
ATATAAACTATATTTTTTAAAAACTTTTAGCGGTAAAAATTGTATAGATCTTATTGTTTTTCTACAGTTTGGCTCTTCACAATGACATTTCATTGACCAAAAAATATCTCCTTCTGTCGTAGAATAGTCAAAAGTAATTTCTTCTTCTTTTTCTATATTACGCAAAGCAACCACAGTGACTCTGCCTTTTATTGCTGAATTCGGATTACAAGAATGATTAAAATAGACACTATATTCTTTTTCAGGATTTATCCATTCATTTTTACCAACACCAACCCAATTTAGTCCAGCAACTTTTGCCCTTTTCTCATCTGTTATAAAAAACTTTATCTTTTTTCCTTTAACAAAAAAAATCACCTCTCCTCTTTTAATGTTCCTGGAGGCAAAAAGGCCTTTACCGTGCAACTTGCTTTTTCCAATATAAATTTTTCTAGATTCTTGTTCCATAAACTAATCATGTTTCATAAGAAAATCTATGTCTTTTATTATACTCTTTTTCTTTACAAAAAGAATACCAACTATAATTATGTCGGATATAAGCATATAAACAGGATAAATTAATATAGCAAAAGTAAATCTTTCAACAGCAAAAAGATTGATCATATCTGCAATCCCTGTACCAAACCAAGCCCAAAAATCTTCTCCTTCTGGACGTAAAAATGATTTTTTAATTGTTGGAAAAATTGCAAAAGAATCGCTTGCCAAGTTTGTTATAAGCGCAACAACTGGATTATTAAAAATAATCCAAAGAATAATACTCACCAAAGCTCCAAGCAAACAAATTATATCCGTTTTATTGCTTAAACCACCTTCTCCATATTTTATTGATAAAATCGCAATTAGAAATGGACCCAAAAATTCAACATATGGGACCCATATTGTATTTTCAGCACCAGAAAATTGGTAACTTAGAGCAAGAACTAAGCCCATAAAAGACCAAATCCACCAGCTTGCCCTATTTGGTTTTGTCTTACCTCTTATAACAGAAACTATATAGACTAAATAAGCAAAAAAGGCAATTGCGCCAGCGAGCAAGCCAAGGATAACTTTCATATCAGTAAAATCTAGATTAAAGCCAAACACTCTTTCATTTTACCACGAGATTTTCCGAAAAGCTAAGTATAATAATGTCTTATCTAGTTTCACGAACTTCCGATAAACGAAAAATTAACATCTAGTCTTAAGGATGATACTATTGTAAACATGATATCAAGATATTTAAACAAAGAAATAGAAGTCACCATGGATAGACCATTAGGGTCCAAGCACCCAAAATATGACTATGAATATCCAATAAATTATGGGTTCATAGAAAACACAATGCAAGGTGATGGAGAAGAAATTGATGCTTATTGCATTGGTCCCAAGGAAGCTCTTAAAAAATTCACTGGAATTTGCGTAGCATATATTAAAAGGTCAGACGACCCAGAGGATTTCAAATTAATTGTTGTTGATAAAAACAACATATATGTCACTGATTCAGAGACATTAAAAGCCGTACATTTTCAGGAACAATTTTTTTCTCCGACAGTGATGCGATCCTAGATAAAGACAAAATAATAATAGTTAACCTTTCGGGTCGAGGGGATAAAGACGTTGATTATATCGCTCAACTACTAAAAATATAAATTATATTCCAAAAAGACGTTTGGTGTTAGTCACAATTGCTCTCGCGGCTTCTTCTTCGGGAATATTTTTTATCAGAGCAATCTTTTTTACAATTTCTTTTACATAAGATGGTTCATTGCGCCTGCCTCTGTAAGGCATTGGTGCTACATACGGGGAATCAGTATCAGTCAGAATCATATTTAATGGAGTTTCTTTTATCACACCTACATAATCACAGATCTCTAATCTTGGTTTGTATGTTATAGGGCCTGCAAATGAAACATAAATGCCCATATCAACAAACCTTTTCATGTCTTTTACGCTGCCAGCAAAAAAATGTGAAACCCCTTTTACATTAGGATAATTTTTCAAAATTTCTGCCACATCAGCATAGGCATTGCGAGTTTTGTCTGTTGGGTTATTTCTAATGTGAAGCATGAGTGGCTTGCCAACTTCATTTGCTAGTTCTACCTGAGAAACAAAAGCTGTTTTTTGTTTCTCAATAGACTCTGAATCCATATGAAAATAATCCAAACCACATTCTCCGAGAGCTACAATTTTTTTATCTTTCAAAAGTTCTCTATAGACATCTTTATCAAAGACTTCACCGCGTGAAGTAAATTCTTCTCCTTCGTCTCCTAATTCCTTTGCATCATGAAATGACTTATCTGTATGAATAGGATGTAGCCCGACAACTGCATAAACTCCCTCTTCATATCTGTGAGCAAGTTTTATGGCAGCACGTGAAGTATCTACCTGAGTACCAATATTAAAAAACCAAGTATCGTTATCGAGCGCTCTACGAATAACCGCATCATGATCTTCTTCAAAGATCTTGAAATTTATATGTGCGTGTATGTCAATATATTTTGGCATCGGATTTATAGAAGTCATGCTCGGTGTCATTCTTTTCTCAAAAACAACGGCATTTCTGGTTTTTTGTTTTGTTTTATTAATTCTTGAATTTTTTGAGAAGTTTCAGGAAGCGCCGGCTCTATTGCTAAAGCTGCTTTGTATAAATTAAATAATAAATAATGTAAATCCTTCTCTGCTTCTTCTTTGTTTATTTTAATTTTTTTAAACGGTTCATTTTTTTGAATATACTCATCTAAACTACTTAAGTCTCCCCAAATTTTATTTATAAATTTATTTAAATCAAAAGCTTCTAATTCTTCAACTGATTGTTTATAATATTCTAATTTTAAATCTTCCTCACTTAAATTAACTCCATAATTCACAACCATAGTCATAACTCGAGAAACCAAATTCCCCAATCCATTTGCAAGACCTGAATTGTATGCATCTTTGAATCTTTCTATGGTAAATGGACTATCTTCAAAACTGCTTACTTCTCGAAGTAGAAAATATCGTAGCGCATCGGTGCCGTATTCTTTTACAATATCTCGAGGATCAACCACGTTTCCAACGGTCTTTGACATCCTGACTCCCCCCTCTGCTGTTATAAAACCATTTACAACGATTTGGTGAGAATTTGGCAAACCTGCTGCCATAAGCATGGCTTGCCACATAGCAGCTTGAAAACGAGTATTGTCCTTGCCACAATATTGAGTTGGGTTTCCATTTATCCAATATTTTTCAAATAAAGACACGCCAACCACCGCCTCCTTCGCCAAGGCTTCGGAAGGCCAGGCAAGGGTAGAAATATAATTTACTAATGCATCAAACCAAACATACATCACATGGTCTTCGTCTCCTGGCACAGGTATACCCCAAGGCATTTTTGATTTTAATCGTGAAATAGAAAAATCTTTTAAACCATTTTTTATAAAGTTTTTTATTTCATTAAAACGAAACTCCGGAACAACAAAATTTGGCTTTTTAGTATAAAATTCCAAAAGACGATCAGAAAATGCTGAATATTTGAAAAAATAATTTTCTTCTTTTATTAATTCTACTGGGCGACCCGGATGGAGTTCACATTCTCCTTTATCATTCAATTCTGAATCTGTTTTTTCACTTTCACAACCTACACAATATTTCGCTTCATAATTCTTTTTATAAATGAACCCATTGTCTGCAACCTTTTTCCAAAACTCTTGTGCTGCTTTTTCATGATGAGGATATGTGGTACGAATAAAATGAACATCATCACTCACTCCAAACATTTTCAACTGTTCTTTAAAGGTTTCAAATCCTTGGTCTACAAATTTTTGTACATCTACTTTTTGCTCTTTAGCTTTTTCATAAATTTTCATTCCATGCTCGTCAGTGCCAGTATTGAAATACACATCATAGCCAATAAGTTTTTTATATCTAGCTATAGTGTCTGCACGCACGAATTCAAGCGCATGACCCATGTGAAGTGGAGCATTCACGTAAGGTAAAGTAGTGGTAATGTAGAAATTTTTATCGTTGTTCATTATTTGTTCTAAAGAGAGCTTTGTGTTTTTCAATATCACTAATCAATTCCATTAAAAATACTGCCACAGGAATAGCAAGGACAAGTCCCCATATTCCACCAAGCTCAAAACCGATCACAGCCGCGAGAATCACCACTATTGGCGAAAGCCCTACTACTTTTCTAATAACTAGAGGAGAAAACAAAAATACTTCAAATTGATGGATTATAAGATAAGCACCAGCTACCAACAGAGCATCCGTTATCCCTCCTGAAAGATAAGTGAAAGAAATCGCAGGAACTAAGGCAATTATAATACCATAAGGAACAAGCTCCATTATCCCCGCAATAATAGCTAAAAGTAATGCATATTGATTGCCAAGCAATGAAAGTACTAAATATGTGAGAATTGTTATCAAAACCCCCAAAAGAAGTTGCCCCCTAAGCCAAAGAGCGATCTTCCTGCGCGAACGTTGCCATAGATCTACTATGTATTCTTCTTGTTTTCTTGGAATTATAATCCTCAAAAAGTTCTCTATCCCCTTTTCTTGAATTGAAAGATAAAAAGATAAAATTATAATCAAGCTAAAATTAAAGATACTCCCAAAGGCAACTGAAACAGTTTGAAAAAATCCTCCAGAAAGATTTGTTATAAATGCTTTTGATGTCGCAAGCAATGTGGTCAAAGACAAACTATGGGAAAGATTAGAGACAATGTCCTTTGCCCCAGAAAATGCTTCATTTTGGAAATAAGAAAGAAACTGATTGTCTGGTATATAAGAGGATAAGAATGTTGAAAAATTATAAACTTCAGTTATTAAAAGTGGAGCAAAAAGATAAAATAACCCAGCTAGGATAAGAACACCAATAACGTAAACGATAACTACAGCAAAAACTCTGCCAATTTTTATCTTTCTAAAATATGGAACAGCTGATTCGACGAATGATGAAATCACGATAGCCGTCAAAATGACAAGAACTAAATCTCTCAAAACCCAAAGCAAAT
Organism: bacterium; assembly: GCA_037132055.1. GTDB lineage: Bacteria > Patescibacteriota > Minisyncoccia > Phycocordibacterales > UBA9973 > UBA9973. The sequence goes on from JBAXPX010000004.1 coordinate 4,974, forward strand.
AAATACCGAGAGCCACAAGCGCAACCCTCAAGATCGTACCTGTAGATATAGATAAATAATTTGTATTATTATTCCCAAACATATAAATATATTACCACAAAAATACACAAACTAAAAACTTAGAATTTTAGCACCTTTGAAAATTGAGTTTTTTCCTTAAAAGGGCCAATCAAGGCTAGATTTAGCTTATCATCAACAAAGATTTCATTGGCTAATTTTTTTATATCTTTTGCACTTACTTCTCGTATTTCTTTTGCTTTTTGTTCGACACTCTTAATTTCGTGTTTTAAAAGTTCTTGCCCACCATAAAAACTAGATATATCATCACTGGACTCTAAGGACAATTTCATATTGCCTATCAAGTATTCTTTTACCTTATTCAACTCTTCTTCGCTTACTAAACTTTCTTTTAATTTTTTACACTCCTCGAGCACTGCTAAAATAACTTCATTTATTCTTTTATTGTCTACTCCAGATGAAACTTGAAAAAATCCATGATCAGTAAAAGCATCGTCATATGCTCTAACATAATACCCTACCCCCATTTCCTCACGAAGTTTTTGAAAAAGTCTCGAACTCATTCCTCCGCCTAAAATTCCACCAAGCACAGAAAGTGCAATATTTTTCTTGCTAAATAAATCATATGTACGAACTCCAAGCACAAAATGTGTCTGATCGGTCTCTTTAAATTTTAGCAAAACTTTTGGTTTGTTTTGTATTTCTATCACCTTCGCTTTTTTTGCTTTTTTGCCACGTGGAATTGCCCCAAAAATTTTATTTACTTCTTGCATTACATTTTTTTCAGTCACCTGCCCTGATACTACAATCACTGTCGCTTCTGGTAAATAATGAGCTTTTTTATAGGCAATAAAATTGTCGCGTTTCATGCTTAAGATATTTTTCTTTTCTCCTGCTATATTCCATCCTGCTGGCTGATCACCGTATAGAAGCTCCATCATTAAATCTTGCACATGACGCATCGGTAAATCTTCATACATATTTATCTCTTCAATGATTACTCCCTTTTCTTTCTCCATTTCAATTCTCGGAAAAGTAGAGTTCAAATAAATATCAGAAACCACATCAAAAATTTTCTTAAAATGCTTGGCATCAGATTTTGCATAATATCCAGTATATTCCTGAGCAGTAAAAGCATTATACTGACTCCCGATGGCATCAAGTTCTTTTGAGATATCAATAGCTTTTGGCCTTTTGACTGTTCCCTTAAAACACATATGTTCCAAAAAGTGCGATATACCATTTATCTCTTTTGTTTCATATTTAGAACCTGCTTCTACGAGCACTAAAACCGTCACAGTCGGATTGTCTTTCATCGGTACAGTTACAACCCTAAGCCCATTTTTAAAAACTTTTTTTGTATATTTCATAATAGAGAAATATTAACATAAATTTATTTAATCACCACCTCGCCCTTCGGGCACTCCTCCTCCACAAGGAGGAGAGGAATTTAATTCATTTAAAATACTTTGCAAAACACCGTTTAGATTTGAATTAATTTGGCCATTATCAAAGCGCAAAACTTTTATATCTAGTCCAGTAAAATAATTTGTTCGAATTTTATCATATTCTACGTTATCTTTTCCAAAATGCTGAGAACCATCAACTTCAATAATTAATCTTTTTGATGGACAATAAAAATCAGCAACATAGCCACCAATACTGTGCTGTCTTCTGAATTTAAACCCAAGTTTTGAATTTTTTAATTTCGCCCAAAGTAAAATTTCCTGAGGAGTTGCATTATTCCTTAATTCTTTTCTGCGGTTCAGTAAAGAACTTATATTGTTTAAAATTTTCATAGATTTTACCCCCTCCTTGTTGAGGAGGGGGCGGGGGGGGTGGTGATTAATTTATTTTGCCTTTTATAAAACCAATAAGTTCAGCTACCTTTACCCTTTCTTGTTCTCCTGTATCGCGATCTCGCACAGTCACTGTGTCATCAGTCAAAGTATCAAAATCTATGACAATACAAAATGGTGTACCTATCTCATCTTGCCTACGGTAACGTTTCCCAATGTTGCCATTGTCATCATATGTAATCCATCCAAATTCTTTTTTCAAATCCTTAAAAACATTTTTTGCATAAGTAATGAGTTCTGGTTTATTTTTCAAAAGTGGAGAAACGCAAGCCTTGTATGGAGCAATAGATGGTGGCAATTTTAAATAAACTCTAACATCATCGCCGATACCTTCTTCTCTGTAAGAAGAACAGAGAAGTGCAAGGATCGCACGATCAACACTTACAGTTGGCTCAATGACATGAGGGATAAACTTATCTCCTGTAGCTTCATCCAAGACTTCCATTTTTTCACCAGAATATTCTTGATGTCTCCTCAAGTCAAAATCCCCCCTATGTGACAAACCAGTCAGTTCTTTGGTCCCAAAAGGATATTCAAATTCTAAATCTACTGTTTTTATACTATAGTGAGCCCTACCGTCTTCGCCATGCTCTAGTGAATGAAGTTTTGTTGTATCAACACCGATTCTCGAAAGCCACTCTTTTTGCTCTAATAAAAAATTGTCAAAGTAAGATTCCCAAGGGGAATTTGGGTGAATAAAATATTCAAACTCCATAATTTCGAATTCTCGTAATCTATAAGTAAAATCTCTCGGTGTTATTTCATTTCTAAACGCCTTACCTATTTGGGCAATACCAAAAGGAATCTTGGGAGATAGTGATTGTAAAACATTTTTAAAATTAACAAACATACTTTGAGCTTCTTCCGGACGAAGATACGTTTTTATTGCAGTTTCCTCTGACGCACCTACTTTTGTCTCAAGCATTAAATTAAAATTATTTGGACTGGTTAATTTACCACCACAATCAGGGCATTTGTCTTTGTCTTCGATCTGATCAGTTCTGAAACTATGCCCACATACTCCACATTTTGAAATCGGATCAACAAAATTTTCTACGTGACCTGACGCTTCCCACACTCGTGGATGCATCAAAATTGGAGTATCTATCAAATAGACATTTTCTCTATTTTTAATAAAAAAATTCACCCAAGAATCTTCTATATTCTTTTTCAACAAAGAACCAAGTGGTCCATAGTCATAAGTTCCCGCCAATCCGCCATATATCTCAGATCCTGGGAAAATAAACCCGCGTCTCTTGCAAAGGGAAACTATCTTTTCCATCAGATCATTGTCTTTGTTTTTTGCTGTATTTTCTTTCATATTTTTTTATTTCTTTTAATTCTAATCCACTACTCTATCACCGTTTGTAGGGAAAGCTGTATCATTCGGAAGTCTTGTGTTTAATGCTGCTTTATTGACTCTAACATCAACATTAGCAAAATCATCATGCCCCGTCAAAACTGTATCATTTAAAATAACTGGAGCTGTGCCAACTTGAGAAGACGAAGGAGTAAAAGCAATTTGAAAAAATACCTCCCGTCCTGCTTCTGTTATTCCAGTGCCTTTTGGAATATTGCCAACATTCCATATTATCTCTTTGGTAGATGGATTATAAGTCAGGTCTTCAGATGCAGGAGAAACATTGCCGACAAATCTCACCCATTGTGGAAAAGTAGATCGTATTTGTGTTTTTGAAATATTATTTGAAGAATTTGAAAGTGACCAACTCACTGTATAGGTAGTTTCATTTTCTTTCTTTGGTGGAATCGGTCCAGTGTTTTGAAATGGTCCAAAATAATACAAGGCCTTTGACGCAAGTCCAACATCAGAAATAATTCTGACAATCTTTGATTCTGAGTTTTTTAATTCAGTGATAGCGTTCCCTTCTAACGCTTGTTTGCCACTAATAGAAACATCTATATTGAGAGTCGGGTCTGGGAGCATGCCATTCAAATCTGAAAAAAGTGACAATGGAGAAACTGAGAAAGAAACACTTCCAGAATCACCCGGATTCACTTCAGCAAAATTATATTGCGAATTTTTATCCCAAATTATCGTATCGTTTAATGAATTATAAAAACCTTCTCGAGCAACTATAGTTTTACGATCTAGAGCATTGCCATAAAGTTTTGCTTCTATTTGCAGATTATTTATTTTTGTTTCTAAGTTGTTCATCCAACGTATTTCACCTTGAATCATTGTCTTTGAATCTGATGCATACTCCCTCTGATATACGCCATTTATAAATAATTTTGCTTCGATAAATGGTTTTTTAATTAAAACCGTATGCCCAAGAGAATTAAAAACAACACCAATATTTGTACTATCAGAATCAGCTTGTGCTCCACTATATATATGAAACGTTTTTTCTTCCCCATCTGATACGTCGAGCATCTTGCCAGTAACTGAGATATCTCGTTCTGCTCCAGGAGAAAGATCGCCAAGACTCCAGATGTTATTACCAATTGAAGGGACAGGATTCGAAGATATAAACTGAAACCCAACTGGGTAGTCGAATTTTACAAGTATTTTTGAAGCTGTCTTTGTGGCATTTAACGTAGCCTTTACTTTTAAGGTTATGTCTTGATTTGGACTTATCTCAGTCGGGGCATCTACTGTGAGATCTATAGGAGCAGAACTTATGGTAACATCAAAAAACTTCTCTTTAACAAAAATAGCGTTTGATCCTTCGACTCTGTATTCAAGAGCAACTCTAACCTGACGAACACTGCCTTGTTCTCCAAAAAGAACAACTTTCATGTTGTCTTTTTTTATAGCGCCAGATGGAATAGTGCCTAGCGAATCACGAAGCCTCTCTGTGTCTTTTGAAAGATCGCCCGATGAACCTTTTGGGTATTCGACAATCAAATCAGCAAGCTCAAGCAAGGAACTATTTCTGTTTGTTATTTCAATTTGGAGTGGAAGCTCTTCGCCACCAGCAGTAAATGTATTGCCAAGCACTGCGATATCTATATTGTCATTTGAAACAGTATTTCCGCCAGCAAAAAACATATAAGAGGCATAACCCAATGCTAAAACAAAAAAAACAATAGAAAAAATAAAAAACTTTTTAAATACCGATGTCTTTTTGAAAAATTTTTCTTGAATGTTGGATTTCATCTGTTCTTCTTTCGCCCAAGATTCTGGGACTTTTTTATCATTTTTATAAACAAAACCATCGCGATGCTCTATCTTCACTTCGTAGTTTTTACTGAAGAGCTTCGTTTTCATCTCTTCAATTCTATTTAATTTTTCTCTATCTTCTTGGAGCATTTATTTATTATACCACAAACTATAGATGCGTTTCCCCAAGTGCTTTGTTTATTTCAGACAATATCTTTGAACGACTTTTGTCGACTTCAAACATGAGATCTTCTTCAAATGGTGATTTAATAATATTTTTTAGTATTTTATCATCCCCGATATATCCTAGATTATCTAGCACTCGAAGTACTATCACAACTTCAATATTTCGTAATTGGTTAATATTTTTAGATTTCTCTAAGATGGTTAAACCTTTTAATAAATCCAAAAATAATTCTTCATTAGCTTCTTCCCCTTTCAGCAAGCGTTGCAATAGCCTGCCTATATTTGCAAAAGTTTTAAAAGTTTCTGAATTTTTACAAATAATTTCAAGTTTATCTGTTTTGGACGCGCTGGTGAGTCTCCAAAAATCTTTTCCGCGAACTAGGTCGAGTTTCACGTGAGCATAATCAATAAGCACAAAACGTAGTTTTGAGGACATCTTCCTCACTCCTTGAGCTGAGGCATAAATCATTCCTAAATCACGTGTAAAAATAGAATAACACCTTCCGGTTTCTCCAAAATTTCTACTTCCTAAAATTATTCCTTCCGTATGATAAATGTGGTACATTAGAATTTTTTTTCTTTGTTTATTTCAAAATTTTTGAAAGCAATACCCTCTTTCTCTAAAGCAAGTGAGACTATATTATGATTTGCCCCAAAGGAAATTAGCATCCCGTCATGTACTGGAAAACAAATTTTTGGTTTTATCTCTAATGCATAGTTAACAGCATTTTTTACGTTTGTCCAAGGACCAGCTACTGGTAATGCTAAAATTTCAACCTGCTTCCCCGGATTATAAAAAGAATCTCCAGGATAAAATAGCCTCCCCCCGACAAAAAACCCAGTATTTTCCACTTGCCCAATATCCTGATAAATTTCTTCATGTTTACAATTATGAGCTTCAATTTCAACGCCAAAAAAATCTGTGGGTTTTTTATCATCTAGAATTTCATATTTTATATTTACTTCATCGAGCAGTTTTCCAACTCCTTTATTTGTAATAATCTTTATGTTTGGATTGTTTTCAATAATCTTTTTTAAAGATTCAATATGAATATGGTCTCCGTGCTCGTGGGTAATAATTATCAAATCAATATTTTTTTCATCGCTATGTTTTTCAACTGTCCAAGAACCTGGGTCAGTCATTATCCTTCTATGGTTTTCTTCTATAACCAAACAACAATGCCCTATTTTTTTAATCTTCATAACTCTATTTTACCACAATATTTTTGCAACAATATCATGACAACACTTTTTACCGATAGGAATAAAATGTTGACTAGCTATTACTGTCTTTTTTGTAGATTATAAACTTTTACACCATCATAAACCTTTAAAACTTTTAACCTTTCTTTAAATTCTTCTGGCAATGGACCATAGCCGATCCAAACGCTTTTTTGAATCATCTTAAAATCCCAATCTTTGATTTGTTGTCTGAGCCAGACTCTAACCTTTCTCTTTTTCTCTGGAATATCAAAAATAATCATTACTTTCTTTGTTCTTTCTGGTTTTTTTATTATTTTTTTATATGGATTACTAAAAAATGTTTTTCCTTGTTCTGAAAGAAACAACTCGTCATTCTTGTTTTGAACAATTCCCCGCTTTTTCAAGCGATACACGCTTTGATTAAAAACATGATTAGAAATTTTTCGCCTATTTTGCACTCGTTCCCATAATATTTTTCTCCTTATAGAAGTAGATCTGCAAGAAAAAAGGAAAGCTATTATTTCATCTGAAATTGTATTCTTGTAATTATCTGTCATATTTACATGATAACACTTTTAGACGATCGTCTCAATGTGTTGTTCATAAAAATAATGACATTAAGATTAATTTTGAATAGATACTTTAAACATCAAATCGTTGATTTTTATTTCTTCGCCATTATTTGATTTCAAATTAACATCTTTCGCAAGTACTGTTTTTTTGATATCTTCTTTAAATTTTTGAATCAAATTTTTACCTTCTTCATTTGTTTCTAAAGAAAGTAAAATTGTATCGCTTGGAGTTAAACCTTCTTTTTTGCGAATATCCTGTATTGCTCGTACAAGTTCACGATAGTCCCCTTCTTCTTTTAATTCTGGAGTTATTTTTATGTCGAGCAAAACTTCATTTTCGAGATCTATATTTTCAACCAAATCTTTTACATTTAACTCATCTTTAATTAATTCCGTGTATTCTTCACTTAGCTTATAATCCTTTACTTCAATCTTAGAAAGTGGTTGGCGAACTTTTATCCCAGCTTTCTGGCGAGCTTCGAGCCCTAAAGAAACAATCTTTCTAACTTTTTCCATTTCTTCAATTATATTTTCAAGCTCAAATTTTTCATTAAATAATGGCCAATTTTCTAAATGTACACTTTCGATATCTTTTTCATTTTTTAATTTTAGCCAAATATCGTCCGCGGTAAAAGGCGCAAATGGTGCAATCATTTTTGCAAGATCTTTTAACACAAAATATAAAGTCATTTTTGCGCCCTCTCCGTCTTTTGTATCTTTTGAGTTTTCGACAGAAGTGGATTTTATTCGATCACGCGAACGACGCAAATACCAAGTAGACAAATCTCCAATAAAATCTCTTATAGCTCGAGCTGGCTCAAGAAGTCTATAATCATCTAGATTTTTTACGCAAATAGAATTTAATTCATCTAGCTTAGCCAAGATCCATTGATCTAAAATATTTTCTGGTTTTTCATATTTTTTATTTTCTAGTTCTTTGTCTCTATAAAGTTCATAAAATGCTAAGACATTGTAAAGCAACCCGAAAACTTGTCGATGAAGTTCCAGGACTGTTTTCTCATCAAAACTTTTAGAATCCCCTGGCTGATTCACTGCATACATCCAAAAACGTAAAGTATCTACTCCATATTTTTCCATCATCACCCAAGGATCAACTATATTGCCAACAGATTTGGACATTTTTTTACCCTCTCCATCTAAAATAAGCCCCAGGCAAATTACATTTTTGTATGGTGTCCCTTTACCCATCAGCACTCCCACAGCAAGTAGTGTATAAAACCATCCACGAGTCTGGTCTGTGGCCTCAGAAATAAAATCAGCTGGGTATCTAAGCTCTTTACCTCCAAGTAATTTATTTTTTTTAAAATCAAACGGATAATGATCTTGAGAAAAAGGCATTGTACCAGAATCAAACCATACGTCCATCACTTCTTTTACTCTTGTCATCTCTCCCCCACATGAATGAGTACAGACAAGTTTTACATCATCGATGTATGGTTTATGTAAATCTAATTCAAAATCATCATTGTGTGAAAGAGGTACAAAAAGCAATTCTCGCAATTCTGCGTTCTTGAAATGATCAAAACGTTCTCCGAGTTTTGTGATTTCATCCATATCTAGCCCGAGTGCCACAGAGAACATAAGTTTTGCAGGAGAATCGTGCGTAACAATTAAAATATTTTTATCTTTGTATTTATTTTCAATGTCGTAAAGAAACTCTGCTACTCTTTTTTTGACTTCAGTAAATGATTCTGAACCTTCTGGAGCTGCTTTCAAAAAATGTGGGTAGTCATTCCAAATCTTTCCGTTAAAAATACCAGCACACAATTCTCTTATTCTTTTATCAAAAATTAGAGATTCTGCAGAAAGTTTTAATCCATTCATTACTATTTCCGCAGTTTCTTTTGTCCTCATAAAATCAGAAGAAATAATGAGATCTATTTTTTTGTCTTTTATCTCATTTAAAGAATTCAAAACCTGTTTTTTCCCATCTTCTGTTAAATGATCTATGTCGTCAACTTTTGAACAAATTTTGCCAGTTAGGTTGCTCTCTGCTCCACCATGTCTCATTACAAAATATTTATTGCCAGACTTTTTAATATTTTTTTTCATATCTTCAATGCTGCCAATAACATGTTTTTCTTTGCAAGTTTCACAAATCCAAATAGGCAACGGCGTACCCCAATAACGCTCTCGAGAAATAGCCCAGTCTTTGACCTCACGAAGCCATTCACCAAAACGTCCTTCTTTTATGTGTTCTGGTTCCCAATTTATTTTTTCGTTTTCTTTAACAAGATCATCACGCAACGAAGACATCCTCACATACCATGAGTCACGGGCATAGTAGATAAGTGCAGTTTTGCAACGCCAACAATGTGGATATGAGTGTTCATATTTTTCTTTTTTTAATAAAAGTCCTCGATGAGCTAGGTCTTTTATTATATCTATGGCTACTTCTTCGTCTCGAACAAACCGTCCTTCTAGAAAAGAGGCACCTGGTAAAAATCTTCCATCAAGTCCTACGAGATGATGTTTCGGTAAACCAATTTCAGTTCCCAAAACAAAGTCATCTTGACCATACATAACTGCAGTGTGCACAACTCCAGTACCATCATCTGTGGTAACAAAATTTGCAGGATATACTTTGAATGCTTTTTCTAATTTAGTTTTTTCACCCTCAGAAATATTATTCTCAAGAAATGGATAAAGTGGTTCATACTCTAGGCCGATTAGATCCTTGCCTTTAATATCGTTGTGAACAATTTCTATTTTTTGATCTTTAAAAACACTTTCTACCCTTGCGGTTGCGATGATATAAAGTTCAGATATCCCTTCAACTCTCAATGCTGTATAAGAAATATCTTTTCCAACTGCTAATGCTACATTACCAGGAAGAGTCCAAGGAGTGGTTGTCCAAGCAAGAATATAGGCAGTATCTTTTGTTTCCTTGCCTTCACCATATTTTTGTCCAGCTTTCATTTTAAATTTCACATACACAGACAAATCTTTAACATTTTTATATCCTTGGGCAATTTCATGCGAAGAAAGAGCTGTGCCACATCTGGGACACCACGGCACAACTTTGTAATCTTTGTATATCAATTTCTTGTCGTCGATAGTTTTTACTACGTTCCAGATAGACTCCATATACTTTTTGTCATAAGTTATATATGGATCTTTTTGATCAACCCAAAAACCTATTCTTTCTGTAAAGACATTCCATAAATCCAAATATTTCCAAACACTTTTTTTGCATCTCTTGTTAAATTCTGCGATACCAAACTCTTCAATTTCTTTTTTCGATTTTAATCCGAGTTCCTTTTCAACTTCAAGCTCTACTGGCAATCCATGAGTATCCCAACCTGCTTTCCTACGAACATAATATCCCCGCATTGTTTTGTATCTTGGAATAGCATCCTTGAAGGCACGGGCTTCTAAATGGTGAATCCCCGGCTTGCCATTTGCCGTAGGTGGACCCTCGTAAAAAACAAACTCCCCCTTTGGCGCTTCTTTTTCTAAAGACTTTTCAAAAATATTATTTTCTTTCCAAAACTGCAAAATTTTTTCTTCACGTATGGCTGATTCTGATTTTTTGTTGTTTTCCGTCATATTTTATAATCTTATCAAAAGATTTACTTTTTTACTAGATTTTTGTAATATTTAATCGAATTGCACCTTGCGACACAGTCCAACAAGTGAGACTCCCTTTCGTTCGGGAACTGAAGCATCTAAGTACCGCGTTACTAAAAAGGACAGCAAAATACAAACTACAAATACTACAATATGTATGTATTAGTCTCTGCAATTCTTGTTTACTGATAGCTTCAATTTTACTTTTTCGAGGGTCTCGAAGCGGACCTTGTACACGCTCGAAAAAGAATTCTGCCGGTGGCCGTAACTATAACGGTCCAATTGGATAAGTCGACGAAAAAACAAAAATCTATGTCGACCAGATGCCCGCAGAAAAGCCGTCCAGAATATCGGACGGCTTTTTTTATTTTCTTTTATTACATTTTTTCTGGAGTTTTTATGCCTAGTAACCAAAGCCCATTTTTCATCACAATAGAAAATGCTTCAGTAAGTGCAATTTTATACGGTGAATCTAGATCATCTTTGTCTATTATCTTCCCTTCACCATAAAAACTACTAAAAGCTCTAGCTAGAGCCATCAAATAAGTCGCGATATGGTGGGCTTGAAATTCTTCCTTGCTTCGCAAAACAACTTCTGGAAATTGATACAACATTTTCTCAACTTCTGTTGTTTCCCAGTTATTTTTTAATTCGTAATTTTTAATTTGTAATTTTTCTTCTTTGGCTTTTTCTATGATTGATCTCGCTCGTGCATAAGAATACTGAAGGTATGGACCTGAATCACCTTTTATATTTAAAATCTCTTCCATATCGAAAACTATATCTTTCAAACTTTCACGCTTAAGATCATTGAACTTCAACGCCCCGATTGCAACCTCTTCTTTTGTTTCTTTGTTTATCTCACTTGCCCTTTTTTCCGCTTCATCTATTATGTCTTCAAGCCAAATTGCATTGCCTTTTCTTGTGCTCATTTTCCCTTCTTTAAATCTATACAAACCATGAGCCACATGAACCCTTTTTCCCTTAGAGAAATATCCAAGCATTTCTTCCGCTTCAAAAATCTGTCTAAAATATTCTGTCTGTTCCATTCCAACTTCATTTATTATTGTTACATCATCTCCGTACTCACTTTTTCTCCATTTATCAGTTGCGAGATCCCTGAGAGCATACAAAGAAGAACCATCTTTTTTTGTGATCATTAGAGGATTTAATTTCTTTTCATCTGGGAAAAATATCAAAAAGGCACCTTCGCTTTCTTTCCCAATATTTTTAGCTTTTATATCATCTAAAACTGTTTGCATTTTATCTTCATAAAAACTTTCACCATTTAACGTATCAAACTTAGAGATATCCAATCTTTTATAAATCCGATCAAATTCTTTCATCGAGTATGAAATACATTTATCCCAAATCTCTCTTGCTTCAGGGTTTTTATTTTCTAATTTTTTAAACCATTCTCTGCCTTCATCTTCTAGACTTGGATCTTTTTCTACTTCGTCGTGAAATTTTACATACAAATCAACTAGAGTTTTTATTGGATTAGGATCTTTTTCTAGGGCATTTAAATTTCCCCATTTTTTAATAGCCACTATCATTTTGCCAAATTGAGTTCCCCAATCCCCTAAATGATTGTCTCTTATAACTTCATATCCTGAAAATTCTAAAACTTTTGAAAGCGAATCTCCAATAATCGTTGAACGTAAATGACCAATAGTAAAAGGTTTTGCAATGTTTGGTGAAGAATATTCAATAATAATTTTCTTCCCTTCCCCTATTTTGTTTTTACCAAAATTTTCTTTTTGTTCTAAAATTTCCTTTACATTTTGAGCAAAAAAATCTTTAGATAAATAAAAATTAATGAAACCATTTTTGGCTTGAATTTTTTCTATTAAACCCCCTCCAACCTCCCCCTTGGCAGGGGGAGAGCTAATGCTCTTTAATTCATTTACAATTTTTTCTGCTAATTCTTTTGGATTCATTTTTTCCTTTTTTGCACAAACCATCGCTATGTTCGTCGAATAATCACCCATTTTAAAATCTACTGGATGTTCAAGATAAATATCCTCAGTTTCAATATTGAGATTTTTAAGGGCTCTTTTTATTAAATTTTTTATTTGTTCTTGCATATTGTTTACATCTTTTAGAAAAATTTTAAGAAACGTGTGGGTCCCCTGTCCTTATGACTCCGAGGGCGCAGTTTCAAAAATTTTTGCTAAAAAATTGACTCATAATCATTTCCTCCCTGTTGAACCCATCCTGCCTTCTCCTCGAGCCGATTCGCTTAACACATCAGTTTCTTCTAATTCTGCTATTACAACAGGATAAACAACGAGTTGGGAAACTTTATCACCCTCTTCAAAAGTATAAGGTTTATCGGATAAATTTACCAATTTTGTACTATATTCTCCACGATATCCAGCATCAAAAACTCCACCCATTTGAGTAAGTCCCGCCATCGCAATGCTTCCTTTGTCTTTTACAATAGCTGCATAACCTTCTGGAAATTCTAAAGCAAAACCATGCCAGAAAAGATAACTTTCTCCAGGATTTATTGTAACTGTTTCCATAGCATACATATCCATCCCTACATCTCCCGGATGATGATATTTTGGTAACTTTACATTCTCTTTTAATTTTTTAATTCTGATTTTCATTTTATTACTTTTTTAACTTTTTCATAAATCATTTCGTGAATTTCCTCACGCGAAAAAATTTCTCCTTTTTCTGAACATTCTATTTTAATAAAATTCGGCACTTCTTTCACTAATTTTAGAGCACTTTTTCTGGAATTTATTAAAAAGTTTACATCTGCTTCGTGCACGTCTTTGCCTCTCTTTAAATATTTTCTTTGCATTTTACTACTGCTTCTTTTTTCTAAAAGTTCAAGAACAATATCAATCGGCAAACTTAAATATAAAGTTATGTCTGGTCTTGGAATACCAAAAACTTCATATTCCATTTCATTAAGCCATTTCATAAAATTATATCTTTTTTTAGCACTTTTTATTTTTCCACCTTGATGAATCTGATTAGCACTCACGTATCTATCAAGAACAACAATAAATCCAGTACTTAGCATTTTCTTTATTTCTTCACTTGACTCCCACCGATCAGCTGCATATAAAACAGAAACTATCTTTGGGTGCGTACCTAAAAAATTATAATATTGTTCACTTAAACAATGTCCAATAAAACCACCAAAAAAATTCTCATAATGAGGAAAATGAATCATTTTTACCTTAAGCCCATCCGCTCTCATTTTTTTTATCAATAAATTTATTTGAGTAGTTTTTCCACTCCCATCTGTTCCATCTATTACAATTAATTTTCCTTTTTTATTTTTCATTCTTAAAAAATTCTTTCATTTTTTCTAATAAATCTTCAACATCATCATAAATGATTAAATTTATTTTTTTGTCCCCCGCAATCATCCCTGAAATTTTTCGTGGAGCATCTTTATGATAAAGACATAAAATATTTTTACCCATTGATTCAGCTTGACCTATCTCATAACCAACACCGGTACTATGTATAGATACATCAGCTACTATTAAATCAGCAGATTGCAACCAGCTCATATCACGTTTATAAATTTCTTCTTCTGTTATCCCTGTTTCCCCATAAGAAGAAAGTGTCTTATTGCCAATATGTTCCGTTAAAACTTCTCCTCGCATGGCTAAAAATTTTATCACCTCTTGATAAATAGGGACATATTCTCTCCCTCCTCTTATTGACCCTGCAAAATAAATTTTAAGATTATTCTTTGTCATAAAAATTTTTTCCTGTTTTAAAAGAGTCAATTACTATTTCGGTTGGATAAAAAAGTGGTGCAGGTAATTCATCTATGTTATACCAACTCCATTCACCAACATTTTCTTCCGGCAACGATCTAGGCTCACCACTATCCCAGTCAGCAACGAAAGCAACTAAGACAGCTTGATGATCTTTATACACGTCCGTGTTTATAACACATTGAAATTTTAAATTTTTCATTTTTATGCCTGCTTCTTCTTGTGCTTCTCTTTCTGTGGCTTCTATAAAAGATTCGTTGTGTTCGATATGTCCACCAGGAAAAGTATACTCGCCTACCCCATGCGAAGCTGTTGCTCTTCTTTTACCTATCAATATTTTCCCATCTTTAAAAACCATTACTCCCACACATGCTTTTGGCCTTTTTAATTTTTTTTCTTCTGACATAAACTATTTACTCCTTAAAACTTTATCAATTTTTCTTGCAATATTAATCATATCTTTTTCTTTTCTTCCACGAGTTGTCTCTGCGCAAGTGCCAAGTCTGATTCCAGATGGATCCATCACGCTACGAGTATCTCCCGGAATAGTGTTCATATTTACAATAATTCCTGCTTTTTCTAATTTTTCACTTGCCTCTTTTCCACCCAAACCTTTACCATTCATCCATGTATCCATCAAAATTAAATGTGAATCAGTACCCCCAGAAATGATATGCCAACCTAAACGAGCAAGCTCGTCAGCCAAGACCACAGCATTTTTTACTACCTGTTTAGCATATTTTTTAAAGGCTGGTTTGGTCGCCTCCGCCAAGGCTACGGCGACCGCTGCAATATTATTCTCATGTGGCCCACCAAAAAGTCCTGGTATAATCATTTTGTCTAGTTTTTTATCAAACTCACGAGCATCTTTTTTTACAAAAAGAATCGCTTGCCGAGGACCTCTGAGAGATTTGTGAGTAGTCGTCATGACAGAATCTACATAAGGAAATGGTGATGGATATACTCCCCCTGCGATTAATCCTGCAAAATGAGAAATATCAGCGTGAAGTAATGCACCTTTTCTGCCGTCAGGATAAACTACTGCATCGGCAATTTCTCTAAACTTTTTAAAATCAACAACTCTAGGATAAGCAGTAAAACCACAAACTATAATATCTGGTTTTTCTCTTATCGCAATTTCTTTTAATTTTTCATAATTAATTACTTCGGTTTTTTCATCTAGTTCAAATTGCACTGGTTTCCAAAGTTTCCCTGTCATTGAAGCTGGATGCCCATGAGTCAAATGTCCTCCAGAAGTTAGTTTCATCCCCATTATTTTCCCCCCAATCGGAACTAAAGCAGAATACAAAGCAAAATTCGCAGGAGAACCCGAGAGAAGTTGCACATTTACATGCCACTCATTTTTATTTAATTTGAAAAGTTTCAAAGCCCGTTCCTGGCAAAGAGTTTCCACTTTGTCGATAATTGTATTTCCACCATAATATCTCTTACCAGGATACCCTTCGGCATATTTATTTGTGAGAATAGACCCAAGCGCTTGTAAAACATCCTTAGAAACATAGTTTTCTGACGCAATTAGATTGATAACACTTTTCTGTCTTTTGGCCTCTGTTTTAATTAGTTTTTCAATTTGTCTGTCTTTCATGTTGTTATTCTATCACAAATATTTGTTATTTTAAAAAAGAAAATTTTTGATCTTTTCCATCTGATTTTAGTACAACCATACCATCTAAATCTGTCCGAAAAACCTTGACTCTAAGCTGTGAAAATAAATCTAATATTTCTTTGTGCGGATGTCCGTATGTATTGCCTTTTCCATCTGAAATAAAAGCAAAATCTGGAGTAACTGTCCTTAGAAATTCTTCCGAAGTAGAATTCCTAGATCCATGGTGTCCAACTTTTAAAATTTCGCTTTTTATATTTTCTGTTTTATTATTTTCCAAAACTAATTTTTCAGTTTTAATTGAAGCATCTCCAGTGAGCATTATGGAAGTATCCACATATGATAACCTTGCAACAATAGAACCATCATTTGTGGGCCAAGTAGATACATCACGATCAGGAAACAAAATATCCATAAATACTCCTCCACCTAGGTTTATTCTCATACCTTTCTTAACTAATATCTCCGGAATATTCTTTTTCTTTAATTCTAATTTAAAATTTTGGAAAACTTTTGAATCACTGGTAGTGCCAGATCCAAAAACTTTTCCAACTTTATAATTTTCCAAAACATCTAAAAATCCACCAAGATGATCTTGATCGGGATTGGTTATAAAAATAGCATCGATACTTTTATCAAGAGGTGGCATAATACGAGAAAGTTGATTTAAAATTTTCTTTGGAGGACCTCCGTCTACTAATATTTGCGTACCAGTAGGTGATTCGATAAAAAGCGCATCCCCTTGTCCAACATCAAGCATGGCAAAAGTAAATTTTTTATGAGAATTTTGCCAGTCTATATAAAAAAGAAATACTACAACAACCAATAAGCCAAAAACGAAGATCGGCAACCTATATTTCTTCATATAGTTTTCAGACATAATGTTATAATATTAGTATATTAATATTAACACAACAAAAAATAAAATTATGGAAAAATTTAAAGAATTAAAATTTAACCTTCCTGCGCAAACAGGGATACCGGAGCTCAAAGGAATTTCTGCTAAAAACATAGAGGAACATTTGAAGCTTTATGCTGGATATGTTAAGAACACTAACTATATTTTGGGAAAAATTGAAGAACTACGAAAAGATGCAGATAATGCATATCTTTTAACTGAATTACAAAGGCGTTTCGCTTTTGAATTCGGAGGGATGAGAAATCATGAATATTATTTTTCATCACTATCTGGTGGACCAACAACATTACCTGAAAATTCTGAACTAAAAAAGGCAATCGTAAAAGATTTCGGCTCACTTGAAAAGTGGCTCACTGATTTTAAAGGATTAGCAATGACAAAAGGAATAGGCTGGGCAATGCTTTCGTGCGATAAAAAAACAGGGCAACTTTTGAACCATTGGGTAGACGAGCAACACATCGGACATCTCGTCTCTACTTCCCCAGTCCTTGCACTTGATATGTGGGAACATGCTTATGTTTACGACTATCCAACATCTGAAAAGAAAAAATACATATATGCATTTTTTGAAAATCTAAACTGGAGTGTACTAGAAAAAAATTTTTTAGAAGCATAAAATTAAGAAAAGGTTTTCTAGTTTTTAGAATTCCATAAAAAACTTTTTGATGCTTCGGCCGAAAAGACGATAAATAAAATAAACATAAATTAAAGTTGTAAAAAAATAATGGAAAATTTGGTATTGTAAAAACAGAAAATGGGAAACTAGCTAAAAGGTTTATTACAAAAAGCTCATAATGTAAAAGTAAATAAGAAATAATCCCAAACGGAAAGGCAAGGATGCCAGACACGAGTCCGACAAAACCCGTAAAAAATCCAAATGCCATGGTAATAGGAATCAGTGGCAAAACTAAAAAGTTTGCTGGTATGGCAACAATAGAAAACGTACCCATTTTATATAAAATAAAAGGCATCACAAAAATATAAGCAGCACTCGTCACAGACACTATATCTCGTAAACCAAAACTTTTAGTCACCCATGTAAAATATTTCTCAATCCTTGGTGCTAAAAAAATAACAGCCACCGTGGCAATGAAAGAAAGTTGAAAAGATACATCATATACCAGAATCATGGGATTAAAAAATATCATAAAAACCCCAGCAAGGATAAGGGCTCGCGCGACATCATAATTCCTACCAGTCGCGCGAGCCACAAGCGCAAGAGTAGCCATAATGCCCGCTCTTATAGCAGTGGAACTTGCGCCAGTCATAAAAATAAATAAAATTATCGCAAAAATACCCGCCGAAATACCAAAATTTATTGGCAAAAAAGAAAATAATTTCATTATCCATTCTGCTACTATGGTCACGTTATACCCAGAAAGAGCTATGATGTGTATCGTACCCGTATTTATAAAATTCTGTCTTTGAGATTGACTAAAAGAAGCCTTATCGCCTAGGATTAATCCTCCCATCAACAAACTCTCTGGTTGTTTTATTGAAAAATTAATTTTTTCTAAAAATTTTTCTTTCACAAAAAAGAGCGCCTCCTGAACCTTGCTACCATTGCCACGAGAAATAATCTGCAGTTTTGCAAAACTTACGGCATAGATAATCCCATCTTTTTTAAGATAATTCACGTAGTCGAATTCTTTTCCATAGTCTGTAATAAAATTTTCTGGTTTTTTCAACTTACCTGAGACAATTACCTCATCACCATACCTATACTCATTATTAAAATCAGTCGATATCAATATTTTAACTTTAGTGGGGAAAAACTCTGTCTCTAGGGATTTCGATATAAACCCCCAAGAAGACACAACAAATCTTTGGTTGTTTTCTCTTATTTCTGGTTCTGAAGTTACGATCCCTGAAAGTTCAACACTAGAACCAACTTGTGATTCAAGAAATTTAGGAATATTTACTTCTGCAAAATTAAACCTTAAAATACCTAAAAATATAGCGAAAACAAAAAATGCACCTATCTTCCCCCATTTATTTTTTGAGATAAAACTAAAAAATAGCAAAACTGAAAAAGATATTACTATTAATAGTATAGTTATAAAAAAATCTACAAAAATAAAAGTACTAAAAAGTACTCCTAAAACAAAACCAAGACACACTGCATAGAATTTTTTATCTAGCATTCGTAAAAATTAAAATAATGATTTTAGTGACCAAAGGGCAATCAATTCTTGCTCTTCTTCTTTTGAAAATACTTTTTTATATTTAGCACCCGATTTTCCCTTTACTCTTTTTTCACATTCTGTCCAAGTCTTATCAGCATGCACTTTCCCAGCAACTGTCGATACATAAGAATAAGCAATTTTGCTTTTGTTTTTTATTTTATTAACACCCCCCTCCTTGTTGGGGAGGGATGTCCCAACTTTTGGTCGGGACGGGGTGGTGATTTCCCCAAAAAGTTTTTCATAATTTTTTAAAGTTCCAGTAAATAAAATAGTCGTATTATTCGCAGAAAAACTAGTCGCTATCCCGTCACATCTCTCGTTCAAGTGGACGCCAGAGTGACCAGATACTTTTATCCAATCTATCTCATATTTATTTTTTAAATTCAAATGTACTTTATAAAGTTTCTCCCATAGATCTTTATTTAAGACAGGATCGCCAAGTTTTGTTTTCCAATCGTTTTTTACCCAAGAATGAATCCAACCTGTAATACTATTTAATACATAAGAAGAATCAGTGTGAATTATTATTTTTTTACTTTCGGGTTTTCTCTTTTCAACTAAAAGAAGTGCCTCCAATACGCCAGTTATTTCCATTCTGTTATTTGTGGATTCTTTTTCTCGCCCTCCAATTTCAATAACTTTTTCATTGTTTATAATTATTACTGCTCCCCAGCCCCCCGGTCCAGGATTCCCAAGTGATGACCCATCAGTATATATTATAATTTCCTTTTTTTTTGTAATCATTTTTACATTATATCAACAATTCGTAATCGAAGCTCCTCACGACCTCGGAATCTGGACAGATCAAAAGTAGCTAAAAGGTCTATATTTAGTCCTTCAGAAATTGTTTTATTGAAAGAATCGTGGTTTGAGAAAAATGAAATTGCTACAGCTTTGTTTTTATTATTATCAGAAAAAATAATTTCCAAATGTTCCCCTGAGCCATTTTTACCAAATTTTTTAATTTTCTCTATTTTTATATTTTTAAAAAGAAATGTTGGTTTTGGATTCCCAAGTCCAAATGGAGCCATTTTTTCTATTTCTTTCCAGTTTTTCATATTGACATCGGATAAAGACAATTGTAAATCACCACCCCCTACCCCCTCCTCAGCAAGGAGGGGGTTTAAATTCCCCATCCCATCTGAGGAGAGCATGGAAGGAGTGGTAATTTCTAAGAACGATTCCGAAAGAATTTCTTCCAAGAAATGAATCTTGTCATCGTGGACAGTAAAACCCCCAGCAAGTTCATGCCCACCATATTCCAAAAATGAATCCTTGCTTTTTATCATTAATTCCACTATAGATATCGATCCATCTGATCGACAAGAGCCCTTTATCAAATCATTTTCATCTTTTCCCCAAACAAAAACTGGTTTTTTATATTCATCAGTCAACTTCCCTGCGACAAGTCCGAGCACCCCGACACGCCAATTAGGATTCCCTACTACTATTACTTCTCTCATAATTCTATTTTCAAATTTCTTTTTTATTTCACGCATAATACCTGCGACCATCAACTTCCTATCATCATTTATTTTCGATAAGTGAGAAGCCAGCATGCCGGCTTCTACTTCATCACTTGTAGCTAAAAGTTCATACGCTCGCATTGGATCATCCATCCTGGATGCAGCATTTAAACGAGGGACAACCATAAAACCAATATCATCCTCTGATAAATATTTTTGTTCAATTTTCATTTGAGCGAGAAGTTTTTGCAAACCTGCTCGTGGTGATTTCTTTAATACTTTTATTCCAAAGAAAGCTATCGCTCTGTTTTCTCCTAAGAGAGGCACCATGTCAGAAAGTGTGGCAAGCCCCGCCATGTCGAGCATCCATTTTTCAGAACCTTCTTTTATTTTAAAATATTCACCATATTTTTTTACAAAACCTTGAACCAATTTAAAAACAACACCAGCCCCACATAACATTTTTTCAGGATAACCCTCTACCTTTGGATTTAAAATCGCCAAGGCCTGTGGAAGATTTTCTTTTGGCAAATGATGATCAGTGATTATCGCATCTATTCCAAATGCTTTCGCTTCTGCAACTTCATCTACTGCCGTGATTCCTAGATCAACAGTAATCAAAAGTTTTATCTTTTTATTTGCAAATTCTTTAATGGCTTCCATATTAAGCCCGTATCCTTCAGAATTTCTCTGTGGAATATAAACTTCATAATTTTTGAATCCAATTTTTTCAAATAAATCATGCAGAATAACAGCACCTGGAATACCATCACAATCATAATCGGCATAAATAATAATTTTTTCTTTTTTTTCTATAGCTTTAAAAAGCCTCACACAAGCACGTTCCATGTCTCGCATTAAAAATGGATCATGAAAATCTCTTTCATAATTAGGATTCAAAAAAATTTCTGCATCTTTTTCTTTTCCAATTCCACGATTTTTTAGAAGAGTTTTGAGAAGTTCTCCGTATTTTTCCATTCGAAGATTATATCACGACAAGCTTCCCCTTTCTGGTTGACTTTTCCTGTATTTCATGTAAAATACCAATGAAGTTATATTTCGTTCTTATTTTAACCAATTAAAATTTACAGAAATGGAAAAAACTAAAAAAAATTCCGGACATGCAATGATGAACTTGCTGAAAATGAGTGAAGATGAAATAAAAAAAAGACCAAAAGAAAAGTTCGTAAAGATGCCACGCAATCTTTGCCGGCAGCAACCCAAGGGTTGCAACGGAAGATAATCCCTCCCAAAAAATTCGCAGCGCCAGCTGTGCTTAAGCCTCACCATTCGTGTGAGGCTTTTTTATTTATAAAATTCTGATATTATATGGTTATGGAAAGTTGTATTTTCTGCAAAATAGCAAAAGGAGAAATACCTTGTGATAAAGTTTATGAAAATAATGACTTTTTTGTTTTTTTAGATATTAAACCAGTATCAGACGGACATCTTTTAATAATCCCTAAAAAACACGTAGTCTGGATGCAAGAAGCAGATGATGATGTAATTTCAGAAATATTCAAAACAGCAAAGAAATTTATGCTCGCGCAAAAAAAAGCTCTAATTTGTGACTATGTGCAAGTGTCCGTTGTGGGAAACGAAGTACCGCATTTTCATGTCCACCTGATTCCAAGATATTTTAACCATAAATTCCCAAATCTTCCTACCAAGGAATACAAGGAAGGACAAGCAAAAGAGCTAATCCAAAAAATTACTCAAGAGCTTGCCTATTCATAGCTTTAGCGACGGAGGGTTTTAATAAAAAAACAGGAAGTTTTATAAAAACTCCCTGCTGATTCTCTTTGCACTTTTGTTCACTTTTTTCTTTTCCAAGCCTCCGGCCTGTCGTCAAAAACGACAGAGGGAAAATAAAGCGAACTGATTGACTCAGAACGAAAGACAAGACTTCCATCTTCCAATCTGGTAGCTTGCTGATTTAACTCAGGGTTTGGACCCCAGTTTCTTTCTTTTTTTACCATAATTCCCAATTTTAAAAATTCATTTAAATAGTACAACACTAAAACAAAGAAATCAATAAAAACTATCTCAGTGCTTTGATCCCTGGCAGAGTACCATTTGCGAGGAAATCTAGGGTTGCCCCACCACCTGTAGAAACAAAAGTAAATTTGTTTTCCATTTTTGATTCTGAAACTACAGCCACAATATCTCCTCCCCCTATTATGCTTGTGGCTTTTAATTTTCCAATAAATTTTAGGATATTTTTTGTCGCAACATCACCACCATTTTCATATTTTCCAAGTGGTCCATTCCATAGTATTAATTTGGATTTTTCAATATGTGACTCAATATTTTTAACTGACTCAACCCCTAGATCCAGAATCATTTCATCTTTTTTTATCTCACTGATTTTTTTATTTATTAATTTTCGAGAAGAGACCACAACCACATCAATGGGTAAAATTAATTTTTTATTTTTTAATATTTTTTCTATTCCTTTTGAATCACTCGTAAGAGACTGACCAACTTCATATCCTTTAGCTTTTATAAAATCATTCGCTAGCGCTCCACCGATAACTACATTGTCAGCTAATTTCAAATATTTTTGAATCAAAGGCATCTTGGTGGAAAATTTCGCTCCTCCTAAAATAAACAAAAACGGTTTTTTTGGTTTTTTAAACACGAGAGACAGATTTTTTACTTCTTCTGTAAGTTGAAAACCAGCATAAGCAGGCATCAATTTGGGAAGTAAAACAATAGATGCATCTTCTCGATGAGACACGGAAAACGCTTCATTTACATAAAAATCCCCTAATTTAGATAGATTTTTGGCAAAATTTTTATCTTTCGATTGTTCTCCCATATTATTGCGTAAATTTTCCAGTAAGATTACTTCTTTGTTTTTCATATTGAAAATGGCATCACATGCATCTTTCCCTAAAATATCTGGAATGAACTTAGTTTTAATAAAATTATTGAGTGCAACAGAAACAGGCAACAAACTTTCGCCACCCTTACCAAGGTGCGTTATCAAAACTATTTTTGCTCCCATTTTTTGTAAAAATTTAATTGTAGGCAGAGCTTTTTTAATCCTAAAATCATCTTCCACTTTGCCGTCTTTGATAGGAACATTAAAATCAACTCGCACCAAAACTATCTTTCCTTTTATATTTTTTATTTCTTTAATTGATTTCACGAATATTTTCTGTGATACTAATAATTTCTAAAAACTTTTTCGGATCTAAACTTGCTCCACCTACAAGTACTCCATCAATACCACCATTTGTCATAAAATCTAAAATATTCCTATCGTTTACAGAACCACCATAAATAATCCTAGGTAATTCTCTATTTATTCCAAATTTATCGGAAAGTATTTTCTTAATAAAAATATTCATCTCATGAGAATCAGCTGATGTGGCATCTTTGCGACCTTCTGTGGTAGAAAGAGCCCAAACTGGTTCATAGGCAATGATAATTTTGGAAATCAAATCTTTATTTACTCCATTTAAACATTCTTCAACTTGATTTTTAACAAAATTAAAATATTCATGATTTTCATCTCTTTCTTTATCCCCCACGCAAACTATCGGGGTAAGCCCACCAGACAAAGCAGATTTTATTTTTTTATTTATATCAGCATTTTCTTCGCCTAGAGCTCGCCTTTCAGAATGCCCCAATATAACATATTTGATACCCATATTAAAAAGCATTCGATTTGAAATTTCTCCAGTAAAAGGACCCACTTCTCCGAAAAAAGCATTCTGAGCTCCAATATTTATTTTTTTCGTTATTTTTTTTAATTTTTCCAAATATAAAGACGGAGAACAAATCACAACTTCTGTTTTCTTTAATCTAGGAATATCTTTCGACACACTCGCAAGCAATTTCTCAGCTTCTTTTAAAGAAGCTGGATTCATTTTCCAATTTGCAATGACTATTTTTTTACCATTTTTACCTTTTTTCATATAGTAAATTATATCATAATTTGTTAAAATATTGTCAGGATGACTCTTCTTAAGAAAAAAAAATTCTACTTAAAAAACAAACACGGTTTTGGCCTAATTGAAACATTGGTAGGTACTGCGATATTTATATTGATCGCTATTTCTACTTATCAAGTATTTGGCATATTGATGGATGCTGTGTCATTATCCAGAACAAAAATTAGCGCTACTTCGCTCGCAAACGAACAGTTTGAAATCATAAGGAATCTACCATACGTAGATGTAGGAATAATAGGTGGAATGCCTGCAGGGAAAATCCAAAGAACTCAAACCCTAACACGCGACAATCATCCATTTTTAGTGCAAACAACAATAAGAAGTGTAGACGACCCCTTTGATGGCACAATAGATGGAACCCCCGCAGATCTTTCTCCTGCTGATTATAAATTAGTAGACCTAGACATATCTTGTCCGAGCTGTAAACTTTTCCCAAATTTAAATTTTACAACACTTGTCGCTCCTAAAGCGCTAGAAACAGCTTCTACTAATGGTGCTCTTTTTGTAAGGGTTTTCAACTTTGAAGGCACTCCCATACAAGGAGCTCAGATACACATAGTAAACACACAAACTACTCCAGGAATAACAATAGATGAAACAACAGACAATGAAGGATGGCTAAAGATAGTAGACGCCATCCCAGGGACAGAAGCTTATAGTATTTCTGCTACAAAAAGTGGCTATTCTACAGACAAAACATACCAGAAAAATGGAGACGCTGGCCCAGATCCTATAA
This sequence comes from bacterium, assembly GCA_037132055.1. Lineage (GTDB taxonomy): Bacteria > Patescibacteriota > Minisyncoccia > Phycocordibacterales > UBA9973 > UBA9973. The sequence goes on from JBAXPX010000004.1 coordinate 30,172, forward strand.
AACTAGATGCAACTGTCGTTGTAAAACAAGTAACTCAACTTAGTTTTTCCATAGACAGGTTGTCCTCTTTTCTTGTTTCAACAATAAAACCTTCGTGCGAAATAATTCCAAACATTAATTTTTCTTTGACTGGAGCAAAACTAATCGGAACACCTTCAGTACTGAAATATACAACGCACAATTTTACGACCAATGCTTTAGGACAAAGTGCTATTCCTGATCTTGAATGGGATTCTTATTTAGCATCACTACAAGAAACATCTTATGACATAGCTGGCACGATACCAATAAATCCAATATCTTTATCCCCAGGAGAAAATAAAACTCTACAAATAATAACCACACCACATCTGGCCAATGCACTTTTAGTATTGATAAAAGATTCTGCGGGCAACCCTATAGATGACGCTACCGTTGTTTTGCAAAAAACTGGCTTTGAAGAGAATAAAACTACTTCTAGTATAGGGTGCAACCCTCCAGGACAAGTTTTTTGGAATGGCCTTGGAGTTGGAACTTATAATCTGACAGTTACAAAAGCTGGATATGAAATCTCTAATAATTCAATAAATATTTCCTCAACACCAGGTTGGCAAAATTTTAATGTAACAATGACACCTCAACCATGATATTAAATAAAAAAAACATAATAAAGAAAAATGGATTTACTCTGGTTGAAATTCTTTTCACTATTTCAATTTTTATTGTAGTATTTTCCACACTAACTTTATTCGCGAAAAACATCTGGACATACAGCACTTTTATTTCAGGAGGATTAGAAAATGTAGATACATCCCGAAACGCACTCAAAATGATGGCTTCAGAGATACGAACAGCAAGTCAAGCAGACACTGGAGCATATACCATAAGCCAAGCAACTAATACTTCTTTTTCTTTTTATTCCGATATAAATGGAGATGGTTTAAAAGAAAAAGTGCGATATTTTTTAGAAAATGGCTCTATTAAAAAAGGAGTCATAAAACCAACAGGACTTATACTTTCGTATGTCCAATCAAATGAAATACTAACAACTGTCGCTTCTTATATCACAAATTCTTCTATCTTCTATTATTTTGATGAGAATTACGACGGCACGACAGAACCATTGTCTTCTCCGATAAATGTCTCAAGTATCCGTCTTGTAAAAATAATCATAACGATGGACAAGGACGTAAATAGACCGCCTGCTCCCATGACTATGACCACTCAGGTTTCCATAAGAAACCTGAAGGACAATTTATAAAAATGAAAAAAATAAATTACAAAAACAAAAAAGGAATGTTAATTATAGAAACTCTAGTCTTTGGAGCTGTAGTAGTTTGCATTATTACAGCCCTAGCAAGTTGGGCAGCAGTGTCTATAAAAGCAGGACGGATGACACTCAACCGCGAGCAAGCGTTACAATCAGCTGAAGCTGGTATTGAATACTATCGCTGGCATCTAGCACATTCTCCACAAGACTACAGAGATGGAACAGGAACAACTGGACCATACATACATTCATTAAAAGATAAAGATGGAAACATTGTCGGACAATTTTCTTTAGACATTACGCCACCATCTATAGGTTCGACTCTTGTTAAAATAAAATCTACTGGTTCTTCCCAAGCGGATTCATCAGTTCAAAGAAAAATATTAAGCCAAGTAGCAAAACCATCGATAGCCAAATACGCTTTCGCAGGAAATGATGCAATGCGTTTCGGTGAAGGAACTGTGGTCTTCGGGCCAATACACTCAAATGGAGGAATTCGTTTTGATGGGCTCGCTCACAATATAGTCACAAGTGGAGCAACTACCTATGATGATGCCGACCATACTGGTGGAGTAGAGTTGGGAGTACATACCCACGTAAGGGTTCCTCCCCAGACTGGAGTCGATGAGACTTATCGTCCTCTTGAATCAAATCCAAACTCTATCCCAACACGCACAGATGTATTTGAAGCTGGACGTCTAATAAGCCAGCCGACTATTGATTTTGGTGGACTTACGACAGATTTTGCAACCCTAAAATCAAAAGCTATCTCGAGTGGATTTTACAGAGATACAGCAGGAAGTGGTTTTGTAGGATATCATCTAGTTCTAAAGACCAATAATACTTTTGATTTATATAAAATAAATTCATGGTCTAATTTAGGAAATTGCGAAAGTCCAAGTACGAGTTGGAGCATAAACAAAGAAACAATTCAGGGTAATTATTCATTTCCAACAAATGGAATAATCTTTATCCAAGACGATGTTGTCATAAATGGACAAATAGACAGTGCTCGTCTGACCATAATAGCAGCTACCTTGCCCGTACCGACCGATGTGACTAAATTTGAAAACATTATTGTAAATAATGATCTTTTATATACACACTATGACGGAACTGATTCGATAGGACTCATAGCACAAGGAGGTATTTCAATAGGAATGAAAAGTGAAGATGACTTAAAAATAGACGGTGCACTGATAGCGCAAAATGATAGAGTCGGAAGATTTTATTATTCTGGATCAAGTTGTTCTTATAAAAATCGTTCTGTTATATCTTTGTATGGGATGATAGCTTCCCACGCAAGATACGGATTCGCTTACACAGACGGAACAGGATATACCACTCGCAATATAACATATGATGCCAATATGCTTTATTCCCCTCCGCCAGATTTTCCTCTCACGTCAGATCAATATCAGATATTGTCTTGGCAAGAAGTAAAAAATTAAGAAATATTATTCAACACTGAGTAAAGTGGTGAAATCATTGAAATAGTAAAAAATCCTACGGCCGCACCAATAAATATCATTAGAACTGGCTCAATAATTGTAGAAAGATTTTTAGTTGTATTGTCTATCTCTCCTTCATAAAAGGAAGAAATCTCAAGCAACATATCTGACAATTTCCCCGTCTCTTCTCCGACCTGCACCATTTCTGACATCATTATCGGATAAAGATTTTGATTTTCTATAAAAATTTCTGAAAACGGCAGTCCTTTTTCTATTTCTTCTTTTGCTCTTCTTAAAACTCTTTTATAATAAACATTTTGTACGACTTCTTCTGTGATCTCTATCGCGCGAACAATAGAAACACCAGAAAGTAAGAGCGATGATATGGTGCGAGCAGTACGAGCAGTATTTAATTCTTTAGATAAATTTCCAATTACAGGAATTTTTAAAATAATAAAATCAATATATTTTTGCATAAACTTCGCCTTAAAAAGCCACACCAGACCACCTATAGATCCAATTATCAAAACAAAAGATAACAACAAATATTCTGAAAAAAAGTTCCCTAGCGCTATTATGAATCTAGTGGTGATAGGTAGTTGTACTCCCAGGTCTTTAAATGTTTGCGCCAAGGTCGGTACAACAAAAGCAAACATCAAAACCCCAATCAAAATCATCGCAGATAAAATGACTCCCGGATAAATAAGCGCCCCTTTTACTTTTTTTGTCAGAGAATGAGCTTTTTCTAAATTTAATCCGATCTCAGAAAGAGAGCCGGATAGATTGCCAGATTCTTCACCAGCACGAACCATTGATACAAAAAGATTTGAAAATACGTCTGGGAATCTTGAAAGCCCAGAAGAGAATGTTCCACCAGAATCTACCTCGCGCCTAAGAGAAATCAAAATATTGCTCAGCGCTTTATTTTTTGTTTGTTTTTCTAATACAGAAATAGCTCGACTTAGTGATAAGCCAGCTTTTAACATCCCGCTCAGATTTTTAGTTAAAGTAATTTGTTCTTGAACTTTGACCTTGGAGAAGAGCCCAACAAGTGCTGGAATTAAATTATTAAAATCAAAACTGCCTTTTTTTTGTGAAATAGAAACAGGAGTATACCCTCGTGTTTTTAACTCTCTTGAAACAGAAAAACGATCGACTCCTTCTATCGTCCCGCCTAAAATCTCTCCATTTTTTGTTTTTGCTTTATATAAAAAAAGCATTTTTTGTAAAATTATTTATTCTGAAACCACACGCAACACTTCTTCTAGACTCGTTTGCCCCAATACTGCTTTATAAATACCATCCTCTAGCATTGTTATCATTCCTTCTTTTTTTGCTTGTTCTTCTATTTGGTCTTGAGAACTTCCGTTTATAATCATCTCTTTTATCGAAGTGGTAACTTTTATAACTTCATGTATTCCTATGCGCCCCGAATATCCATCTGCAAATTCTGGACTTTTTACTGGTTTATAAAAAGGAATTTTCTCCCAAGTGTCATTTTTGCCTATTGTATTTTCGTCTTTCAAAACAGAAAGCATTCTGTCTAGATCGATTATTTTTGATAAATTTTTTAATTCAGAAGAAGACAAGAAATATTTTTCTTTATTTGTAGTAAGTTTACGTACTAATCTTTGAGCTATGATAGTCTTTATCGTCGAAACCAATAAAAATGGTTCGACTCCCATGTCTATCAATCTAGGAATAGCACCAGATGCAGAATTCGTATGTATCGTAGATAAAACTAAATGCCCAGTGAGAGATGCATTCACTGCAAGTCCTGCTGTCTCACCATCACGAATCTCCCCTACCATCACTATGTCTGGATCTTGTCGCAAGAGCGAACGCAATCCATTCGCAAAGGTCATGCCTATTTCTGGTTTTACTTGTGTTTGATTTATCCTAGGCATTTGGTATTCGATCGGATCTTCAACGGTAGAAATATTTACTTCCGGTTTATTCAAAATATCAAGCATCGTATAGAGTGTGGTCGTCTTCCCAGAACCCGTTGGTCCTGCAGCGAGGACCATGCCGATTCTTTGTTTTAGAGATTCGTGAATTCTTTCAAGTCCTTCGCCATGAAAACCCAACGACTCCAACGAAAAGCCATAGGAATTTTCTTTCAAGATTCTTATCACCGTTTTTTCTCCAAAGAAAGTCGGCAGAGTAGAAACACGAAAAGAAACTTTTTCTCCATTTTGTTCTATTTTAAATCTACCGTCTTGTGGTAATCTTTTTTCATCGAGTTTAAGATTAGCCAATACTTTAATGCGAGCCGTTATTCCAGGAGCAGCACTTTTGTCGAGCGTCATAGCATAATGAAGTATACTGTCTATTCGATACCTTACAGAAAGATCATTTTCTCCCGGTTCGATGTGAATGTCAGAAGCATTTTGTAAAATTGCGTGGAAAATAAGAGAGTCGACAATTTTGACAATGGGTAAATCCTCTGCCATTTTTTTAAGTTCTACCTCAGATTTTTCTCCTTCTTCTCTTGGAGAATTTTTTATTACCGTAGATTCTTTTTGAATAATATTGCCAAATTCAACCTGTAAACTTTTCCTGTACTGGACGAGAGCAGACCTGATAGAGGCAGTGTCAGTAATCCTAGGTAGAATTTTTAATCCAGAATGTTTTTTAATAAAATCAGTGACTGGCATCTCTCCGACGTCGAGCATTGCAACTTCGAGATCTACATTGGTTTTTTTGTAAGCGATTATGTTGTGATTGCGTGCGATGGGTTCTGGAATAAGAGAAAGAGTTGCAAAATCTATTTTTTTATTAAGTAAACTAACAAAAGGTACTCCCAAAACGAAAGCTTCCATGCGTCTAAGGTCAGCTTCGGATATTTTCCCTTCTGAAAGTAAAACATCACTGAGTTTTTGATTGCTCTCTTCCGCTTTTTTAATGGATGCTTCTAGGTCAGCACGTGAAATGAGATTTGATTCAGAAATAATTTTCTTCAACTGTTCTTCGTTGACTTGCATTATATCTATTATATCAAAAAATCCCCAGCTTGGGGATTTTTTGATATAAAACTTTTAAAATTAATTTTTATTGAGAACAAGCACAAGCATTAAAGTGGTTCGAATTAGCAGAACTACATGTGCCGGAACTATAAACATTTGTGGTATTAGGATATCCCTGCACATAACAAACTCCTCCAACTCCTCTAGGAGTAGGAGAGAAGCTACCCCCACCAAATCCTCCAAGCTCAACTTGGGTACAAATACTTCCTTGATCAGCATGAGTAAGACCAGACACATTCACGCAAGACCCATGGCCATTAGTAGAACAGAAACCACTACAAGCCTGACCTTTGGTGGTGTGTTTATACCAACAATAAACATCTCCCAAGGAGTTTGCAATTCGAGAGCCAGCACATGGAATTTGTAATGTAGTAAATGTAATATCCTGACCATACTCTGTACCTAGACTATTGGTAGCATAAGCTCGAATATGGTATGTTTTGTCTGATTTTAATCCTATCAAATTTGTAACAAAAGAGCCAGATCCAGAACCATCACTAGTGTGATTGTTCGAAATAGTAGGATTTATCAAACTCCCCCAAGCTATTCCTCTTTCTAGAACAGCTGAACCACCAGTATTAGTAATAGTTCCACCAGTAGTCGCTGTTGTTTGAGCTATATTAGAAACTGCAGTGGTAGTAAGAATAGGAGTCGAAGTAGCAGTGGTAACAGTCAAAACATTTCCATATCCAGTTTTTGAGTAACTATTCGTAGCATAAGCACGAACATAATAAGGAGAATTCGGAGTCAATCCCGATATAACACTAACAAAAGAACTAGCTCCCGCTCCATCACTGGTATAACTATTTGCTAGGGTAGGAGGATTATTTGTAGCGCTCCAAACTACCCCCCTTGCACTTATTGCTGCTCCACCATTTGAAGTAATATTTCCACCACTTACAATGTCAGTTTTAGTTATACTTGAAGCAGCAATGGTCGTGAGAACAGGACTTACGGGGATATCAAAATTAGCTGTTACTGCCTTTGCAGATGTAGTCATATTTACTATACATACTTGGCTAGGAATATTACCGAGAGTTGAGTCGCAACCACTCCAGCTATTCAACACAAAAACACCACTAGGAACAGTACCGAGGACAACTTCTCCAGACGCCTTCAAAGTACAAGCGTTAGTGCCACCACCGCAACTTATACCAGCTGGATCACTCACGACCTTGCCTGTGCCTGTTGTTCTAACGGTCAAAAGACGAGTATTACAAAGGGAAATATAACCAGAAGGACCTACACAAACATCCCCAGCAGAGCCGAGCCCCGTAATCTTAACTTTTCCATTAATTAAAGGATTTGACCACACTGACAAACTGTCAGCAGAGAGTGTTCCCCTGATATCAAGTAAGGGTGGGCTACTTAAAACATCACCTCCTTTTGCTTGTGGAGTAGTACTGGAATTGATAGGAATAGGGATATTACCGTCTGGTGGAGTATTTGTAGGATTATTAAAAGAAAATAAATATCCAACACCAAAACTAAAGATGATACTTAAGATTATTATTTTTATTGATTTTATAAATTCTTTTTTCATATTATTTATAAACTACTGTGAACAAGAACAAGCATTATAATGGGCTGAATTTGCCCCATAACATGTCCCTGAATTATAAACAGAAGTTGGATTACTAGGAAGACCATGCACATAACAATTTCCTCCTGTTCCTCTAGGGGTAGAAGAGTAGTTGCCTCCACCTGCACTTCCAAGACTAACTGCAGTACAAACCTCTGATTGATCGGTATAATTTAGAAGCGCATCTACACAAGTTCCATGATCATTATTGGAACAAAAAGTATCACAAGTCTGACCCTTTAAAGGATGTTGATACCAACAATAAGTGATTCCACCTTGTGTAGTTTTCATTGCTCCAGCACAAGTAAAGAATGACGCATCTACTATTTTGTTAGAATCCATCAATATTGAACAAGTTCCATTTCCACTACATGCGCCACTCCATTTTTCAAACAAAGAACCGGAAGCAGCCGTTTTTGTTAGGGTTACAGAGCTGCCATTAGTATATGACCTTACACATATTGATCCACTCGGACCACAACTTATGCCACCCAAATTGCTCGTGACTGTGCCAAATCCTGTACCACTTCTTGTTACAGTCAAAGTATATACCGCCGGTGAAGTTGTAAAATCAACTTCATTGCCATATGTTCCATTTGGGCTGACGCTATTCATAGCATAAGCACGGACATGGTATAAGGTACCAGGATCAAGTCCCGTGATAGCACTCGTGAAGGAGCCGAGTCCTTTGTTGTCATCACTATGCGTACCAGAGATAGAAGGATTTGCTGTTTTTCCCCATGCCACACCTCTCTCTGTTATTGGCGTACCTATACTCGTATCTATCTTTCCGCCACTTATCGCTCCTGTTTGACCTATGTCTGTGATTGCATTTGTAGTAACACCACCTGGCACTACAGGTACAACTGATGCCCCATCACATTTGATAAGTTCACCAGCATCATTCGCACAAATAGAACCAGGTGAAGCACTTATATTACTTAACGTTAAGTTGCCAGTAAAAGCAGTGTCTCCCATGACAACAAGCGAATCTGAAGACAAATTGCCAAATATACTTAGCAATGCATCATAATTAGCACCTGACCCTTTTACTTGATTTTCAGCGCTTGTGTTTAAAAGAAGAGGAATATTTTCGTTTGGAGGAGTATTTGGCATTGTTTGCCAAGCAAATAAATACCCAACACCAACACTAAATACAATTCCTAGCGCTATTATTTTTATTAAATTTAATAAATCTTTTTTCATAATATCTAATTACTCCACAAAATTTCCACCCTACCGTCTGCACCACTACCACCTGCCCCGCCTGCATAATTATTATCAATATTCCCCTGAGCACCGCCTCCTCCACCACCACCAGTACTATAGTTAGAACTATTAGGAGCATTATTACCACTACCGTTAGTAGCACATGAACTTTGAGATGCTCCTAGCCCATACATACCACCAAGATTTGTACCATTCGGTGCTCCACGACCACCATTATTTTTACAATCATTAACAGCACTTCCAGCTCCATCACCTTTTATCCCATCCGATCCACTTGTTGAAGTATCACCACCACTTTGTGTTCCACCTGTGCCGCCAATACCATAATTGCTATTTCCAGCAGGAGATCCACTGCCTCCGCCGCCGCCATAGGCATAAACACCAACACTAGGTCCAACAATCGAAGTTACACCACCAGTATTGCCTGTACTTCCAGAATTTGCACCAGGAGCACCACCTGCACCACCAGTGCCTTTTGCTCCGACAACTATATTATAATTTTTCGCAACTCCTGTTATAGGAGTTCCTTTATAAGCATAGGCACCAGCGCCACCTCCTCCACCGCCACCAGCGAACCAATACATAAATTGACTTATTCCTTTACCTGCACCAGCGCCACCTCCTCCACCGCCACCAGCGCCCCAAAGTTTAAATTTGAGCGTACCAGCACATGGCCATCCTGGAATTGAAAAAGTTGAAAATGTATAATTCCCTGATGTTGAATATTCCGTCAAAGAACCAGAAAGACAATTCGCTAAACTAGTGGTAAAAGTCTTAGTGTTTCCATACCAATAGTCTCCATATGGCGAATTGACAGTACCTGGAACTTTGACATAAGTGCGAACATAATAAGGAGTATTTGGAGACAATCCTGTCATAGAAAGTGATATGTTTCCTGCTCCGCCGAGCATAGTAAGTTTTGATCCTGATACAGTTGGATTGACAGAAGTACTCCAAACAATACCTTTTTCCGTAACGGGCAAAGTACCAATAGAAACATTTCCGTTCACTGTCGCGCTTGTTTGAGTTATCGATCCAACTGAAGTTGTTTTGACATTCGGAGAAGATGGGCTAATAGTAAAATCAACTTCACTGCCATAAACAACATTTGTATTTGACATAACAAAAGCTCTCACATGATAAGCTGTCCCTACGGCAAGACCAGTCATATTGGCATCAAAAAGTCCATTTCCTTCTCCGCCATCAACATTAAGAATATTTGATTCAATGGTCGGGCTAGGTGCAGTGTTTACTACTATTCCTCTGTCGGCAGTAAGATTGGCATTATATGCAATTCCTCCTCCCACAGCAATACTACCAGAAATATTAGAAATTTCAGAAGTAGCGACAGTTGACTGACCAGCATAAAATGTAGCGGTAACTGTTTTTGGTTCACTCATACTAACTTGGCAACTTCCATTTGGCTTTACTAAATTACAACCGTCCCAACCAGTAAATACACCTCCAGAATCATTGAACGCTGTTAACGTAATAGAAGAACCAGCTGGATAACTATATGAACAATTTGTTGCAGTGCCACAAATAATTCCCGTCGGATTACTAGTGACTGTACCTGAACCATTTTTTGATACAGAAAGCGTATAACTAGATGTTCCTGTTGTTGTAAATGTCACATCGTCACCATAAGCAGTCCCGACAATGTTTGTAGCACAAGCGCGAACATGATATGTCGTATTTGGTGTTAGCCCAGTCATATTACTTGACCAAGGACCACCTGTTGCCCAACCATTGTAAGTTATTCCGATTTTGTTATCCGTCGTAGGATTACTTCCGATACCCCAAACTAAACCAGCAAACGTCACAGTAGAACCACCATTTTTTATGGTATTCCCTGCACCTTTTGCGTCATTCTGGCGTATGTTCGTGACACTACCAGTTACTACTGTTGGAATTGCTGGAACAGTTTCACTGGCAGTAGTAAAACTACATTCGGACCCATAAGCCGTAGCACCTATGTTGTTTACCGCATATGCACGGAAATAATATAAAGTATTTGATTCTAAATTACTCAAGAAAACTTGATATGCACCAAGAACACCACCAGAGGCACTTGCAACAGAACCATAAGTAGAAGTCTTCCCATATTGTATTTTTCTACCATCAACTGGGATAGAAGAACCCCCATTTGTAATGACATTTCCTCCCGCCATCGCAGTAGTAGAAGCTACTCCTGATGGAGGGCAAGTGGTAGTGACAACTAGACTGTTTAGAGATGCTGTCGTGAATGATATCTGAGATCCATATCCTGTTCCTGCACTGTTCGTAGCATAAGCCCGAACGTAATACGTAGTGACTGGTGACAAACCAGTCATAGTGCTCGTCCAAGGTTGACCAGATGTTAACCCCCCGTCAATGGTTTTACTATTTGCAATAGTTGGATTAGGTGAAGTACTCCAAACCAAACCGCTTGCCGTTATGGTTGCTCCACCATTTGCGTTTATTGTTCCACCGCCTGTCGCAATTGTTTGAGTTATATTTGCAACTGAGTTTTTGGTTGTAATTTCAGGTACTGTCGTAGTGGCTACACCAAACGTAGCGACTACTGTTTTCGCATTTGTCATTGTAACTGTACAAGCATTGCCATCAACTGAATCACAATCAGCCCAACCAGAAAACGCGCTACCTGAAGTCGCAGTGGCAGTCAAAATCACTGGCGTATCAGCATCAAAACTACCAGAACAAGTTGTCCTAGTAGGGCCACAACTCATACCAGACGGATCACTCACTATTGTCCCTGTGCCTGTTCCATTTTTATTTACAGTCAAAAGATACGTGCCCTCAGGTGGTGGTGGAACAAAGGTAGCAGTTATGCTTTTTGGTCCATTCATGGCAAATGAACACAAGCCAGTACCACTGCATTCAGAACCTGACCAACCAGAGAACGTACCACTATTTATAGCAGTAGCTGTTAAAGAAACCGTCTCTCCAGAAGAGTAACTATAACTACAAGAAACAGTTCCGCAATCTATTCCAGACGGAACACTAGTAACAGTACCATATCCTTTATCAGTGTTGTCTATAGTTAATAAATGAGTAGGCAAGGCACTGTCACACAAATATAAGAACCCAACTGAATCGATACAAACAGGAGCTGGGTGCGTAACAGTTGTATGTTCATCGTCAAAATCAACTATTTGTAAAGTGTTCATGCTAGAATTTCCCAAAGAAGCGGCATCAGCACTAAGCGCGCCATGAATTTCTAAAAGAGAAGTGGTCGGCGTCGATGGTTGTACCCCTTTTGTCTGCCCATACCCACCAACGGTATTCCCTGTATTAATCGGAGCAACAGTATCCGAATAAGTAGGGCCACTACTCGGAAGTGTCCATGCAAATAAATATCCAATAGAAAGACTTAGAATGAGTCCTAAGGTTATTATTTTTATTGATTGTATAAATTCTTTTTTCAATTTATTTTTATTAAAAATTAAAATTATCTTTCTATGAACTGAGGCATCTTGTTTTTATCCGTCCCTGTGCAACTTAATTGTCTAGTTATAAGTATGTCCGGAGTAGATGTGTATCCAGTACCACCACTATTAAAACATTTTAAATAAAATGAAGAACTTTTTTCCGTTATAGGAATACTTTTAGTACTACCAACAGAAATTTCTCCTGACGGAATATTAAAAATGGAAACAGTGCCGTTGCTTCTATAAATGTAACAAATGGTCATGCCCGTAGTTTCCCACGCAAAAATGGGAGATGGGTCAGTGTTTGTAACACAGCAAGAACTAGGTCTAGGTTCTGTAACAGTTGGATTGCAATAGAACTGCGTCGCTCCTGGGCTAGTGGTAGTAAAAGTATCAACCACGACATTTTTAAAATCAATCCACCCTAGAACATCAGAACCCCAGGCAAAGGAATTGTCTTTCGCAGTACCAGTAGGATTGAAACTTACTCCGTAATTTGTTCCACTTGAACTTGTTCCACTCAGACTTATCCACCCATCCCAACAACCATTGTTGTCATCATCATAAGTAAGACAACCTGCGTCATTTGATGCTTTTGGAGAAACAACCTTAGCCCAACCTGTGAGATTTCCACTACTCGTACCAGTTGTTAAATTAATTTTTGCATTTTCAGATATAGTTCCACCACCAGATGGAAAACCAGACAATCCACCAAACTGAATCCACCCGACATTCTCAGACCAAGCGTAGCCAGACAGAACTCCAGTGCCAGAATCATATGTAACACCATAACTAACCCCCACACAACCATAACGATTAATAGGGTCAGTACAATTATTAAAACTTATCCACCCAGTATTTCCAGACCAAGCGTAACCGTAAACTTTATCACCATCAGTGGCCTGTGTTCTCGGCATAAACCCAACCACCAACACAACCACAAAGATAGCTAAGAACACAAAAGTAA
>JBAXPX010000005.1:0-38935 GCA_037132055.1 bacterium
AAAAGGATTTTATGAAGGCATCCTGTCTTGGTCCCGAGTATAGCGATAATCAAATCTTTCAATATCTCAGTGCCAATAATATTCCTTACGAAGAGTTGCCTGCGAAGGAAATGCCCGTTCGAATTGCCGATTTGATAAACGGGCAAAAGACAATAGGCTGGTTTCAGGGAAGGATGGAGTTTGGGCCGCGGGCGTTGGGCGCGCGTTCCATTATTGGCGATGCGCGATCTTCTGAGATGCAGGAGATTATGAATCTTAAAATTAAATTTCGGGAAAGTTTCCGGCCTTTTGCTCCCAGCGTACTTAAGGAAAAAACACTTGATTTTTTTGAGATAGACAAAGAAAGTCCCTATATGCTTTTAGTCGCGCCGGTTAAGGAAAATATCCGCAAAGCAATGACTAGCAAGGAACAGGAGCTTTTCGGTCTCGATAAGCTGCACGTTGTGCGTTCAAGCATACCGGCTGTAACGCATGTTGATTATTCGGCCAGGGTGCAAACCGTGACTCGCGAAAGCAATGCAACGTATTACGAAATGCTTTCCAGTTTTTCAGAAAGACACGGCTGCCCGGTAATTATTAATACCTCTTTCAATGTCCGAGGGGAGCCGATTGTGTGTACGCCGGAAGATGCCTATCTTTGCTTTATGAGAACCAATATGGATTATCTGATTATGGGGAATTATTTGTTGAACAGGAAAGATCAAAAGCCACTGAGCAAAGATATTAACTGGCTAAAAAAATACGAAAACGACTAAGGGCAACATGATTATCGAAGAAATTAAAAATATCAAAGGCGACAAATCCGACTGGAAGAAATTCGGCATCACTATGGGCATAATCCTCGCTATCATTGGATTATACTTGATTTGGAAAAACAATGATTACTACAGATACTTTTTTTTCGCGGCAGCAGCTTTTGCCCTGCCGGGCTTGATTCTGCCTGCCTCACTCAAGTATGTTTATAAAGCATGGATGTCTCTGGCAGTGGTCATGGGTTTTATTATGACCAGAGTAATAATGGTTATTATTTTTTACCTGCTTGTCACGCCGATTGGTTTAATTGCCTCCATAACCGGGAAAATTTTTCTGGACATGAAGATTGATAAGCGCGCGAAAAGCTATTGGCTTGCCAGAGATAAATCTTTTAAGGTAAAAGCTGATTACGAAAGGCAGTTTTAATTAACATCAAAATTAGCGAGGTATAATTCAAAAATGAGCAAATTATCAATACTGTCAGAGTTGTGGGACTATTTAAAAATGAGAAAAAAATGGTGGCTTGCCCCTATTGTCTTTTTCCTGCTGCTGATCGGTGTGATGCTGATTTTGGCCGAAGGGTCGGCAGTGGCACCTTTTATATATAAATTGTTTTAACTCTCTCTTCTCCCTCTTTTTCTAAAATATCCGGGGGAATATCCCCTATGAATTCTGATGGACTGTTTATCTGGCGTGATCCAAAAATGGTGCGATAGTCAGCGAATGATAAAAATAATTTTTCACGAGCTCTCGTCAGCGCTACATAGAAAAGTCTGCGCTCTTCTTCTTGGTCTTCTCCACTTTTTATTTCTCCATTTTTTTCGTGAGGAAAAAGTCCATCTTCAAGCCCAGTTATAAAAACATAATCGAACTCTAGCCCTTTTGCAGCATGTACGGTCATCAATTTTATAGTATTTTTGTTTTCATTTTTTTTGCTTTTCGTCTTTGTATCATAAGGGTTTTTTGTGGATTCATTTATTATTAGAGAATCTTGGTCCGAAGCGAGAGACGCATCTTCCAAAAGTTTTTCTATACCTGTTCCTTCTGTAAGGTTGTCATACTTCAGTGCGAGAGTTGCGAGTTCTTTTATGTTTTCGAGTCTTTCTATTTCTTCTTCTGTCCCACTCGACAATTCATTTTCTATGCCAGATTTTTTTACAGTAAATTTTATTACATCAGAAGCTTTTTCTTTTTTTATTTTTTCACTTATTTGTTCTAAAATTTCATAGAAATTATTTATTTTTATTTTTGTCTTTATTGGCAGACTTTCTTTTTCTCCAGAAAAAATTTTTGCTAGTGTTGCTTTTCCTATACCTCGAACTGGGAAATTTATTATTCGTTTTATATCGGACAAACTATCAGGATTTAACGCAGCACGAAGGTATGCTAGGGTGTCCTTTATTTCTTTTCTTTCAAAAAATTTAATTCCTAGTACTTGGTATGGGATGCTGTACCCGAGCATTGCTTCTTCTAGTACGCGTGATTGAAAATTTGCACGATAAAGAATTGCAATACTAGACGGCAATTCAAACTCTTTCTTCTCGGGGTCGCTGTCTGGGCGTACTCGCCCAGCGCTCTCTCTCGGCCCGTCGGCCTGCGAGAGACCCCGATAAGAAAAATTTGGATTGCCGTCCGAGATTTCTAAAACTTTTGTGGCGACGAATTCTGCTTCATCCCCTTCATCTATGGCCTCATAAAGTGAAATTTTTTCTCCGGTTTTATTTTTGGTGAATAAATTTTTGTCTGGTCTGTATTTGTTTTTCTTTATTACTTCGTTTGCCGCTTCCAGAATATTTTTTGTGGACCTATAGTTTTCCTCGAGCAAAATTATTTTTGCATTTGGGTAATCTTTCTCGAAACTCAGAATATTTTTTAAATTTGCTCCACGCCAGGAGTAAATATTTTGATCAGCATCTCCGACTACGCAGATATTTTTATTTTTTTCTGAAAGCAGTCGAGACATCATGTATTGCACTTCGTTTGTGTCTTGATACTCGTCGACATGTATATATTCCCATTTTTCTTGATATTTTTTTCTGATTTCTGTGTTTTCTTTTAGTAGTTTTGTTGATTTTAACAACAAATCATCAAAATCAAGCGCATTTTCTTTTGCTTTTTTACTTTCATATATTTCCCAAACCTGTGCAACGATTTTTGTTAAATAATTTCCCCCTTCTGATTCTCCTTGAAATTCTCCATAGTGTTTAAATTTCCCTTTTTCTCTACTGATTATGTTTTTTATTTTTCTAGGATCATATTGTTTCGGATCCAAACCCATTTCTTTTAGGGTTTCTTTTATAAGAGAAGTTGAATCTCCTTCGTCTAGAATTGTGAAATATTTTGTTAGTCCGAGTTCTTTTGCGTTTTCTTTTATTATATATACTCCCAACGAATGAAAAGTGCTGACAAACGGAATAGTATTTTGTCCTTTTGCGTTTTTTTCTATTTCTGAAAGGATTCTCTCTCTCATTTCTTTTGCTGCTTTGTTGGTAAAGGTAACGGCAAGAATTTTGTCAGGAGATGTCCCTTCTTTGATTAGATTTATAATTCTATGGGTGATGGTCTTTGTTTTTCCTGCTCCTGCTCCCGCAACGATAAGAAGTGGACCATTTATATGAATGGCTGCTTCTTTTTGAGCACTATTTAGACCTTTTAAGTGTTCTTCCATGCCTTTTAATATAGCACAGAGTTGTCATGTTTATGATTTTAACTCGAGTTCTGGGTCCAATTTTTTTGTTTCTGTGTTTGTTTTTGGTTTTTGCTCTCTTTTTTCCCTCCATTCTATGGTTCTTCTTTCGTTTTCCCTGATTTTTTCTTCAAGCTCTAGAACTTTTTCTTCCCTATTTCTTATTCCCATTACGAAAAGTTGATCGCTATTTGTTTTTTCTACCATCCTTACCTCTTCTCTAAGTTTTCTATTCTCTTCTTTCAAGAAAGACATTTGATCTTCTTGTGTACCTAGTATTTTAGGGTCAATCGTTTTTAAAAATTCTTCTTCTGTTAAATTTTTTATTTTTCCAAAAACCATTGTGCCCCTTATGTCTTTTGCGCATTCTGGATCTAATGTGTTTAATTTTTCAACAATTTTGCTTAAGTTTGGGTGAAATGAGTTTATAAAAAATGTTCCCTTTTCTTGGTTCCAGGATACATAAGTATCATTTCCTGTTGCTTTTGTTGCCTTGAAAGCCATATTGTCTATTATAATGTTTGGTTTGTATTTTTTTGTTTTTGGGTCTAAAACTATTTTAGGATAGTTGTGGTAAACAATTTTTCCGAGAGAGGAAGAATCCAAGTTTAGACGGCTTGATTTAGCATATTTCATTGCATTTTCTATCCCTACGTCCACAGTATATCTAGCCAATTTTGCTTTTTCTTCGCAGAGTTCTTTTATTGTCTTGTCCTCGATTTTAATTTTGCCTAGTTCGCCATTTATCTCTTCTTGAGTGAATGGGATAGAAGGATCTTTTATTTTTCCAGACTCACAAAGACTTATTAAGGTTTTAAATGGGATTCCTTTTTCGGCTATAGCATAAAGAGAGTTTGGCCAAACTTTTTTGAAATAATTCTCATCAAAAGTATTTTTTCCGTTTCTATCTTTGTTTTGTAAGTAGGTTAAATTGTCGACTTCGTTAACAAAATTGATAAATCTTTTTAGCCAGGTCGGTATTTCCTTGAGGATTTCAGCCTTTTTCATCATTTCGTAAAGCATTTTAGTTCCAGAGGTTGGCTCTCTTTTCCCTTCTCCGTGATGGTCGAGATAGATTGTTTTTGTTTCTCCTTCTGTTTCGACTCTCATCCAAGATCCACCGACATCAAGAAAAATTTTCAACCCGTTTTTGTTTTCTATTAAATCTTGCCCGGATCCATCTTTTCCAATTAGAGAAGTCACTGCACCTTCGTTGTAGGTCTCTCCTAGTGTTTTTTTGTTGTAATTATTTAAAATAAACTGCGCGGTAAGGGCATCTAGATCAGGAGTTAGGGCAAATATTTTTTCTTTAGATTTAGGATTTTCAGGATCTGGTATTTTTTCACCACCTATTATCGTCTGATCAATTTTTTTGTTTTTTAATAAATCTATGATTTCTTCCTCGGTTGCTTCTTTCTCTAATTTTTCTTTAGTTAAATTTTCATCAAATATTCCACTTATTAGCTTGTCATAAGCTAGTTCTTCTGATTTCTTGTCTTTTCTGATGCTCAAAATACCACCTTTTTGTTTTTGTGCTTTCTTTAGGTCTTTCTCTTGTTGTTTGGATTCTTGGATTTTCTCCTGTCTTTCTTTTAAGGTAGCTCTCTCCTCGGGGGTTTTCTCGGAGAGCATTTTGTCTATTGTGCTATCTCCCCGATCCTTCCTTTTAATTAATTTTTTAAAGGTTGAGATAAATTGCTTTTTTATAGGATTTTTAATCAATACCTTTTTTGCTGGCTCTTTATTTTCGTCTGTAACGGGTTCTTTTTGTTTAGTTTCTGGTTTCGTGGCGATTATTTTGTCTTTTATTTGCCCCAGTTCTTCTAGGCTATGAAGTGTTGTTTGTGGTTTTTTGCTTTCCATATATTTTATATTATATATTCTATACCTCGGTATTCCTAATTTGTTTTTTGGTGTTGTTTATTAGAAAATACTTGGGTTGATTTGTAAAACTTACTTTTCCACAGGGTGGTTGACTACGAACTCTGGTTGGGCTACCATTAAAGGATACCGCACAGGAGAGATTCAACTAAGGGCTTTTCCGTAGCTAAATGGATAGCCCAACCGAGAAAACCGCAAGATAGTAACCATCGCAAGAATCTTTGTTTTTACAGTACTGTTTTGGTCGTCCTGTAATTTCACCCTTATTTTATAAGGATGAGAAAGGAATTCTCGCGATAATTAATTAGGCTTATAAAAACTCAATTTAAAATATTCAGCTATTTTGTTTGCATTTTCCTTTTATTTGGGTTGTTTTTTGCGCCTCTATACACAAGGGCTAATATTTTTTCTGTTTTCCTAGGTAATGATGTTTTGGCAAATGCGGATCAAAGTTATGAAGAAAACTCTCAAAGCATGGACCTACCGGAGGCCAATATTTCTATTAGTTCGCTAATTTTAGAGAAAAAAAACAAGAACAACAAGGATGAGATTGTTGATTTAAATGAGAATGTAAAAATTGTTGCTAACAGTGCTCTGTCTCCTGTACTGAGCGCCATGAGTACTTCTGGTGCAAATGTATCTGATGTTGTAGACAGCGGAGAGCCTATTTCTGACCAAGTAAGTGTTTATGTGGTCAGAAAAGGAGATTCTCTTGCTCAGATTGCAGATATGTTTGGGGTTTCAGTAAACACTATTCTTTGGGCAAACGATTTAAAAAAAGGAGAAAAGCTTGTCGAAGGAGACACGCTTTTTATTTTGCCAGTTTCTGGAGTAAACCATACCGTGCTTAAAGGACAAACCCTTAAAAGTATTTCCAAGAAATACAATGTGGATGTGTCTGATATAGCCCAATTAAATGGTATTGCGGAAGATGCAAAACTAATAGTAGGAGATGAACTTATCATCCCAGATGCTGAAATTCCCGCTGATGTTATTTCTAAACCTACTCCAAAACCAACAATTAAAGATATTATAAAAACACCCTTAAAAATCCTTATTGGATACTTTATTAATCCTGTTCCAGAATACAGGAGAAAGAGCCAGGGATTGCATGGTCGCAACGGTGTAGACCTTGCTGCGCCTACGGGGACACCAATAGTTGCTTCTGCCTCTGGGGTTGTGTTGCTTGCACGTAAGGGATATAACGGAGGTTATGGCAATATGGTTATCATTAGGCATCCAAATGGGACTCAGACACTCTATGGCCATATGTCTAAACTCGGCACAAGCACTGGAAGTACTGTAAATCAAGGAGAAGTGGTCGGCTATGTTGGATCCACAGGACATTCCACTGGTCCGCACCTCCACTTCGAAGTACAAGGAGCGAGAAACCCAGCAGTTGATTTATAATCTTAAAACACAAAAACCCCACTTAGATGGGGTTTTTCTATGATTGTTGTTGTATGTTATTCAAGTAATTTTACAATCAAAAAAATAAACGTTACTCCAATTACAGTCATGGCCACAGTTTTCATTGAAGAATTTTTACTATGTGCTTCTGGCAAGATGTCAGACACTCCTATATACAACAAAAACCCTGCAAAAAAACCGAGATACATAAGTAAAGATTTTTCTGGTAATGTAAAAAAAAGCGTTGAAATACAACCTAAAACTGGAGCAAGGGCGTCAATAAAAAGAAATTGCCGTGTGCTTTTGTCAGTATTTTTATGATGAAGCATAAGCGAAACTACGTTTAACCCATCAGAAAAAGAATGAGCCAAAACGGCTATGGCCATAAATATTCCAGTTCCCAAAGAAATTTGAAAAGCAAGCCCTATGCCTACTCCATCAATAAAAAGATGCCCAGCAAGGGCCAATGCTTGAAATTTACCTACCACAGGATGTGTGTGTGGGCCATAGTTATCCTCTACTGAATGATGTCCTAGAAGAAATTTTTCAGCTATATGGAAGACTATAAATCCGATTACTAAAGCAATCATTGGTTTTATAGGATCCACCCCTAGTTTGTTTGTTATTCTTACAATCTCTGGGAAAACGTCAAAAGCCACAACTCCTAAAATTATTCCTGCGGTTAGACCTAGGATAAGGTTTTTATTGTTCCGAAATTTGAAAGCCAGAAACCCACCAATAAGGGTAAAAATGAAAACAAATGGTATAAAAATGAATTGCATAAAATAAGTTTATTTAATATACGCTGTGCGGGATGGGAGAATCGGCCACTACATGGCCAGGTGCTTTTCCCTCTCGCTACGCTCGCATGTAAAAGCCTTTCGCTTCTCCCACGCAAGCAAAGCAGTTTGCTTGCTATCCCTCATAGTGCGGGATGGGAGAATCGAACTCCCAACCACAGTTTGGAAAACTGTTATTTTACCATTAAACTAATCCCGCTTTCCTCCCCAACCTTATTCATCCCTTCGGGCTGCTGGGAATCGAACCCAGTCTCCATGCTCCCAAAGCACGTGTACTACCGGTATACTACAGCCCGTTGTATTTTCCTTGTCAGGAACTACGCCTAAAGCCTCGGCGAGCAAGCCCGCTTAATCTTAAAGCAAATCGAGTATATCATAAAATAATATCTTCTACCACTTTTACTTTAGCTTTTTTGTTTTTTAAGTCTAAATATATAACCAAAAGATCTGTAGTCCAAGATGTTTCATCTGGAATCTTTTTAGATAACAAATAGGTCTGGATTGTCCTAGAGATTCTTTTTAATTTCCACGGATGCATATTATCTTCAGCCCTCCATGAGTTTGTTTCACGAGAAACGTAGTTTAAGTTTCGGGAAACGGATTTTACTTCTATAAAATGTATCCTTTCATCTTTTTTAGCTACTATATCTAATTCTCCCCATTTTTTTGTGTAATTTCTATCCATAATTAAAAAACCACGTTTCACGAGAAACCTCGTTGCTATGTTTTCTCCAATTTCTCCTATTTTTTGTGTTTCTGACGTAAACCTTTTTGGCATAATAGCATTAAAAAATTCAATTTTTCATGATGTTTCATGTAGAACATGTTTCACATGAAACACTTTGCCTTGTTTAAGTGTCTTTTAATGAAAAACCCTTATTTTATAAGCTTCTTTTAATAAAAAGGTCATTTTTTAATGGCCTTGAAATTTGTCCTTTATAAACATTACCAACATAGTTATCCACATTTTGTCTCAGAATATGTATAAAACACTAGAAATATTTTGTGGATAAAGGACAAAAAGTTGTGCGGCTAGGGAGAATCGAACTCCCGTCTCATCCTTGGCAAGGACGTGTTCTACCACTAAACCATAACCGCATTTTAAAGAATAAACTTGGTAAATTATAATTGTTTTTTCTAAGAAATGCAATTATCCATTGTGCCCTTAATTTTAAAGGTTATTTACTAAATTATTTTTTTGGTGTATCATTATAACTGATTATCAGCAGTATCTGCACCCGTGGTGAAATGGATATCATTCCCGCCTTCGAAGCGGTCGTTCCAAGTTCGAATCTTGGCGGGTGCACAACAAGATAAAAAAATGTTAACTAATAAAAACTTAATAGAAAAAATACCAAAAGAAGTTTCACAAGTAACAGACTCTTTAAAGGGAGCTGGTTTTGAAGCATACCTAGTTGGTGGATGTGTTAGGGATATTTTAATGTCTCGAGAACCAAAAGATTGGGATATCACTACAAATGCCAAGCCAGAAGATATTATCAAGCTTTTTGAGAAAACTGTTTATGAGAATACTTTTGGGACGGTTGGGGTGGTAGTTGTTTCACAAGAAACATCTGAGCTAGAGCCCCAAACCTCAACCCCAAAACCTAATTTAATAGAAGTTACTCCATATAGAATTGAGACAAAATATAGTGATTTTAGACACCCAGATGAAGTGAAATTTAGTGAAAACATAGAAGACGATCTTAAAAGACGTGATTTTACTATAAACGCTATTGCTTTCAATGGAATTTCTTTAAAGGACATGTTTGGTGGTTTAAAGGACATTGAAAACAAAACACTGAGGACAGTAGGGGAGCCAGATGACAGATTTCAAGAAGATGCACTGCGAATGCTTCGAGCGATTCGTTTTTCGGTTCAACTCGATTTTTCTATTGCACACGAAACACTTGAAAGTATTTTAAAAAATTCTAAATTAATAAAAAATATTTCTACTGAAAGAATTCGTGATGAGTTTGTAAAAATAATTATGTCAAAAAATCCAAGCGTAGGAATTTTGATGTTACAAAAATGTGGACTTCTAAAATATATAATTCCTGAATTGGAAGAAGGAATAAATTGTGAACAAGGAGGGGAGCATATTTATGATGTTTGGAATCATTTATTGCATGCGTTACAACACGCAGCAGACAAGGATTGGCCTTTAGAAACAAGGGTTTCTGCGCTTTTCCACGATATTGGTAAGCCTAGATCTAGAAGATTTTCTTCGTCAGGTGACAATTTTTCAGGTCCTCGACCCGGAGGCCCAGACCATTCAAAATTGTCTCCCGACTCAGAAAAAAAGAAAAAGAAAAAATATACATTTTATGGGCACGAAGTTGTCGGTGCAAAAATGGCAAAAAAAATTTTAGAAAGATTAAAATTCTCAAAAAAAGAAATTGAACTAGTAGAAAAACTTATTCGCAATCACATGTTTTTTTCTGACACAGAACAGATCACACTTTCTGCTGTGCGAAGAATTATTGCAAAAGTTGGTGTGGAAAATATCTGGTCATTAATGAACGTTCGTGAGTCCGATAGGGTTGGTATGAAGAAAAAAGAGACTCCTTATCGTTTAAGGAAATACTTTGCCATGATAGAAGAAGCTCTTCGGGACCCTATTTCTGTAGGACAGTTAAAAATAAAAGGGGAAGATCTGATAAAGGACACAGAGATTAAACCAGGACCCAGGATGGGCTGGATTTTGCACGCTCTTTTAGAAGAAGTTATAGATGATCCAGCAAAAAATACCAAAGAACACTTGATTAAACTAGCTAAAGGGCTAGATTCTTTGCCTGATGGTGCACTAAGGGCTCTTGGGGAAAGAGGAAAAGAAAAAAAAGAAGAACTAGACGAGAAGGAGATAAAAAAACTCCATCAAAAACATGGAGTACGGAAATAGCTTTATAAAATAAAAAAAGACAGCGCTCTCAAAAAAATTGAGAACGCTGTGGGATTATATAATAGAAACGAGGCTTTAAAAACCTGGTATGTCCTTTATGTAAGGGACAGATTTGTGAGACCTGTTGGTCTCATTACTTTCCGATATTCCTTTTTAAAGGACATTACAGTTCTATTGTACCAGTTTCAAAATAATTTAGGCAAATCTTTTTTTATTCGAGATATTTTACAAAAATTTGTCAAATTTTTAGGGTTGTACAGATATTTTGATAGAAAATAAAATAGGGGTGTTCGTTTTAAGAACACCCCTCATCTGCTTTTTCTTTTTTTTCAGCAAATTTTTTCGTTCAGGTCGGTAGATGAATTATTTTGCAGTGCATTTTGGCACATTGGATCCCGGCTGTTGCTTGCAAAATTCATCGAAGAAATCATATTAATCGGTTTCTTCAAAATCGCAAACGACCCAGATTGATGTGATGATGCTTCCATGTTAGGCAAACTACCAAAAGTAAAAAAATAAGATTGCCGTGTCAGAGAGTATGAGTTCAGGTTCGTTGTTGTATTTTGGGATGTGGCGAGGAAAATCTTATCCCTTGGCATATTTACCTTCACGAATCGGGGATAACGAGCATCGTTCCCCAGCATGGTCGGCAATTCGGCGAAAGCAAAACCGGTTACATTGGTGTTTGGCACGAAAGATACAACGGGGCTGGACTTATTTCTTGCCATAGTTGTCCCTTCCATCGCATTAAGGGTGGTTGCGAAGGCCATAACCAAAACCGTCAGTAAAAAAATTAACTTTTTCATAACTGTACAGTTTAATTGGTTAAAAAAAGGTTTAAAATAAAAAGGATTTTCCTTGAGAACCGATGTCCACATAAGAAGTCTCCTATTCTTCTATTTTCAGGTTTCTATTCTTTTCTCAAAGAGGGAATTGTTTAGAATATAACCCAAAGAGATAAAAAAATCAATACTTTTATTAATACAAATATAAACTAATATATTTCACCGTTGTAACATGTTTCACCCTCCTTCGCTAAAGCTACGGACGGGCAAGCAATAAACTTAATATATTTCACCATTGTAACAATTCTCACAATATACGATTTCGGGACGGCTAGGCGCATAAGCAGTTTCAAATTCATTTGGACAGCCTTCCTTCATGCATTTTCGGTGCCAGAGTTTGCGGGGGTTTCTTTTTGCCATTCTGTCTTTGTGACGGCATTCAAAATCTTTGTGGGGAAGTGGCAAATGCATCCTTTTGTAAAAGCTTAGTTCTGCTTGGGTGATTCTGAAATTCTTTTTACATTCTTCGCAAACTAAAATTTCTTTCAAAATACTTTGGTCAATATTTTCTATATTATTTGGAACCCCACCTTCTTTGATTGTTTCTTTACCATATGTGCCAGTAGTTTTTTCTTGCCAACGAAAACCTCTTTTTGACGCTTCTTCTTTTGTTAGAGGAAAAAAGTCATGAGCTAAAGTTTCGTTATAACAAAAAGGCGCAAGAAGAGCAGGGAAAAACTGCCCAAATGTTTCATCTTTTTTTAATTCCTTTTCTATGTGTTCTTTTAGTTTAAAATATTCTTCTTTGGAATATGTCTTATTAAGAATCATATATTCTCCCTTACGAATGGCAGTACAACCAATTCCATTGCTTAGATTCCAGCAACTTTCGCAATATTCTACTTCATTGCAGTGGAAGATAAAGGAACAATTTTTTGATTTACTGATCTGCATTGCACCCATTATGTTGTAGCCAAATTCGCATTTGTAATAATAATTATTGCAATCCCAAGAGTCGGTCGGGTTTTCAGTGTCGGTCATATATGAACAATTCTTTGAGTCATAAGTATCGTACAGCGTTACTCCTTGGTGACAATTGTGCAAATAATCGCCAACTACATTATTGCATTTAGTTTGGCAAGCATATTTCCTTACAGTTTTTTCTTTTAACCTCTCAAATTCTTTTTTTGCTTTTTGAATGCTTTCGTAATTGGCAAGAATTTCAGCTTTTTTCTTTTCAAATTCTTCTTTACTGTATTTCACATTTAAAATTGCGTTCGTTAAATGTCTGCCATTGGTACAGAAAATACAATTACTGGAGTCGCGCATGTTATAACAGAATAATAAATCACTAGAAGATTGGCATTGCTCACTAAACATGCATTTAAAACAGTTTCGACAATCAAGGCATTCATAACAAAGCTCTGATTCGTGTAAAAATGCACAGTCAACACAAAATTTATCTCGCTGAAGAAGTCTACTGTACATGCAATCTTCGTTAAAATCAGCGGCAAAGATTAAATAGCAATCTTTGTTTTCGGCTGAACCATTGGTGTAATCACTTCTCACATTATTTGAAATCATTATGCCAAGTCTAGGTACTTTCTCCAGTAATTCCTTTAATTGAGAGAAGAAGGGTTTATTTAAATCATAATCCATAGCAAAACCTTTTGGGTCCCAAGCGTCACTCCACCAACAATCATGGCAATATACTTGATAGATCGAATCGGAGGCATAGACAGAAATGAAATCTTTTTTACAAAGGTCACACGGTCTTTTATAGAAAGTTCTTTCATTTCGAAACAATAAACGTCGAGCCATGCGGCAGTCGGGGCAGTATAAGGGAGGGGCGGTTTTCATTTGCTCATAAAAAACAAGATCCTCGTCTCTTATTTGAAATTCACTATTACATGTTTTACAAATCTCTCGCATTAAACTAAGTATAACAGATTGGAATAAATTTAAAAAAATATGTTAATATAAATTATATGAAAATTGGGATTTTTGATTCAGGAGTAGGAGGGCTAATTATTGCGAAAGCAATAAGGCAAACGATGCCTGAGTATGACTATGTATATTTAGGAGATACCAAGAGAGTGCCTTATGGGAGTCGGTCTCATGAGACGGTCTTTGAGTTTACAAAACAGGGGGTGGATTATTTATTTAAAAAAGAAGATTGTGCGATTGTGATTATTGCTTGCAATACTGCCTCAGCAAGGGCATTGCGAAGAATTCAGCAAGAGTATTTACCTGTTTACAATGAATCACGCAGTATTTTGGGTGAATCAAAACGCAATGTGATAGGGGTTTTGATTCCGACAGCCGAAGAATGTGCCAAATATAAAAAAGTGGGGATCATAGGGACGACGGGAACGATTGCTTCAAATACATTTCCAAATGAGATAAAGAAAATACTTGCCCTTCGAAACCTTGGTGAAGGAGGGAATAAAAAAACACAAATTTTTCAAAATCCTGCGCCAATGCTTGTGCCACTAGCGGAAGAAGGGGAGAAAGTTTTAGCAAAACCATTTTTAATAAAATATTTAAAACCATTACTTGTCAAGAAACCAGAAGCGATAGCTCTTGGTTGTACTCATTATCCGTTTTTTAAAAATGAAATCAAAAAAATTATTCTTGCCCAGCGTAGCCTTGGCGGAGTTGGGGCGAAAAATATAAAGATAATCTCTCAAGATGAAATTATCCCAAAAAAATTGAAAGATTATTTCGCGCGACACCCAGAAATAGAGAAAAAACTTTCAAAAGGTAAAAAGGCAAGAATTTTGGTAACAGACGTAACAAAAAATATAGAAAAACTAACGCGTCTATGGTTCGGTAAAACCAAACCAGAATTTGTGAAACTTTAGAAAATACACATTTACGCCATGGCTGATATATGCCAGATTAGTTTTTACGATTTTTGAAGAGATTGTTTAGGTTTTCGAGATCTAGTTTTTTCCAACCAGAATCTTTTTCTTCCTCGACTTTGACTTCAGCTTCCAATTCGGAATCTTCTTTCTGCTTTTTTATTTTTTCTAAATCTAAAACTACATTTGGTTCTTCGAGTTTTCTCCATACTTCTTTAAACATATATTTAAAAAAATTAACTAATAATAATTACTTAGTCTCTAGCCAAATAGGGCAATGGTCGGAGCCATAATAATCAGACATTATACCAGCGTTTTTTATTTTTATATTTTCATCAGCGAAGAAATAATCAAGTCGCCAGCCGACATTGCGATCACGAGCGCGAGTCTTCTGATCCCAATAAGTGTAAGCACCAATTTTGTCAGGATAGAATTTTCTAAAAGTATCTACAAAATTATTTTTTACCACTTTATCAATCCAAGCACGTTCAATAGGGAGAAATCCAGTATTTTCAACATTTTCTTTTGGACGGGCAAGATCTATCTCATGATGGGCAGTATTTACATCTCCACAGAAAATAACATTCTCGCTATTCTTTCTTAATTTTAAAATAAATTTTAAAAATGCTTCATAAAATTCTAATTTATATTTTAAGCGATGCGGGCCTGCTCCGCCGTTTGGAAAATAACCAGTGATGATGGTGTATTTCTTCAACTTTATTCCAACCAATCGTCCTTCAGTATCGAGTTTTTTAATTCCCAGGCCATAAAAAACTTCTTTGGGACGCTCTTTGGTGTAAATTGCTACACCACTATATCCTTTCCTTTCTTTTGAATAAGAAAAATATGAATAATAACCTTTTACATTTCGTATTTCTTCGGGGAGTTGGCCGGGCTCACATTTTGTTTCTTGCAAGCAGACGACATCAGGATTGCTCTTAAATAAAGGCATAAAAAACCCTTGTTTGGCAGTTGCCCTTAGGCCGTTGGTGTTCCAAGAAATAATTTTCATGATTTTGCTTTTTGGAAAAGGGTTTCGAGCAAAGCAACTTGGTTAGGTTTGTCTGTGAATTCTATGTCTTGTTCTATTGGAGTTAATTTATGATTGAAAATGTCCCGCATTTCATCTTTGTTGAAAAAATGATAATGAACACCATATTTTTCGAATTCTCCATTTTCTGAACCCTTTGGATAAAATTCAAAAAAATGTTGTGTCTCACGAGAGAAAGATGTATTTAAATAAAAACCACCAGGTTTCAAAACGCGACTTATTTCACTTGCATACTTTCCCCAGTCTTCTTGAAATAGATTTTCCAAAAGTCCAAAATCACAAACCCCATCAAAACTATTGTCAGTGAAAGGTATATCCAGTGCGCTTGCTTCCATGAATTTTAGTTTACCTTCGAGCCCCCAATTTTTTATTTCTTCATTTGTTTTTTTTACAATGTTGCCTTCGAAATCAATACCAATAACACGAAAGCCAGTTTCTGCTAGTTGTTTTGCAAAAAGTCCTCTACCAGAACCTACGTCTAAAATAAGTGCACCCGGAGAGAGTTGTTCCATTAACATTTCTCCCCTAGCTTTCATTGGAAGGTGAGTCCAAATATCAGTACCTGTTTTATATGCAGTCTCAAAATAATTTTTATGTTCATGATAGTCCATACCTATATTATAGCTTTTTATTTTTTAGAGTGAAACCTTTTGTGTACATCCTTAAGTTGCTTGTCTGTAATGTGGGTGTAGATTTGAGTTGTGGAAATATTTGAATGCCCGAGCATCATTTGGACGCTTCGGATGTCTGCTCCGTTTGAAAGTAAGTCAGTCGCGAAGCAATGTCGTATCACGTGAGGGGTAACTTTTTTGGAAATTCCAGCTTTAATAGCATAATGTTTTACTATTCGTTCAATAGATCTACGAGCTAGCCCTTCTCTTTGGTTTGTGCCTTTTTCTTGGTCAGCTTTTACAAACAGGGCGTCATCCATGTCTTTTCTTTTTTTTAGATATTCATTTAAGATTTCTTTTGTTTCGTCGGAAATAAAAACAACACGAATTTTGCCACCCTTGCCACGTATTGAAAATTCTCCAGATGAAAAATTAATATCTCGAGTTAGAGAACATAATTCAGATACTCGCAGACCTGTTGAAAAAAGCAGATACAAGATTGCTTTGTCTCTAAGCGATTTTAAGTCGTTGTCATTTGGCGCAGCAAGCAAGCGTCTCAATTCTTCTGGGGAGATAAGGTCGAGTGATCGTTCTGGAACCTTTGCCAATTCTATTCGCTCTGCTGGGAGGCTGTCTATTTTTTGTTTCGCTAAATATTTAAGAAAACATCGAAGTCCAATCAGATAATAATTTTGAGTTTTCTTTTTTAGGGTTTCACCAGTGGCCCTATTGTTGCCAGAAGATTGGCGATTTAAAAAAAGTCGAAATTCTCGCACAGAAGAATCGGTGATATCGCTCGGATTTTTTACTTTTGTAAATTCAAAAAAACGAGTCAGATATCTTTCGTAATTTTCAATAGTCCTCAAGCTAGAACCTTTTTCAATTTCCAAATGTTCCAAAAATTGGCGTTTTAAAGCATCTATTTCTGTGGCCATTTTATTAGTATACCATGTCGCACAATATTTTTAGCCTAAATAAAACCATGATAGAATGAAATTCTTATGGAGGTTGTAACATTTTACTGGTCTTGTGCATTATACTTAGTGTGATCACCTTAATTTAAGAATCAAAATATGAATATAAACAAAGATGAAATCGGAGAACTCTGGGATGAAATTACACCAAAACTGTATGGGTATCTCTTTAATACTCTCAAAGACAAATCTCTGGCGGATGATATTTTACAGAACACTTGGGTAAAAGCGATAGAAGCCTTGCCTCGATTCGAGAATCGAGGATATGGATTTAAAGCTTGGCTTTTTAGTATTGCTCGCAATGAAATGCGAATGCATTGGCGAAAAGTAGGCAGGGAGGTTTCATATGACGAAAGTCTGCATGACATACATATATATGGAGGAGATAGTCAAAAAGAGGATAAGATCTTTTTAGGGCAAATTGTTTCAAGGCTCAAAGAAGAGGACCAAGAATTGATTCGTCTACGATATATTGCAGATCTTTCTTTTTTGGAAATAGCAAAATTACTTAACATTAATCCCATTACAGCAAGAGTAAAAATTAATCGAGCACTTGGTCATGCTCGAGTAATACTTAAAACACAACAATATGAAAGAATATAAAAACATAAGTGAGGTTTTCAAAAATTGGGGAAGGGAAAAGCAAAAATTTCCCGAAGACAATTTGATTTTGAAAGACAAAATTTTATCAAAAGTGCCGTTTAGTTTGGGGAGTTATCGAAATATTGAAAAAAAGAAAAAAAGATTGCCTTGGCTTTCTATGGCATTTGCAACCATGGCAACCATGGCAATTGTGGTTGTGATAGGAAATGCAAGTTTTTTTAGTAAAAAAACAAATTATCAAGGAATCCTAGGATTAGGAGATCAAAATACATCAGGAGCCTCAATCACCTTAGAGCAAAATAAAATGTTAGATATTTTTTATTATCCAAACCAAAATGGGGGAACTGATACACGTGAATTTTTGAAGATAAGTTATAATGCTGAGATAAAAACAAGAAATGTAAATCACGTTGTAACAAAAATCGAAACTATTGTCCGTGGTTCATCAGGCAGGGTGGATGCTTCTAGTGGTGGAGAAAAACATGGATATGTTAGTTTCTCAATTCCGAAAATTAACTTCGAAGTGTTTAGAAGCCAAATAGAAGATTTAACAAATGCAAAATTATTCGTTGAAGAAACAAGATCAGCAAATCTTTTACCAGAAAAACAGCAGATTGAAAAAGAACAGGTTGGAGTTGAGAAAACCATAGTTGGTCTTAAAAACCAAAAAGCACAACTGGCAAGGAATCACACCGAAATTATTGATTCATATAATTTTAGAATCTATGAATTAAATAGAGAATCAGGGCTTTTGCAAAACGAATGGCAAACAGCAATAGAAGCAAGGAGGGTAGAGATTACTGCAAGACTAGCGCAAATACTAACTGAAAAAAATAATTTAGCAACAAAGATTTCGAGTGAAAATAATACTTATGAAAATAAGCTAGCTCTAATAAATGGAAGTTTGAAAAGTGCTGGAGTGAGTTTAGAAAACGTGCAAAATAGAAACCAAAATTTAATTGATAATGTTTCTATGATCAACGGAACTATATCTGTAACCTGGGTAAATTTATTCCAGTTAGTAAATATATTTATATCTTGGTATTGGATTGCACTTGTACTAGCCATTGCGTCAGCTGTATCGTATTGGCGATATCGCGTTTCTATGCGAGTATTTATTTAAAAAATCTAGGGTCTCGAAGTGGCCCTAGATTTTTATGAGCCCTTGCAATTTTTTCTGGTTTATGCTAGTATATAAACATGTTAGCCACAAAGAAAAAGCAGACAGTTATAAAGAAAAATAGAATTCACGACAAAGACACAGGAAGTCCTGAGGTTCAGGTTGCTATTTTGTCTACTCAAATTAACGAACTTGCAAAGCATTTAAAGGCACACAAGAAAGATAATCACTCTCGCAGAGGGTTGATAAAGATGGTTGCCGACAGGAGAACTCATTTGAAATATTTAGAGCGCAAAGATAAATCAAGGTATGACGCTCTGTTGAAAAAAATGGATCTAAAATAATCCCACAAGTGTGGGATTTTGATTAAGGGCTTCATAAAATATTCTCGGACTCACCACGAAAATTTTCTGCTGAAAATTTCCTCTGTACGGCGCCGTCGCGCCTCACAAGGGTTCGCTCGAGAACATTTTATGAAGCCCTATGCTATACTTTACTCTAATTGGTCGAATATTATAAATTTAATATTTAAATAAAATGACAGTTATAAAACATAAAGAACAAAGAGTTGGAGTTTTTATTGATACTCAAAATCTATATCACTCCGCTCGCAATTTATATAAAGCGCGTGTTAACTTCGGTGCAGTTTTAAAAGATGCAGTGGCGGGTAGAAAACTTGTTCATGCGGTAGCTTACGTTATCACCACAGAATCTGGTGAAGAAAAGCATTTTTTTGAAGCTTTAACTAAACTTGGGATTGAAACCAAAACAAAAGATTTACAAATTTTTCATACTGGAACCAAAAAAGGAGATTGGGATGTAGGTCTTGCAGTGGATGCTATTAAAACAGCCCCAAGGCTCGACACAGTTGTAATCGTTTCTGGTGATGGAGATTTTGTGCCACTTGTACAATATTTACAAACAATGACTCAAGTGGAAGTAATTTCTTTTGGGAAATCAACTTCTAGTAAACTTCGCGAAATAGCAGATGATTTTGTGGATCTCTCGGAGAATCCAAGGAAATATTTATTTGGAATTAAGTAACCTAAAAAGAAAAACCCAAATTTTATTTGGGTTTTTCTTTTTGCTTTTTCCCCTAAAAATGTTAGGATAATAGTAATTTATAAGTTAATCTGGTTCGTCTCGAGACAGATAGTAGTGTTCCGCTTTGTATCGGGTATTCATCTATTATTAATGAATAACAAGAAGCAGAGAACAATATTACAGTCTAGAGAGGAACTAAAACCCCGTAGTATGTTTTAATGAAGCGCATAGCGCAAAACTCTAAAGAGTATCATCAAAATTCACTACAGGGTAAAAAAAATATGCAAAAAAAAGAGTATTCAGTAGAAATAGGTGGCAGAAAAATGACCGCCATTTTCTCAGATTTAACAGAGCAAGCACATGGTTCAGTAATTTTAAGATATGGAGAGACTATGGTACTCGCGACTGCTTGTATGTCAAAAGACAAACAGCAAGGTTTGGGTTATTTTAATTTGACCGTTGAGTATGTAGAAAAGTTTTATGCTGCAGGGAAAATTTTAGGTTCAAGGTTTATGAGAAGAGAAGGTAAACCATCAGAGGATGCTGTGCTTGCAAGTCGTGTTATAGACAGAACTCTCCGTCCTCTATTTGAACAATCTGTTCGTCACGCCGTACAGGTCATCATCACAGTGCTTGCAGTGGACGACAATGATCCAGTTATCTTAGCAGCAAATGCGGCATCACTCGCTATTTTAGTTTCTGATATTCCATGGAAGGGACCTATTGGATGTGTACGCATTGGTAAATATGACGACGAAACATTGAAAATAAATCCATCAGTAAAATTACGTGAAACAGATGATATATACAAATATGATCTAACTGTTTGCGGGAAAGATGGAAACATAAATATGATAGAAGCTTCTGCGCATCAGATAAAAGAAGAAGAGATAGAAGAAGCCCTAAAGGTGGCAAGTATAGAAATCGGGAAATTAGAAGAATTCCAGAGAACAATTGCAAAGGAAATCGGTAAAGAAAAAAGAGTCATAGAAAAAGAAGTAGTGTCTCCTGATTCTATAAAATTATTTAATGAAAATATTTTACCAAAAATGGAAGAAGCTATTTTTGCTGGAGCAGGTAAAAAGAAGATAGATGAACTTCACAATATTTGGAACAAAATGGTAAAAGAAGCATTTCCTGATCGGACTGATTTTGCTACCGAAGATAATTTATTTGATGAGACAGAGAATGACATGATTCACAATAAAGCGATAGAGAACGATAAACGTCCAGACGGAAGAAAGATGGACGAGCTTCGTGAATTGTTTGCTCAAGCAGGAGGTATTTCAACAGTACTCCATGGTTCTGGAATTTTCTACAGAGGAGGAACACACGTACTTTCAGTGTTGACTCTCGGTGGTCCTGAAGATAGGAATTTAGTTGATAGCATGCAATCGAATATTGAAAAAAGATTTATGCATCACTATAATTTTCCACCATATTCAGCTGGAGAAGTTGGACGTACTGGAGCTACAAACAGAAGAGAGATCGGGCATGGAGCTCTCGCAGAAAAAGCTATCGCCATGGTACTGCCTTCGAAAGAAACTTTTCCATACACTATGAGAATAGTTTCTGAATCTATGGCATCGAATGGTTCTACTTCACAGGCGTCTATTTGTGGAAGTACTCTTGCTCTTATGGATGGAGGGGTTCCAATAAAAGCTCCAGTTGCAGGAATTGCAATGGGATTAATGTATGAGAGTGATGCAAAATATAAAATTCTGACTGACATTCAAGGGCCAGAAGATCACCATGGAGATATGGATTTCAAGGTGGCTGGAACAAGAGAAGGGGTTACAGCAATACAACTCGATGTAAAAGTAGATGGTGTTCCTATAAAAATATTAGGGGAAGCGATGAGGCAATCTAAAAAAGCAAGAATTGAAATTTTAGATACAATAGAAAAAGAAATAAAAGAACCAAGGAAAGAAATTTCTTCTAATGCACCAAAAATATTGATTATAAAAATAAAACCAGATCAGATTGGACTAGTTATTGGTAGTGGTGGAAAAACAATAAAAGAAATAAAAGAAAAATCAGGAGCTGAAATAACTATTGAAGATGACGGAAGTGTTTATTTTACAGGAAAAGGTGACTCAGTAGAAAAAGCAAAAAAAATAGTTGAAGAAATGACTCACGAGTTTAAAATCGGAGAAATATTAAAAGGTGAAGTTGTAAAAATTGCAGACTTTGGAGCATTTGTACAATTGAATCCTTTTACTGATGGCATGGTTCACATATCAGAACTTGCACCATTTCGCATAGAGCGAGTTAGCGATATAATAAAGGAAGGCATGATCGTACCAGTGAAGATTATAAAAATAGATTCAGAAAGAGGGAAGATAAGCCTCTCTATAAAAGAAGCAGATAAAGATTTTTTTAAGAAAGTTTAAAAATTTATCTCTTAACGAGATGGAAAACGAAAATAACACAAAAAATAAAAATGCAGAAACATATACTGGGGATATGATAAAAGCTGTTGACGGGAGCGAGGGGATATATATGAGAAAAGTCATAGAAGAACAAGAAGAGCATGAAGCTGAAATTCAAGAGCTGTCTCCAGAAAGTCAAAGAAATAAATATTTTATGTTTATAGGTGTCTTTTTATTGGCTTGCTCTTTGGGCGCCTTGATTTTCTTGGCGGTCTTTAAGAAGGAGATTTTTACTGTCTCAGTACAACCAGAATTTGTTCCAATGATTTATCTAGACGAGATGGGTTTTAAAGAAATTGGAGGATTAACAAAAGACCAGATATCTCAGAGTGTATCTAATGAAGTTTTGTTAACCGAGATAAAACAAGGCGGAGTTTTAGGTACTTATTTTACTGTTGATAAAAAAATAATAGGTCTTAGGAAGTTTCTTTCTTTGATTTTTGCTAATATAGATCAAAAACGAATGAATTTTGTGGATGATAATTTTTTGATTGGAGTTACCAACACAGAAAATAAAAATTTATTTATGTTGTGGAAAATTCGTTCAATGACAGATGTTTTTGATGTGATGCGTTCTTGGGAAGAAAAAATGTTTTATGACTTACATGGGTTTTTTGGTATAAATATTACTCCA
This sequence comes from bacterium, assembly GCA_037132055.1. Taxonomy (GTDB): domain Bacteria; phylum Patescibacteriota; class Minisyncoccia; order Phycocordibacterales; family UBA9973; genus UBA9973. Next base: position 22,551 of record JBAXPX010000005.1, read on the forward strand.
GATACAAAGTATTTGCTCACAAAGAATTTTGAGGATGGTATTATCCAAAATAAAAATGCGCGAATACTGAGAGACAATGACGGGAATATTGTGATGATGTATGTATTTTCCAGTGATACTTCTTTGATTGTTACTAATAGTGAACTTTCTGTCCACGAAATAATGTTACGGCTATCTTCTAGCATGATTAAAAAATAAGATTGGTAAAGATTTTGCCCTCTAAAGGTGCTGAGGGCTTTTAGTATGTTGCCTTTAATTTTTAAAATGCTATCATTTTGTCATGTTAGACAAGAAAAAAATTAAAGAAAAATTAGAAAAAGAGCGAGATATTTTAATTGAACAGATGCAAGATATGGGGAAACTTAACCCAGAAACCAACGAATGGGAAGCTACTCCACTCGAGATGGATTATGTAGAGACTGATCAAAATGACATGGCAGATAGGTTTGAGGATTTTGAATCAAAAAGCTCTATGATAAGAGTATTAGAACCAAGACTTCGGGATATTTTGTTAGCATTAAAAAATATAAACAGAGAATCATTTGGTAAGTGTGAGGTCTGCAAGAAAGAAATAGAGGCGGCCAGGATAGATGCCAGTCCTTCAGCTAGAACATGTAAGAAGCACATAAATCAGTAGCAAAATTATGTCATTTGCAAGGGTTTACTCGGCACAAGTCAACTTGTTGTTTGGTCAGATCGTTACGATCGAAGTGGATTTATCGCGTGGGTTGAACTCTTTTTCGATAGTTGGACTTCCAGATAAGGCAGTAGATGAATCAAAAGACAGAGTAAGCTCTGCTATAAAAAATTCCGGATTTCAGTCGCCAAAAGCTAAAAATCAAAAAACGATTGTATCTCTTTCTCCGGCCGATCTCAAAAAAGAAGGGCCGTTTTTTGATTTGGCAATAGCTTTGTCTTATATGCTTGCTTCAGAGGATATAAAATTTAATTCAGAAAAGAAAATTTTTCTTGGAGAACTTGGATTGGATGGAACTTTGAGAAACATCCGAGGATCTTTGCCACTTGTTCAAGAAGCAAAAAAGATGGGTTTTGAAGAAGTTTATTTACCAAAAGAAAATGCTATTGAAGCAGCACTTGTTGATGGTATTAAAATTTTTGGTGTGAATAATTTATTAGAAGTTGTAAATCACATAAACGAGTTAAAAAATGAAAGAAACCAAGGGCAAATTTCACAACAACTACAGACAAAAATTATTTTTCAAAAAGAAATAAGATGTTCTGATTTTTCTGATATTAGAGGACAAGAAAGCGCAAAAAGAGGTCTAGAAATAGCAGCAGCGGGAGGACACAATATCGCTATGTATGGACCACCGGGAACAGGGAAAACAATGCTTGCACGAGCGTTCTCGGGGTTACTGCCAGACTTGAGTGTCGAAGAAGTTTTAGAAATTACTGGTATTCATTCTATTGCTGGAGCAACAAAGGGTGAACTTGTTTTGAATCCTCCCTTTAGGTCTCCACACCATACTTCTTCTTATGTATCACTAATAGGAGGAGGAACATATCCAAAGCCAGGGGAAGTTACTCTTGCGCATCGTGGAGTGTTATTTTTAGATGAATTTCCTGAGTTTGATAAAAGAGTTATAGAATCCTTACGTCAGCCTCTTGAAGATAATATGATTTCAATTTCACGAGCGAAAAGCTCTGCTGTTTTTCCTTCGAATTTTATTCTTGTTGCAGCGATGAACCCTTGTCCGTGTGGCAACTCCGGTTCAAAACAAAAAAATTGTATTTGTAAACCATCTGACCTTGATAGATATAAGAGAAAATTATCAGGACCTATAATGGATCGCATTGATTTATGGGTGTCTGTAGGGAATGTTGATTATAAAAAACTAGGAGAAGAAGGACATGGAGAAAAAAGTGAAACAATACAAAAAAGAATTTCAAATGCTCGTGATATACAAAAAGAAAGATTTAAAAAATTTAGCAGAAAGATAAAAACAAATAACGAAATGAATGTAAAAGATTTATCTAATATGATAAAACTTACCGACGAAGTTAGGAATTTACTCGACGATAGTGCCGCAAGACTAGCATTGTCTGCTCGCGCTTATCATAGGGTTATCAAGATTGCGCGAACTATTGCCGACCTAGAAAAATCAGAAGAAATAAAATCGGACCACATCCTAGAAGCGATACAATATCGCCCGAAAGTCAGTACATGAATTCATCAATCTTATTTAGTGTCCTCTTCCTTACTTCATAAGGGTCCTCATCCTTCGCATCGCTCAGGATCCTCAAATTTTATAGTCGTTGCTCTCCTTAAAATTTGGGAGTTATCCACAGGGAGTTGTTGACAGTGAACGCTCGTTCACCTATACTAAAACTAGGTCACTTATCAACAATTAATCAATATAAACTTATGTCACAGAAACAATATTTAAAAATGCTAGAAAGGGAAATGCAAAAGCTTAACCAGAAGATTGATTTTAAGATTTTACGTGGTGAAGATTACAGGAAAGAAGCTCGTGATCACAAACTCATCCTTCGTAAAATTCGTTTTCATACTAGGAGGAGCTTTTTTCAAAGATTATTTCCACTTAGATATAGATTTTCATTTTAAACGCAATGCAAAATTCTTATCAAACAAAACTAGAAAGTTTTTACAGAGAAAATAAGAGAATGCCTACATATTCTGAGATGATGAAATTGTTTGGTTTTAAATCCAAAAATGCAATTGCGAGAATTGTAGAAAAGTTGGTTGATGCGGGTCTTGTAGCGAAAGACCACTTAGGTAGACTTATTCCCACGGATATTTTTGGAGAGATTCCAAAGCTTGGACTTGTAAAAGCAGGTTTTCCTTCTGACGTAGAAGAATTATCGGACACAATTAATTTAGATGATTTTTTGATTGGAAAGAAATCCCTCACATATATGCTCGAAGTTGACGGTGATTCAATGATAGATGCGCACATAGAAAAAGGGGACATGATCCTTGTAGAGAAAACAAACCAAGCTAAAGACGGAGAGATAGTTATTGCAGAAGTAGATGGAGAATTTACCATGAAATATTTTAGAGAAAAAGGAAACAAAAAATGGCTCGAACCGGCGAATAAAAATTTCAAACCGATTTATCCAACTCAGAGTTTGAATGTGATTGCGAAATTGAAAGCGGTGATTAGGAAATATTAAATAAAAACACAAAAGCCACCTAGACGGTGGCTTTTGTGTTAGCAGCTTTCAAAAATTTAAAAAAATGGTAGTATTTGGATATAAATGAAAAAAGAAAATTGTAAAACATGTAATCAAGAATTTGAAATAAGAGACGAGGACATAGTTTTTTACGAACAAATGAAAACAGTTCCTCCTCTTTATTGCCCTGATTGTCGCATGGCAAGGCGTTTGATGTTTCGAAATGAAAGAACATTTTATAAAAGAATTTGCGATCTTTGTAAAAAAGATTTTATTTCTGTGTATCCGTCTGAGTCGCCATATACAGTATACTGTCATGATTGTTGGTGGAGTGATGCATGGGACCCAAAAAGTTTTGCCATGGATTACGATTTAGCTAAGACTTTCTTTGAACAAATGAACGAATTGTTAAAAAAAGTACCTAGGCTTGGTATTATGATACACAACAATGTACGAAGTGATTACACAAATGGCTCAGCTGAAAACAAAGATTGCTACTTAATTTTTGCTGCTGACTTTAACGAAGACTGTATGTACGGCAGATTACTACAAAGAGACAAGTTTTGTGTTGATTGTGCTTTTATTCATGAATCTGAATTGTGTTATGAATGTCTAGACTGTAGAAAATGTTTTAAATGTATGTTTAGTGAGCAGTGCCAATCTTCAAGTGATTTGTTGTTTTGTTTTAATATGAGAGATTCAAGTAATTGCATTTTTTGTACAAATGGCAGACATCTATCAAATGCAATTTTCAATGTGAAATACGACAAAGATGAATTTGAAAAGAAAAAAGCTGAAATACTCTCTAGCTATGAAAACATAGAAAAAGCTAAAAAGGAATTTGTAGAACTAAAGAAAAAAACTATTGTAAAATATGCTTCACAAACTAAGTGTAACAATGTGACAGGGGATTATCTACACAATTGCCATCAAGGAGTAATGTTGTATGATACTTACGACTCAAAAAACTGCTCTTATATGACAGACACGGAAAATCCGACAGACAGTTGGGATTGTAATAATTATTATTACAAATGTGAATTTTGCTATGACGTGATGGGGGCAATGCAACTCAGTAAAGCCAAAAATTGTGTTTTTTGCTTTTCTTCAAATGAAATAGACTATTGTGACAATTGTTACAACTTAACAAGCTCTTTTGGGTGCACTGCTATCAGAAAAGGTGAATATATGATTTTAAATAAGCAATACAGCAAAGAATCCTTTGATAAGTTTAGAACGCAAATTGTTGCGGAAATGAAGAAGGATGGTAATTATGGACAATTTTTTCCACCAGAGCTTTCCCCCTTCAAATATAATGAAGTACTGGCATATGATTTCTTCCCATTATCAAAAGAAGAAGCGATAAAAAGAGGATATGGTTGGCAGGAAAAGACAACTGGCACATACGGAAAAGAAACAATAAAAAATATTCCAAGTAAAATTGAAGAAACGGATGAAAATATTCTGAAAGAAATTTTTGTTTGTGAAGACTGTAAAAAGAATTTCAGAATCACTCAAGCCGAGTTGGGCTTTTATAAAAGAATGCATTTGCCGTTGCCACATAAAGATTTTGAATGTAGACATAAAGAAAGAATGACGAAACGTAATCCTAGAAAACTCTGGCATAGAAAATGCATGAAGGAAGGTTGTAAAAATGAATTCGAAACTGCGTATGCCCCAGACAGACCCGAAACTGTTTACTGTGAACAGTGTTACAACGCTGAAATATATTAGAAGGAAACATACTAAATAATAAAAACACAAAAGCCACCAGATGGTGGCTTTTGTTATACGAGACCTGCCTGCGCAGACAGGTAATATTATTCTACAGCGTCCTTCAAAGCTTTTGCAGCTCGGAATTTTGGAACTTTCTTTGCAGCTACTTTGACTTGCTCTCCAGTCTTTGGATTGCGAGCCATTCTTGCAGCACGTCCTTTTACTGAAAAGATTCCGAAGCCAGCGATTGAAACTTCACCGCCCTTTTTCATAGTTGCGATGATAGTATCAAACATTCCGTCAACGATTTCTTCAGCTTGTACTTTTGTGCCACCAAGCTTTCCATGTACAAATTCAACTAATCCTTGTTTGTTCATATTTTTGTAGTCTTTTTATAATATTTTCGACCATGCTCCGCTTTTACGATGAGCATTTACTTAATAAAATACCTCGCTCTTATTATATAACAAGGGTTTTTTAAGGACAAGCCTTTAAAAGATTGACAAATAGGCGTTTTTTTGCTATTATAAAAGCAGAAAATAAATGTAAACCATATAAAATGTTCTTTTTATGAAACCAAAGATTTTTTTTGATTGGGACAAAGAAACAGTAGAGCTTTTACTCCCTGTTATCATTAAAAATGAACCCGACCTTCTTGGGAAGGAAGTATATTTTGTAAGTGAAGGACCTTTCTATGGATTAAAATTTGCCTTAGAAATTTCTTCTAACCCGGCAAATTTAGTAATATTCTGCAGTGCCTCTGACGAAAGGTCCTTTTTTTCTCATTACGACAAAGAAATAGCTCGCATGTTTGGCGAGCTTATGTCTAGAAAAAACGTAAAGTTTTTTCAGATACCTTTTGCCCCTGAAAGAATAAAGAATCTTTACCGCAATTTTATTGCGGAACATGCAAATTAGCTAAAACAACCATACCCCGCAACATTACGTTGCGGGTTTTTTATCAATTTTTTATCGGGCGTACTCGATGATTCTTGTTTCTCTTATCATCGTTACTTTTATTTCACCAGGGTATTTCAATTCTTGTTCTATTTTTATGGCAATATCACGAGCCATGAGCTTTGTTTCAGCGTCAGAAATTTTTTCAGGTGTAACAAATATACGTATTTCACGGCCTGCTTGTAGTGCGTATGATTTTTCAACAGCAGGGAAGGCGTTTACTAAAGCTTCTAGGTCCTGTAATCGTTTTAGATAATTTTCTACCGAGTCTCTTCTTGCGCCAGGGCGTCCTCCCGATATCGCGTCTGCGGTTTGTACGATAATTGATTCGATTGTTTCATAAGGATAATCTTCGTGATGCGATTTCATCGCAGTTATAATGCGTTCATCTGCTCCGAACTTTTGAAGTATTCTCATCCCTATTTCTATATGAGTGCCTTGCACTTCGTGGTCCAAGGCTTTTCCGATGTCATGTACTAAAGCCCCTGCTTTAGCGATAGCTACATCTGCGCCCAATTCTTCGGCCAACATTCCTGCAATGTGTGCCATTTCTATAGAATGCTGAAGGACATTTTGTCCATAACTTGTTCGGAAATAAAGTCTTCCCAAGATAGCTACAATTCTAGGGTCAAAATTAAAAATTCCACATTCGTAGACAGCCTGTTCGCCCTTTTCTTTAATTATCTTATTTATTTCTTCTTTTGCTTTTTCAACCAATTCTTCAATTTTTGCTGGTTGGATTCTTCCATCCAGTATTAGATTCTCAAGGGCAACTCTCGCGACCTGTCTCCTGACTGGGTCAAAAGATGAGATAACGATAGATCCTGGAGTATCATCCACAATGAGTTCAACCCCAGCAACTCTTTCAAAGGCACGAATATTTCTACCTTCTTTCCCGATGATTTTTCCTTTAATTTCGTTGTTTGGGATAGCGACGGTTGTGGTCATAAAGTCTGATGCAGTGCTGACAGCAAGGCGTTGGATAGAAGTAGCCAAAATGTCTTTAGCTCTCAGGTCTAATTTTTCTTCGTTGGTATTTTCTAGTTTTTGAATTTTAATTAAAATATCTTCCTCGTATTTTTTTTCAATGTCTTTTAAGAGCTCTTCCTTTGCCTCTCCCTCGGTTAATTTTGCGATTTTTTCTAGTTCATTTTTCTTCTCTGTTTCTATTAGAGATACTTTTTCTTGAATTTTTTTTACTTCTTCTACTTTTAACTTTATGTTTTCTACTTCTTTGTTTATGTCGAGCTGTCTTGCGTCCAAGAGCTCGTCTTTTTTAATGAGTCTTTTTTCTGTTTCTTTAAACTCTTGTTCTTTTTTCTTTTCTTCTTCTCTTAATTCTTTTAGTTTTTCCTCTGTTTTCTTTTTTGCTTCTTCTGTTATCCTTTGTGCTTCTTCTTTTGCACCGACCATCATTTGTTTGATGTCGATTTCAATTGATCGCCTTTTGCCAAGCGCGACGATAACACGTAGATAGTAACCGATACCCGCGCCTAAAAGGAGTACTCCGACTCCTACTAAAATTGCTATTAATGTTATGCTCATAAGCCTTGTTTTGGCTTACAAGAACACGCCACTATATCTGTGGTTCTATTTTCGTCCTATAAAAGATGTGATTCACCTCGCCATGGCGGGGGGATTTTCTCTTTAAATAACCCATATATGGAATATTCTTATAAACCAAGATTTGAAATAAATTTTTAAAAGTCAACATCTACAATATAACAAAGATTATACGTTTTGTCTATTTTTCGCAGAGTGGTTTTATAAAAATAAAGCCCCGCAATTTATTCATAAATTGCGGGGCCTAGGTTATATTCTTTCATGATATCTTTTTTCTGGTGGATAAAACATTGAGTTGATCCGTTCAAAAAATCTGAATATTCCAGATATAAGTATCATAAGAGTACTGAACAACACAAGATCGGGTGCATTAGTTTTTTTTATTTCGTTAAGACCATAGGCTATTAACACGTAAGCTATGATGATCGTAACGGCAACAAAGAATGCTCCCGAAATAGTTCTTAGTTTGTTGTCTTTTTGTAGTTCTGCGTCGATCGATAGTACTAGTGCAAAAATAGCGAGGACAATTCCTGAGATTGTCGTAGCGGTTAATGAGCTGTTTACCATGATTGGCGTCTCTTCTCTTAAGCAGAGAATGAAAGAGATTATTCCCATAATTAATGCAGCTGTGGCACTGAGTACCGATAACAACCTTAACTTTGTCATTTTTTAACCTCCTATTGTTTAGTGAAAGGAACCTTGTTTGTCTCACAAACATTATTACAAAAGACTCCTTTTGTCTAGGTGGGTGTTTTTCTAACTATTTATTTTATATTTTTAGATTTTGTGACTATCTCGTCTATGATTCCGTATTTTTTGGCTTCATCGGCGTCCATAAAGAAGTCACGTTCAACGTCTTTTTCTATCTGTGAAAGTGGCTTACCAGTATTTTTTGCTAGAAGTTTGTTTAAGTTGTCTCTCGTTTTCAAAATATGTTTTGCAGTGATTGCGATATCTGTGGCTTGGCCTTCGACGCCTCCTAAAGGCTGATGAATCATTATTTCAGCATTTGGTAAAATAAATCTTTTGCCTTTTTTACCAGCAGATAAAATAATGGCGGCCCCTGAAGCTGCAAGTCCAACACAAAAAGTAGAAACATCCGGGCGAATATGATTCATGGTGTCTACTATTGCCATGGTGCTTGTGACTGATCCGCCTGGGGAATTGATATAAAAATGAATATCCTTTTTTGCATCTTCAGATTCGAGGAATAAAAGCTGAGCGATGACGATATTTGCTACGTTGTCATCAATAGGCCCTGCTAAAAACACAATACGTTCACGCAAAAGGCGGGAATATATATCATAAGCCCTCTCCCCAAACTGACTTTTTTCAATAACTGTTGGTATTAACATAAGATTATTATAGTCTTTTAGACTTAATTTTCAAGTGTTTATTTTTTTATATATAGTTTATAATAAAATTATAAATTTTTATGAAAAAATTAGAATTGGAGGTTATACATAAAGCAATAGGTATATTTTTAATAGTATTAGGATTAATTTCTTATGTTTTTCCAATTCCTGGAAGCACTCTGTTAGTTGTTTTGGGCCTTGTTTGGTTAATAGGTAAATACAGAGCCATTTCTTTTTTGAGAAAAATTTTAGGGATAAAAATTTTTAAATTATTAAGAATAAAAAAAATAATTAAAGATCTATAATATGTTTTTTCAAATAATCTTGAATTTTTTTATTGGTTTGTTTGTTGGTTTTGTTTTAGAATTTATTTATCGATCTTTTGAATTTAAAAAATTAATAAAACCAAAACTAATAGATGCACAGATGTATGCCTTAATAGCGGCCTTTTTGGCTTTTATTAGTTTTTTAGAAATGCATTTGTTTTTTAGATTAATCTTGATTTTTATAGTGCCTACTTTTATAGAATTTCTGACTGGATATTTAGATCTCAAGATAAAGAAGATTAGATTGTGGGATTATTCAAAAGAGAAATTTAATTTTATGGGTATTATTTGTCTGCGTTTTTCTTTATATTGGTTTTTAATCTCCCTTGGTTATTATTATTTTTTCTTGTCTAGATTTTAACCCCCGTTATCCTATTAGTAGTTATCCACTTTTTGGTTGTTGCATCTGTTTTTTAAAATGTTACCATTTTACACAATGTGTAAGAAAAGATTAAAACAGAAAAAATTGCAATCCCTTTCAAATATTTATATTTCATTTAAAACAGCCCCGTCGAAGGGCTGTTTTTTTATTATTAATTTATTATTTAAGAATGATAAACAATTATATAGGGGAGAAAGATGTTATAGCTTTTAGTGGCGCAGTAAATAAATTACGCGAATTTTGTTTGAGTAAAAGTTTCATAGAAGTAAATACTCAAGACAGGCTTTCTATTTTAGCAGCATGTGAAGACCCAACAACGGTAGCTACTTATAAATATAATGGGGAAGTTTGGCCGTTGCCTCAGACTGGACAAATGTGGCTTGAGTATGAACTTCTAACTAGACCAGAAATTCCTGGAGTTTTTTGTGTTAGTACAAGTTTCCGTAATGAAAAAAATCCTATTCCAGGTAGGCACAAGATAGTCTTTCCAATGTTTGAATTTGAGTTGCGTGGTACATTGGTTGATTTGGAAAAATTTGAAACAGAGCTACTAGAATATTTAGGGTTTGGGGATAGTACAAAACATCACCATAAAAAATATGATGAATTAAAGAAACATTATGGTGTTAAAGAGTTAAAAAGTGATCATGAGAATAGGATGTTGAAAGATTTTGGTCCAGTTGTTTTTTGTAAGGAATTTCCGTCTTACACCTCTCCTTTTTGGAACATGAAAAAGAAAGATAAAAATTATTCAAATAAGATTGATGTTATATTATATGGCAACGAGACGATTGGTTCAGCAGAAAGAAGCAGTAACCCAAAAGAGATGCGAGAAGAATTTTATGCGATAAGTGATGGAGGGTATGCGGGGAAACTTTTCGAGCTTTTTGGTAGAGAAAGAGTTGAAAAAGAATTAGAAGAATTTTTATCTTTAAATTTTATACCAAGATGTGGTGGTGGAATAGGTATGACTAGAATAATTGATGCAATAAAAAAAAGAGATAAGGTATGTGTATAAATCTAATTAAATTAAGTTTGGCCTTCTAAAAACTGGAAGATTTTTTCATTAGTTAGCACGTTATGTGCATAGACTTTTGCTCTTTCTGGGTCAGCATCTTTGTAATGAGCCAAAATATTTTCTACTTCCTTTTCTACTTCTTTTTCGTCGGCAATAATTTTTTCAATTTCAGATATTTTATTTAAAACAAGAGCAAGCTTGGCTTTCTTTTCGCCATCATTTCTGAATTCTTTTCTCAGGTCTTCTACTGTTTTGTTTAGGTGTTTAAGATAATCTTCAAACTTCAATCCCATTTGAGTGATGTCTGATTCCATTCGGTATAATATTTTATCTAATTCAATTTCAACTAAAATTTCTGGTATATCTATATCTGACCCCTCTATTATTTTTTCTATGATTTTTAATCTAGTCTTTTCTTTTAGTTGGCTTTCCTTTTCTAGTTTTATATTTTCCTTCAATTTTGTTTTAAAATCTTCTACGTCTTTAAATGGACCCAGGGCTTTTACAAAATCGTCATCAAACGGAGGAAGGTCTTCCGTTTTTATTTCTTCATTATGACTATGATTATGCTCTTCTCCTTCCTTATGCTCGTGTGGTTCTACTGGTTCGGTGATATGTTTTTTAGGAGCTCGAGATTTTCTGATGTCTAAGATAGTTTTTTCCATTTCCTCTTCAGACACTGAGACGTCTTTTTCTTCAGATTTTATTTCAGAAAGTATTTTTTGAGCGGTTTTTTTATAATCTGGCAATTTTGTTTCTGGTATTGTGGCAGTTTTTATTTTAAAACCGAGTGGATTTTTTCTTGCGAGTTTTGTTATGTTTATTTCTGGTCTACCTATCGCATCTATCTTTTCATTTTCGATCATTTTCTGATAGTGTTCACTTAAAGCCATCTCTGCCATTTCCTCTAAAACTTTTATTTCTGGAACATGAGAAAGAAGCACATTTTCTGGCACTTTTCCTTTTCTGAATCCATCCAATTCGACGTTTTCACCGATTTTTTTTAAAGCTTTATTAAAATAAGACTCAAACACATCAGCTTCAAGCTCTCCCTCGATTTCGACTTCACTTTTTGGTAGTTTTTTTATATTTATTTTCATAGTTTTCAGTTTATAGTTTTTGTATATTTTTGTCAAAAAAAGAACGATTCCCCTTTTTGTGGGGGATCGTTCTTTTTTAGGTCTTCTCTATTCTAATTTATTTAAATCTATATTTAGATTTGTATCTGTAGTATTTAGTTCCGTCTGCAGTTTATTTAATTCATCAGAGGTTACAGCATTGATAGCTTCTGCTTGAAGCTGTTTTTTTATTTCAAGATCTTTTACTCTTGATTGCCAGACATATATACCACCAATGATAAGAATGATTATAATTATTATTGATCCAATAAGCGCTCCATGTGATTTTTTTTCTGGTTCCATATTTTTTTTGGCTCGTCTTTATTTGTTGTACAGGCGAGCTTTGTTAATTTGATAATATTATTGATTATTGTTAGTTGTCGTAGAACTTGGAGTAGGTGGTACTGCTCCGGTAGAATTTTTGTTTGTTTTTGTTTCTTGTATTTTTGTTTTTAAAATTTGTTTTAATGAATTTAGTTGTTCATTTGATACTTGTTGGGCTTCCTTTACGAGAGTTTGTATGTCTTTTGTTAGAGTTTCTATTTTTGTTTTATTTTCTTTTGAAAGTTGATTTGTCGTAGAAGCTAATATTGAATTTACTTCTGCAACTTTTGTTTTTGCCTCGACTATTTTCGCTTCAGCCAATACTGACAGGTCTTTTACTGCTGTCGGCACTATTACATTCTGTGCTTCTATTTTAGATACTTGAGTTGAAACTCTTTCTTTTAGTACTTTTACTTTTAATATTGTATTATCAAATTTTTGTATGGCTTGTTCTCTGCCTAAAATTCTTGTTTCTTGTATTTTTGCTTGAGCTTTGTTTTTCTGAGTTAGTATTTTTACTTTTAGTGCGTCCATCCTTTGCTGAGCCTCTTCTCGTAAAATTTGGACTTTTTCCTTCATTTTTTCTCCATCAACTTTGAATGCTTGAACTTGGCTTTCTGTTGTTTGGCCAATTGTGTCTGTGCTTCTTTGTCTTGTGTTGGTTAGATTGGGGGCTGTGTCCACAGGCATTATTAATGTTTCTGGCTGTGAGGGAGCTATGGCTGTAGGTTGGTCTTCTATTGCCAGCGCATAAGATGCTGATAATAAAAATATAAACGTGCTAATAAATAATAGATATGTTATTTTTTTTGACATAAATTTGTGTGCCCTCGTGGGCGTTACCTTATAATGACTCACTTTTATAGTATAACACAAAACCCACAGCAGGATTGCTGTGGGTTTCCGTTCTAAAAGAATATATTTTTTTAAATCAAAAATGCAACGATAAGCAGTGCAACAATGTTTAGAATTTTAATCATAGGATTTATTGCAGGCCCTGCTGTGTCTTTGTAGGGGTCGCCTACAGTATCTCCGGTTACAGCTGCTTTGTGGGCATCTCCACCTTTGCCTCCAAGATTTCCAGATTCTATGTATTTTTTTGCATTATCCCAAGCACCTCCACCGGACGTCATAGATATTGCTACGAAAAGTCCTGTAATTATAGAACCAATAAGAAGTCCACCTAGTGCTACTGGTCCTAGTAAAAATCCAACAATAATAGGAGTAAGGACTGGTATAAGAGCAGGCACGATCATTTGTTTGATTGCGCTAGTTGTAACTATGTCCACGCATTTTCCATATTCTGGTTTTCCAGAACCATCCATGATGCCTTTTATTTCTTTAAACTGTCTGCGTACTTCATCGACGACCTTGCCAGCAGTTTTTCCTACTGCTTCCATGCATAATGCGCCGAAATAATATGGAAGAAGTCCTCCTATAAGCAAACCTACGATAACTCTAGGGTCACTTAAATCGAAAGCCATAACGTGGCCTAGTTTTACTGAAATTTCTTGAGTATATGCAGAGAAAAGTACAAGTGCTGCGAGTCCTGCTGATCCTATGGCGTAACCTTTTGTGACTGCTTTTGTAGTATTTCCAACAGCATCTAGTGGGTCCGTAACAGCGCGAACTGATTCTGGTAGTCCTGCCATTTCTGCTATACCTCCTGCATTATCTGTGATTGGTCCATATGCATCGATTGCTACTATAATGCCTGTCATAGAGAGCATTGCCATTGCAGCTACAGCTATACCATATAGTCCACCCAAATTATATGTAACTAAAATTCCAACTACGATCGTGATCAAAGGAAGGGCGGTGGCTTTCATAGAGATAGCTAATCCTTGGATAACATTTGTTCCATGTCCTGATACTGAAGCCCTTGCTATGGATTGGACGGGATTGTATTTTGTAGAAGTGAAATATTCTGTAATGATCACGAGTGCGCCTGTTACTAGTAGTCCTACTAATGCGCACAAGAATAAATTAAGCGTGGAGTAAATTCCATTACCCGACATCAATATATTTGTGATCGGATAAAAAGCAATTGCTGCGAGTATTCCAGCTACGATGAGGCCCTTGTATAGAGCACCCATTATATTGTTTTTCTTTCCAAGCTTCACAAACCAAGTTCCTACTATTGAACAAAGGATGGCTATTCCTCCTATTGCAAGTGGATATAAGACAGCTCCACCAAAACCAACAAAAAGAAGTGAACCCAAAAGCATCGCTGCCACAGAAGTAACTGCATAAGTTTCAAAAAGATCTGCTGCCATTCCAGCACAATCACCAACATTGTCACCTACGTTGTCTGCGATGACTGCAGGATTCCTCGGATCATCTTCTGGAATTCCAGCTTCGTTTTTACCAACTAAATCAGCACCGACATCGGCTGCTTTTGTAAAAATTCCTCCACCGAGTCTTGCAAACACTGAGATGAGTGATGCTCCGAATCCAAGACCGATCAATGCTTTTATATCACCAGTGAGAGCATATAGAGATGTTACTCCAAGAAGAGCAAGTCCTACTACTAAAAGTCCAGTCACTGTTCCTCCTTTGAATGCTACGCTCAAAGCTTCTTTTAATCCTGTTCTTGCAGCTTCGGTAGTTCTAACATTTGCTCTCACAGAAACATTCATACCTATATATCCAGCGAGCGCAGAAAGCGCTGCGCCCAAGATGAACCCTCCTGCTGATGGTAAGCCAAGTGTTACCCAAAGAACAAAAAATAAAACAACAGCTATCATGCCGATAGTTTTATATTGTCTATTCAAGTAGGCTTTTGCTCCCTCAGCTATAGCGGATGCAATAGTTTTCATCTTATCATTACCCGCACTTTTTTTTAATATTGATTTTGCTAAAAATAAGCCATAAAAAATGGCGATCAAAGAGCTAACAATTGCAAACAATAAAAATGAATTCATGTTTTTTAATAATTAATTAATAATAAAATTACTCTTTTATTTTTTTACTTTTCTTTGGTGAAGATTTTTCTTCGTCTCCTTTGACAGGTTCGATAGGATTAGAACCTTCGGCTTTTTCTATTTTAATAGCATCTCCATCGGTTGAAGCTACTTGCTTGCCGTCTCCTTTGATGTCTATTCTCCAGCCAGTTAATTTTGCAGCGAGACGGACATTTTGGCCACCTTTACCGATAGCGAGAGAGAGTTGATCATCAGAAACTTCTACTGTCGCTTTATGTTCCTCTTCATTTATTTCAATGGAAAGAACTTTTGCAGGAGAGAGGGAATTTGAAACAAATTCTTTTGGGTCTTCTCTCCATGGGATTATATCTATTTTTTCTCCAGAAAGCTCTTGAGTAATAGTATTTACTCTCGTGCCTTTTTGTCCGACACATGATCCTACTGGATCGATATGATCATCTGTAGAAAATACTGCTATCTTTGAACGAGCTCCAGCTTCTCTGGCGATAGATTTTATTTCCACAACTCCACTTTGTATTTCTGGTGCTTCTATTGAGAATAGTTTTTCTATAAACTTAGGATGAGTACGTGAAAGACGGAGGTTGATACCCCTTTGTGTGTCTTCTACTGAATACAGATATGCTCGGATACGTTGACCTCTTTGGAAATATTCTCCTGGTATTTGTTCCTCAGTAGGCAATATCCCAGTCGCACGATTGAAATCTACGTAAACATTTCCTTTTTCAACTTTTTGAACTATTCCGGATATTATTTCTCCTTCTTTTGTTCCGTATTCATCTATTATTGAAGTGCGTTCTGCTTCGCGAATTCTTTGTATTATTACTTGTTTTGCTGTTTGAGCGGCGATTCGTCCATAGTCATCTTTTGATTCGAGAGGGAAGACGATTTCGTCATTTAGTTCTATCCCTTTTTTTATTTTTTTCGCATCTTCTAGCATTATGTGATGTTCAGGATTGAAATGTACACGTTCATCACCATCTTCTTTTACAGAATATTCTTTTTCGTGTTCATCTTGGACATCTAATTTTGCTATTGTCTCATCGACTACTATTTTTACTTGAAAAAAATCAGTTTTGCCTGTTTCTAGGTCAAACTTTGCACGGATTATCTGACCCTTCTTCCCATAATCTTTTTTGTAGGCGGCAGCCATTGCTTGCTCGATGGCGTCCAATATTTTTTCTTTTGGAATTTTTCTTTCTTCTTCTAGTTGTTCTAATGCCGATCTAAATGTTTTTATATCTAACATAAATTAGTTTCTAGGTTCTAGATACTAGTTTCTAGCCAATAAATAGAACCTTTTTATTAAATTTTTTGTAAAAAAGCCCTGTTGCGACAGGACTTATGTAGAGAGTAACATATATATGTCTTAAATACAAGTAACAAAGTTTTTATTTGAGTTTTTTGTTTTCCTTGTTTTATTAACCAAGGCACATGATAGTTATCCACATATAAAAATTTTTGTACTTTTTCTAAGAATTTTTTTCCTGTATAATATAACCATGTTCGTAAACATATCTAAGCGAAA
>JBAXPX010000006.1:0-37196 GCA_037132055.1 bacterium
GATTATAAAAGAATACTATGAAAAAAGTAATAAAGAAAAAAGAAACCAAAAAAATCCCAGAAATAATAATTGAGAGAATTTTGTTTGATGGTAGAACAGGACACATATCAGCACTAGATGTTCACAATGAATCAAATGGCTATGCTTATTTTTTAGAAGTAAAAACTCGTCATTTTCACGGGTTTAACAAACCACAAAAATGAATAAAATTTTATTCCTTGACATTGATGGGGTCTGTAATAGTGCAAAAACTTTTGACAAAGACCCAAAGGATTATTTTCCGCTAGATAAATTTATGTGCTTCCTTGTAGGAAAAATACAACTTGACACAGGATGTGAAGTTGTATTATCATCATCTTGGAGACATCATCTAGAAGGTATAAAAACTGTCGAACAAAAAATAGTTCCAATCCTAGATATAACACCAGACTTGGAGGTTGATAGTATTCGTGGAGATGAGATTCAAGAATGGTTAGACGAGCATCCAGAAGTAGAAAAATATGCTATCATTGACGATGATGACGATATGTTGCCAGAACAAGAAGAAAACTTCTTCCAAACTGACTTCCAAACTGGATTAACTGATGAAATAGCTAAAAAGGTGATAAAACATCTCAATAGCCCTTCAAACTAGCTCGTAGAGACCATTTTTTGACTTGTTTTTGACTTATAGGATGTTTAAATATAAAAAAGGTATAATCTTCTATTTTAAACAAAAAAGCCCCATTTGGGACAATTTTGGTGTGTTTTTAGTTCTTTGGGAATGGTTCTCTATTTAGTTTAGTTCTATAACAATTTAACCAGTTAGATTGCTTTCCGTCAAGTAGCATAAAGTATGCTATTTTTTCTTGGATTTTTCTATCGTAAATTATTCTACTTTTCTCTGCCTGTTTATCTGTTAAATTTTTATCTAATACTCCATATAGTTTTCCTTGTTCTAGAAAGGTGTCCATTTGGAACATATATGGCTTATAAGAAAACTTTTTATTTGAGTCAATTATTCTATCATTTTCATAACCCCTACTTTCACAAAATCTAAGAGTTCCCAGATATGCTTCCTGTGCTGGAGTTAAGTATGTTTCATCTTGTGCTTGATATGTTACTCGTGAAACACAGAATCTACTTAATAATAACGTTAAAATAATCAAAACGAGTGCGTAAATACATATATTTTTTTTCATAGTAAGCCGAAAAGTCGGCAAAGCTTTACTTTCCGTATACTAATTTTCCAGTTGCTATTGAAGCAGTCCCGAAAATTATAGTTACAATAGAACCAATTAAAACAACTTGGTCTGGTGTTAAAGCTCCAGTTGAGCCAAAATATGCCGATATTGTTATAATTAGACTTGCTATTATTGACTTTTTGCCAGAAAGCCAAGTTAAGATTGATGTTATATTCATTTGTTAGTGCTATTAACTGATAAGCGAACCTCTCTATTATATCACAAAATCCAAATTTTGGGTGTGCAAAACTAATTGACAATAAGTGTAAATTGTTGTTTATTCATAAAACGATTAAAAGAGTCAATGGTTGCACGGCTATTTACCACGTCTAAAGTTCCATCTCCATTTATATCTGCAAACCCAGAACCCAAAGCAATACATCCATTTAATTGAAAATAGTAGTTAGCTGAATGGAAGCGGATTCCAGAACGCTTTGGAACATTTTGAATTTCATATGTAAATTTAAGTAATCTTGGAGAAAAAGTCCACTTTACTTGGTATGTTCCCTTTGGAATACAACTTATATCGGCTATGTTATTCTTGTCTGGCAACTCTAGTGTTTTACAGGTAAGTGTAGCACCTCCGTTATTAGCCACAAGTGTTCCTAGTGTTTCTCTTGTCTGTGTTGGTTGACGTGTTATTGTAACCGTAGGTGTTGCAAATTGTCTAAGAAGACATAGATAGTAGTTTTGTATTGGTTGTTGTGCAAACTGGTCGTATAGAGTTGGATTCATAGGTCTATTAACCATTAAATGAGTCATATCAAATAGTCCAGTTTTTTGATAGAAATAATGGCATAGTTCGTGTAAGAAAAATTGGGCAAATACTTCTGGGTTCTTTCCACACCAGTTTTCAGCTATTTGCATATTTGTTCCATTTTGTGTTGGATTAGTTGGTTGTGGTGTTATTTTAGTCCAATCAAAAACCAAAAGGTCAATATCAAATGGAATATTCTTAGACTTGGCTTCTTGAAATATCTCTACTGGGTTTACTTGATAACCATTTGAATTGGTTTCATTTGAAAATGGAATACTAGAAAATTGCTTAGTAGTATCAACTAAAATAAATTCAAAAGGGACAAAATTAGCCCATTGTTTGATGAGCACTAATCCTTCATTTAAAAATGTCTTGTCTTCAATTTGTGTTAAAGTTAGTATCTTCATTTAATTACGAGTGCTACAAGTGCATAAATAAAAGCTAAACATATAGCTCCTATTAAAGCATACATAGCCCTTTCTGTTGTTTTATAAGCATAACGTCTATCAGCTCTATCAAATATTTTATCTGGCAACCCAGCTAAGGTAATTTTAATTTCCTCAACTGATTCTTTCAAGTTGTCTATTTTCTCCATAAGTGTTTTATGTTCCGCAAAGTTATCTTTTAATTGTTGTTTGATTTCTTCCATTATACCATACTTTTCTTATCTATTAAGTCTTCAACCCTTTTGCCAATATCTGTTCTATATTTCATTCCAGAAATATAGATGTTGTCCTTTATGTATTGTATAAGTTTTTCTCGTGTGTCTTTTATTGTTTTTCCTTTTGCTGTTGCTGTTAATAAATAACCATTCATTGTAGCAACAAAATAACTACCTTCGTCTTTGTAAAAGTTTGCTAGATGTATATGTTTTTTTTGTTCGTCTGTGAAGTCTTTAATTGGTTTCCCATTGTCAAGAATCCACAATTTTTCTCCTTGTGAAGTTGCTTCATCGTCTATGTTTACTTCTACTGGGTAAGGTTTTGCAACAATACACATAACCATTCCAACTCCTTCTTTTATTTCAACTGGCTTATCCTCTCCTTTAGCTACTATTTCTAATAATTTAGATGTTGGGGTTTTTAATCCTGCCATAAATTCATAAGTAGTTGATGGAATTCCAAAACGGGAAGTTGGTTCAAGTGCAACTATACCATCCTTAGTCTTTATGCAGTTAATATCAAACACTCCCCTAAAGTTTATTTTCTTTAAGACAGAGATAATTTTAGGTCTCATAATTATATCTGCAAAGAGCTTATTGTCTTCGGTAGTTCCTATGAATGTTGTTCCCATTTCTCCAGTTGTTTCTCCTGTGCCACCATCACATTCTTTCTTTTCTTCAAAGTTCAAAAACCCTACAACTTTTCCTTCTTTGTTTTTTACAAATTCTATTCCATTAAAAAAGGCAGAACAAGCTACTTCAAGCCCTTCAACTATTTCCATTAAGTCGCAATCGAACTTTCCAAATTGTGTTTCATTCCATCTCTTTTTAAGTGATTGTAAGTGGAAAATCATATCAATTCCACCATCAAATTTACCCATATGGTTAATAGACTTTGGAGCATCACCATTTTGTTTTAGAATCCATCTTCGGTCTTTATTGTTTAACACGAATTCTAGTGCACTATCAATATCTTTAAAGTTTTTAGATTCTGGTTGATAAAATCCAGCACTCTTAAATAATTGTTGTCCAAGTTGTCTATCATTTTCTAGCTTATCACCCATCTCACAGCCACCAAAGACAAATTCGCCTTTGCTTCGTAGCCAGTCTTGTAGATTTCCGTGTGAACATCCATCAACTAGCCAAATAGAACCTTTACTAAGTTCTTGATGCCAGTTGTCTATTTTAGTTATTATACCATCTCCAACCTTTTTAGATTGTCTATCTGGTATATACATAACTACGTCATTACCTTCATTTTTAAGGTGAATGGCTAGGTCTAGAAGTTCTCCATATTCGCTGTGTATTACAAATCGTGTCATAATTTTAAATGTGTGCTATACTTAATGAATGATAATGTTTTATGGTTTACTATTTTCTCTTAGTTTAAGACTATTGGTTACCAGCTTCCAGTAATTGCCTTTTTACCTGTTTCTAATACTCCCGCACCACCAATAGCTCCTTTTAATAGTTTACCACTTGTTGAATTTCCAAATTCTGAAAGTTTACTTCCTTTTAATTTTGTCCCAACTTCTGCCTTTGTCAGTATTCCTTGTTGTGCTCCATACATATCTGTCATATCACTAAATGCTTGTCTTGAAGTTTCCCCTAACCCATTCTTTGAATCGTTGATAGCATCTTTTAATATCTTTCTATTTTGTAACCAGATTTCTTTCTTGTATAGTAATTTGCTATCAGACATATCATTTGCTCTCTTTACAGATGAATCTATGCTTCTATCATATATCTTAGCTGTTTCCCATAGGTCATTCATATTTCCAGACTTAGATTTCTTCAAAAGAGTCTCAAATTGAGTTTGTAGTTTTTTTACATTTGCTTCTTCTGAAGCATCAGCTTTAGCTATCTGTATTTTCTTTAGAGCTTCCCAATCATTGGTTATTTTTTCTACTGTTGCTGGTTCAATCTTTACCTTTTCAAGTTGAGGTTTTAATCTTACTGCCATACCATTTATCTTATCTCTCATAGTGTCATAAAGTGTTGGTTCATCCATCGTTTCAGCTTTTGGAATTAATTTCTTTATTGTTTGAACTTGTTTTAATTGTTCATCTGATGTAGCAATTTTATCTGCTGTTTCTCCTTTAAATAAAGTTTGTTCTTTACCCTTGTAAAGTCTACCTTGCATCTCTGCTAACTTAGCTTCTTTTGCTGTTGGTTTTGGTGCTATTAATTCTGCAATCTTTTGGTCTGGTGTTTGTTCTGGTGCTGTTAAACCTAATTTTTTAGGAATATCTTTAATTACTCCAGTTATTTTTTTATCTAAATTTTCTGCTCCTGTTTGAAACTTGTCAACAGTAGAAGGTGCTGTGGTAGTTTTGCCAACATTGATTTTAGATGCCTTTTCTGCCATAACTCTATAAGTATCTTTTAGTCCTTCTGGTATGTGAGTAACTATCTTATCATATAAAGGTTTACCATATTTTTGTAGTGCTTTTTCAATTTCTGGTGCTACTGCTTTGAATCCTAAATCTAGAACTTTTCCAGTAATAGCTCCACCAATTCCATTTAAGACTACATCTGCTGGTGTTCCACCTTGTTCAAGTGAACTTCCACCCATCAATAAAGCTCCTCCGAGCATAGGATTTCCAGTTGCTAGTCCAGCAACTCCCATTGCTTGTCCTGCAACATCTTTTACTCCAACATCCTTTAATGGTTTTACTGGAGTGCCTAATCCTGGAACTGTAACTGGTTCTGAAGTTGAACGTTTAAGTGCATCTTTTAAATTTCCCTCTGGTGTTAGTTTACCTAGTTTTCCACCGCTAAGATAGTCTGCTCCTTTCATTAAACCAACTCCCAATTCTTGTCCTGCTTCAGTTGAAAGTTTTGCAAGTGGGTCAAAAAAAGCACCAGCTACATTTTGAAGTGTGCTTCTTTTTTCTGGTGCTGGTTGTGTTCCTACTTTTGGAAGTTGTCCTGGAGCAAATGGAATCATCCCTGTTGTTTTTGGTGTGAATGGTGTTAATGTCATATAATTATAGTGGTGTTGCTAATCCGTTCTTAATATCATCTTGGGTAGCGTAAACTGGTTTTCCTGTTGAATTATCGAGTGCTGGTTGTGTTCCTGGTGGAATACTTGCGTTCATTTCCTTCATTAAGGTATCATAATGAAATCCTTGTCTTACCAAAGATTTTTCTACGAATGTTTTATCGTCTGGAACTGAACTTCTCATTAATGTTGGGTTTGCTGATGCCATACCAAATAATGCTTTTACTTTTTCTGGATATGAACTTGTTTGTTTGTCAAAGTTTGATATAACATTATTCATATCGGCTTCCATAGCTTGAACAACTTGTGCGAATACTTCTGGTGCTTGTGATGCGTTTATAAGCTTTTCAACTTCTGCTTGTGCACTATCTGTTAGAGCTTGTGCTGATTTTGCACCACCAGATGTAACCTTAGCATATTCACGTCCTGCGGTATAGATATAAGTTTCAAACTTTGCTAGGTCTCCTGCTGGTGTCCAATTTCCTTGCATCCATTGTTTGAAGTTGTTAGCCATCTTTGCACCCCCTCTTGGAACTAATTTACTTTGTTCTAGAGCTAGGTTTAAGTTATCAACTGCTGTGCTTCCATAGGTATGAATAAATGCTGAAGTTTGTAGAAGTTGCAAGTTAGCAGATGTCATATTCTTAAATTCATTTCTTGCTATTGCGACATCAAATGGAGTTAAACCATAAGCGTTCATAATTTGAGTTTCTTTATCCTTAATTGCTGGAATTTCTGCTGATGGTGTTCTACCTCCTGCACTTGATGTTGAACCCAACATATCTAGAATAGCTGAATTATAAAGGTCTTGTTGAGAAATAGGAGTTGTAATTCCTTTTACATATACGGGTTTTCCAGAAATAAGAGTTTGTAATACTTGTGCTGGAGTTCCTTCTGTAAGGTCAATTTTTGGTAGAGTTGCAGTATTACCTACGTTTGTAGTTCCGTTCTTTGAAATACCACCACTTCCAGATGATGTTGTTACTGTTTGAGCTTTGTTATCTGAAGCGGTTGATGGATTTTCACTCCATACTACTTTTTGTCCTATTACGTTTCCTGCTGGGTCGTAAACATTTACTTTGGAAGACTTCCAACCAGATTGTTCTAGTTTTTGCACGAATTGACTTTGTTGAACGTCAACTTTTTCTTGTGAAATATCTAGAGATTGTTGTTTGTAGTAATTTGCTTCATCTTGTTTTTGTCTATTTAGAGCATCTTGATATGCTTTACTTGCGATATTTTGTTCCCCAACTAATTGTGTTCTAGTTGCGAGTAGGTCTTTTCTTTCTTGTAGTAATGGAGCACTTTCAGTTAATACAAGTGAACGTAGTTGAGATTCATCTACTACTCCACCAGAACGAGCAATTTCATCTCTTTTGTTTTGCAGAGCACTATCTATTGCTTTATTTATTGAGTCTATTCTTGAAGTAACATCTAGAACTGCCTTTTGTGATGTATTGTAAGCGTCTAGGGATGTTTGAACATCTGGGTTTACTGGCGGTGTTTTTGAAACTGGAGAAGTTGTTGTTATGTCTGTTGAACCTGGTATAGTTCCAGTAAGAGCTGGAGGTGTAGCACTCTCTGGTATAGTTTTTGTTGGGTCTGCTGAAGTAAGTCCTGCACCAGCAACAGAACCATCTACTGAAGGAGTAGTAGGTGCTCCACCTTTTAGTGATTTCAAAAGAGCAACATTTTGGTCGTAAGCACCAGTATAACCAGAGATTCCATATTTTGAAGCAAGTTCTGAACGTGCTTTTATAGATGGGTCTTGACCTTGATATGCCAAATAATCTACTACGGATTGGTCTGGTTTATAACTTGAATAAGTTGTCTTTAATCCAGTTAAATCTTGGATTGAAGCGGTTGAATATTTACTTATTTCATATGGAGTTGGTGCTCTGCCAACTTGTTTTTGAAATACGTCTGTGATTTGATTTGCTGTTAGTGCCATTTTATTTTACTATTGGGACGATAGCTCTTATTATCGGTCTCCAAGTGCTATTAATTGTTGATAATTTTATCATAACTTGACTTCCAGTGAACCCTTGTAGGTCAAGTCGATGTCTTTTTTTTGTTAAATAATTTGTTGGGGTGATTGCAGTAAGGACAGTTGTTGAATTTCCGTTTAATATATCTTCACCTTGTCCATATATCGTAATATTTATTGCATCTGTTCCAGCAGAAGGTGGTGTTTCGTAATATATATCTATTGCTTGTAGATTTTTTATGGGAATCCATTGAGACTTATACAAAAGTTGTTGATATATTCCATTTGTAGGTAATGCTGTTGGTAGATAATACATTTTAGTTGTAGAACTATCTACATATTCTCCTCCAAATAAGTTTCCATCATAACCAACACAAATTTGGTTAAAGAATCTTCCAGAACTATGGACAAATTCTATTTCTCCCATTTCGTCTTTACCATAAACCATAAGTGGGTGTGTTAAGTCTGAATTACTATCTAAATGTATTCCAACATAGTTTTTAAAATCAAACAACGGAGATATTATAGATTCTCCTAATCCTGCTCCAGCAAATATTGTTGATATTTGAGGGGTTGTTACTTTTCTTAGTGTTGTATTATATAGGAAATACAAGCAAGTCTTTCCACTTGCAACCTTTACTGCTACGTATAGGACAGAATCAATTACTTTCATATCAATAAATTGTCCTGGAATCTTGATTGAGTAGTTGTATCGTGAAGAAATACCATCCCATAGGAATAAATAGTTACTCGTATATCCATTTACTGAACCACCAGAAGTTGCTTTTCCTCCTGCGATTGCCAAATATTTATTGTTGTAATTTCTCATTGACATTATAGCCCATCCAGTTCCTAAGTCTATCAAAGCAGGAGCACCAACTGTAAGAGCTGATACATCTAATTTTCTTATTTGACCACCTTGTAAGTAAGATATGTTTCCATCTTTTACTGCGATAAAATCCAAGAATGATTCCATTATATGACTTCCGCAAGATGTCTGTAATGCTGTTCCACCACAAGTTGTCCAAGTTGCTGACGTTGCTGGTAATGGACTCTTGTAAATGTTTCCACTAATAGCCCAAGTTGCAAATAAGTATCCAGAATATGTTGTTCCACCTCCACCGATTGCTAAATAACAGTCTGTGCTTGAACCAGCACCACCTGATGGATAACCTAAGTCTGTAATTGCTGTTGTTGTGATTCCATAAACGTGATTTTTGTCTGTGATTGCATAGACACTATATGTTCCATCTGTGCTTGGAATCATATGAGTAATATTGCCCTCTAATATTGTAAATTGTGTTCCACCGCCATAAACATAGAAACATAAATCGGCATTTTGAGCAGTCCAAGCAACATCGTTAAATGAATATGAAGCGTTACCAGCACCACTTGGTGTTGAGATATCATATCCTATTACCAAACTATTACTTCCATCGCCACCACCATAGTTAACTACTATTACATATGGGGTATTTGCACTTAATGTTATTGTGCTAGAAAAATTAAACTGTGTCAATGCAAAGGAAGTTGTTAGTCCAGCTATGCTTACTGGTTCTGATGTTGCAAGTGCTGAACCAGTTGGTTTCCCATTTACTCCGAATGTTCCAGTATGTGCATAAATAGTTGCTGTTATATTTCCAGTTGGTGTTCCAAATTTCTTTAAGTAAAACTTTACAGCAGAAAGAGGAATAGCGTTAACATTTAAAAATGATTGTCCGTATGATATTACAGAACCATTATACATAGAAGTTTGTGTGTCTTGATTTGCTTCAGAATAACTATCTAATAGACTTGGAGACATTTGTAGCCAATCAATAGAAGCTGAAAGAGGAGCAACTTGTTCTTCTTGTGTTTTCTCATCTAAATAATAGACTGGATTAGCACCAGCTATCAAATAACTCTGATTTTTTTCAGAATATTGTGGTATGTCTGGATTCATCTTTAAAAAGTTTTCTATTGGTATTTTTCTCATATTTTAATATTCAAAACCTTCTTCTTCATACTTCTTCCAGTTAATTCCTAATTCTTTTGCCAACATTTTCTCAATCTTTTCTGCAAAATGGTGTTCTTTCTTATATGGTGCATCTTTGTGGTCTCCTGGTTCTCCCTCTAATCCTTGTTCATTAAACCAAATGTCAAACTTTGAAATACTTTTTTCTGGAATTCCTCTTTTCTGCGTAAGATACCATTCTGTTAATTCGTGCATTAAAACCAAAAATTCATAATCTGAATTCCATTTTGAAACTCTGAATTGATAACCTTCTTTTGTAGGAAAGTAGTCCCCACAGGTATCATATCTTTGTTCTTTTGCTGGAATTATCTTAAATTGTATATTTGGTAAATGTCTCATAGTTATGCCATTGAATTAAATCCCCACGGATAAGCCCAACCCCCCAAATCATCTTGTCCTTCTACTACTCCTAATTCTGGTGGGATGTGTGCTGATGCGTATGCTTTAATTTCTTCTAATCTTTTTTCAAATTCTACTTTACACTTAGCACTATCATCATCATTTCCTAGTCTGTGGTGTATGTCAATTAATGCACCAGTTACTATTGCATCATGGAAACTTGGGAATATTTTTGGAACATCTGTATCAAGTATCAGTTTATCTTGTGTCATTACATAATACATCTTTACTCCGTCTGTAACTGTTGGTGTCCCTGCTGGAACTAAAGGAAGAAGAACAAAGTAATTTCCAAAGATTTGTGCTTTTGGTTGTTCTGCATTAAATGTGTATGATGGGTCGCTTATTGAATCTGGGTCTATTATATCTACTCTCTTATATTCACTTGCTAGTGGTGCAGTTATGTCTACTGGTTGGTATGCTACCCAAATTGACTTAATTTTTTCATAACCTGGTGCTGTTCCTGCTCCATCTGGAAATGTATAAGAACCATCTCCTGCTACTAAATCACAAGTTGCAATACCCATATAGAAATTCTCATTTACAGCTCTTACTGCTTCTTGTAGTTGTGCATAGTAAACATTAATTATTCTTAAATAATCATTTGCATCAAATGTTCCTGCATTACATTTACCATCAAAATATATCTTTTGTAATATACCCTGTAAGGTTGATGTATCGTTTAATTTTAGTCCTGTGTAAGTTGTCATATTGTTATTATTATACCATATTTTCTAAATTGGTCTATTTTGGATTAATTATAATGTAATTTACTGTGCTTGTATCAGTAGCACTTGTGCTTGTAATGATTAATTGTCCTGCTGAAACTGCATAAGACAGAAATCCCTGCGTTCCTCCAGGCGTAGATACCGTCAAGAAAACTATTGCATTTGCAGTAATTAATGAATTTGTTATTGTTTTAGTTCCTGCAACAAGAGTAGCCGAACCAGCATATCCTTGATTATAGTAATTTGACAATATTGCTGGGGCTTGTTCTGTTATTAAGTCTATTGTATCTTGCGTTAATGGGAATGTAAGTTGTCCAGAGTTTTGTTCTACATCAGTTATTCTAGTCTCAAAGTCATTATTTATATCGTCTTGTGAACTTAAATTACTCTCATTGTTATCTGCAATATCTTGTAAGGAATTAGACATCTCGTCAAGAGATTCATTTAATGTATCTATTTGTGTTTGTAAATCGTCTGGTTTCATTTTAATTTCCCCTATCTACTTTGTGCCAATCAGTAGGTGTTGAAGGTTGCGTTAATTTTTTCCAAGTAGCTGACGATACTACTTTTTGTTTCCAGTATGTATGGAATGGTGCTATTAATTTAACTTTAAATCCTTTTAATACATATTTTCCAGTGGTTGCTATTAAGCTTAGAGATTTGACAAACGTTATAGAAATACCAGTAAGAACGTAAGAACCATATATTGCGGTAAGTGCTTTAAAAACTTTATGCAATGTTGTTGAAATTCCATTTAGTGCATATGTTCCTAGAATTGCCGTAAGTTTCCAGTATTTATTGAATAATGTTGCTATTCCTGTTAGAGCATATGTTCCATATGTTGCCATAATAACTCTAACTCTATGTATTCCAACATCTATTCCAGTTAATGTGTAAGAACCAAAAGAGGAAATCATCTTTAAATATTTATTTAAGTTTATAGATAAACCAGTTAAAACATATGAACCATAGACTGCTAATAACACAATTAATTTATGGAATGTTGAGCTAATCCCAGTTAATGTATAAGTTCCATATGTCATAATCATTTTGATTATTCTATTAAATAGTGTATCTATTCCTGTAAGTGTATAAGTTCCAATTCCAGCTAATAAAACTTTATTTCTATGAAATATTGCGTCTATTCCAGTGAGAGTATATGTTCCAAGTGAAGCAATCATATGAAGTAATGTGTGAAACAATGTGTCAATTCCTGTTAAAGTGTAAGAACCAAAGTTTGCTATAATAGTATGCCCCTTGTAAAGTATTGCATTTATCCCAGTTAGGGTGTAATGCCCAACATCTGTGATGATATGGAAATACCTTTTGAATAATGTTGCAATTCCAGTGAGAATATAACTACCATAGTTTGCGGTAATAGTTCTTAAATGACTTAATCCTGTTGCTATTCCTGTTAAGGTATATGTTCCATAAGCAAGAGCTATTGTTTTAACGTGGTGTAATAATGTTGCTATTCCTGTTAGAACATAAGTTCCCAATGAAGCAACCATCTCCCAATATTTATAAAATGCTGTTGCAATACCAGTGAGAGCTATTGAACCCTGTGATGCTGTTAGTGTATATGTAGTTGAGGGAGAATACATAATACTTATTTTTGGTTGAAGTGTTGTATCTGTGGTGTAATCTTTTGAATAAAAATTATTATCATCATTGTTAAATAACCCAGTTGGTCTTCGTATTACTAGATTCAAGTGTCCACTAACATTATCTATTGCATCTTTCACTAAATCTGTAACATCAAATTCAATCCATCTTTCAACAGTTGCATCGATGAAAGCACTAGACTCATTTGTAGAAGTATAATCTCCGCCACCAGTAGTCCAGTTATTTGTTCCATCATATTTATTCCAAGTTGAACCCAGTTCAGTCCAGTTGTCTCTTGTTATTTTGTCTGCGTAAAGAGTTTGTGCACCAGTATAGTTTGCTCCTTTAGAAACGTAGTAGAGACTCATAACGGCACTATAAATAGAAGAAGATGGTTTTCCTAAACCAGAAATATCAAATTCAATAATACTTCTATGTGCGTGAGTAGGAGTTCCAGTTTCCCCACAAACTTGTATTAAAGGGTCTGAACCGTCATTTGTAGTTGGTGCATCAGATAGCATAGTATTATCTTTTGCAGATGGTTGTTGTATGTATTGTCCTGTAAGTGTGAAAGTAATATTTCCACTAACTATAAATGTAGCAATGGAATTAGAACCACTTGTTGTAATAGTGTTTCCTGTTCCTGTTACGGAGCAAGTTCCGAAGTCCGCAGTAACCCAAGAGATTACAACAGCACCAGAACCTCCTGTTCCAGTTCCATTTTCTCCACCACCTCCTCCACCTCCAGTATTTGCCATACCTGCTGTTTCGTGATTTGAACTATGGATTAAATCCCATCCTTTTCCTCCACCTCCTTTACCACCACTAGCTTGTGAACCTGGAGAATAGTCTAAAGCACCACCTCCACCTCCACAAATATAATAAGTTCCAGAAACATTTTCTCCGATAGTAGAACCAGTTATAGGGTTTACAACTCCATCTCCTCCTCTGCCAGGATAAGTTCCATCTCCTCCTCCATATCCTACTTGTCCTGCACCTCCACCTCCACCTCCACTCCAATTAGAAGATGAATTTGTATATGAAGAACCTCCATTATATCCTTGACTTCCAGTTCCTCCACTTTTATTTCCAGATGAACCAGGACAAGAACCTCCTGCTCCACTTCCTCCGTTTCCTCCTGTATTATTTGGAACTCCTGCACCACCTCCTGTCGCTGTTATTGTTCCAAATTTTGAATCATTACCTTTCGTTGCTACTGCTCCTCCAGTTCCTACTGTTACAGAGTAAGTTCCAGGAGTTACGGTATAAGCAGAGTTATATTGATAACCTCCTGCCCCTCCTCCACCTTCACCTCCGTTATACCCACCATTTGAACCTCCTCCACCTCCTCCTATTGCTAATACCTTAACGGTTGAAAAAGCTGGAGATACATCAAAAACAATAGATACCCAACTAGGGGTAGATTGAGAACTAGCTCCAACTAAAGAATTAGAACCTGCTTTTAATCCTCCATTTGAATCAAATATTCCAGAACTTTGTGGACTTATATCAATTACTCGTTGATATGTGCTAGTTGAAGCTGATACGTTACCAGAACCTTTATTTTGAGCAAATATTCCCATAAGCCAACCACCACTGTTAGCAACAGTAACGGTGTTGGTTTCAGTTGAACCTGTCCCAGTTGTTTGTTTATTAGAATTTGTTATTGGTGAAGTTTGAGCAACTCCCATATATGATGATGCCATTCCATCAATATAAGTAGCTGTTCCGACTAAGTTTAATACAACTGCGTGAGTTCCTGCATCTGGATTAACTAAATAAAATATTCCCCAAGTTCCTTGTGTCCCAGAGTGATAACCTTTATCAACAAGAGTCATTGAAACTCCATTGTAAGTAGCTGTGCAATATTTAGAAGTATCATTATCTGCTATAAAAAAAGTAACTACTAGAAATCTATTTATTCCACTGCAAACGTGATTCCAAGTAATTGATGATACTGGATTTCCTGCTGTTCCTATTGATGTTGCGTCTTTTGCTATTGCCATATTATTTCTTTATTTCGTCCTCTACTTCTTTAGTAGCAATTTTTAATAAATCTAGAAAATCATTTAATTGGTCTTTTACATCTGTTCTAAGAGAAAATTTTAAATTAACATCACCCTTTGCATAGTCGAAGTTTTTGTTTGAAGTATTATTTATTTGTAATTGTTTTTTATTTCTCCAAGCCATATTTTTTAATTACTTATCCCTACCCCCGAACAG
This sequence comes from bacterium, assembly GCA_037132055.1. Taxonomy (GTDB): domain Bacteria; phylum Patescibacteriota; class Minisyncoccia; order Phycocordibacterales; family UBA9973; genus UBA9973. The sequence goes on from JBAXPX010000006.1 coordinate 14,599, forward strand.
GGGCAGGGTAGGTAATCAACTAAGCGATTTGTAGTAAACCGTTTGTGTTATCGAAGTCAATAACGAATTGGTCTCCGTTTGCTAGAGTTACAGCAGAGCCGTAATCATACCAACAGATTAATTCGAAACTTGTTGCTATCGTGTTGTAGATAACTACGTATTGGAAAGATGCTACTGCACCAGAAGCGGTAAGAGTTAAGTCTGCAAGAATTAACTTATATGTCCCAGAAGTTTGAGTTGAGGAAGTTGTAGTTATGTTGCGACTTGACAAGTTAGTGTAAGATACTTGTGTCAAATCTGCTAGAGCTACGTTTGTTGCTACTGGAGCATTTGCTGTTGCTGTAAGAGCTACTGCTAGTTGGTCTGCACCAAGATTGTGCTTTTTATTTGCAATGTTAGCTACAAAAGCATTGAATTTATTATATGTTGCCATATTTTATTGTTTCTTTGTCAAGTGCGACATTGACATATTTATAATTTCGCACGACCTTTTAATAGCCCATTGTCTTTTTTAAAGATTTTTGAACTGATGAGTAAGTAGGTTGTTTTTTTACAGAGGTTTTCTTAACTGATTTTACTGGTTTTGCTGGTGGTTCTCCTCCCCAACCCTTACCAATTTCTTTCATATTCCTAGTTTTAGGCATATTATAGAATTTTGTCCAATCTTTTACTGTCTTTGGTGTATTCAATGGTTTATTAACCTTTGCTGGTTTCATTGAACCTAGTTTTGATTGTTGTTGTGTCATTTTAATATCCGTATAGTTGCTTTCGCAATTCTAATAAGTGTTGTTGGAAGGCAGGTGTGCAGAATAAGAATTCTCTTTGAGGTAGTAATCCGTAGTCTCTAGTAAATCCTTTCTTTCCCGCATTTTCATTTGGGTCTGCAAGGAATAAGATTTCCTTTTGAAAATCATTCTTCATTCGGACTGAAATGTTTGGGTCTTTCATCTTCTTTACTGTTTCCCAGTATTCTTCTTGAATTCTAATTAATTCATCAGCGATATCTTGTGGAACTTTTACGTGTCCAACATACTTTTTTTCGTTGATTTGAATACCTCCTTTACCTACCATTTCTGGGTCTATAAAGACATTTACTAAATCCTTTTTTGTTACTTCTGGTTGAACAGAAGCAGGAACTTTAGTATCTGTATTTATTGGTTTTGGTGTTGAAGTTTTAGCCATATATTAATTCTTGGTTATCTTATCTGATAATTTTTCTGCTGACTTTAGAGTTTCGGTAGCGTGTTTTTTAGCGTCCATTTCTGCTTTTAAAGCATCATCTCGCTTTTTAATTTCTGCTGTTCGTCTCTCTGAAGCATCTGCTAGTAAAGCCATCTCACTTATTTCTCGTTCTTGACAAGACTTAAATGCTTTGCTTACAGCAGTATCAATTTGTTTTATTCCAGACTCAATTTCTTCATCTGTTAAAACTGTTTTATCAGAATGTATTACTGCGTTGAAAGTAAATTGTTCTGAACCAAAATTTCTTAATGTGCCAAACTTAAACTCATTTTTATTTTCTGTCATAATATCTATTGTTATAGCTATTTAATAATGTTTAGACTTTCGTCTGTTTTTGTTTCTGAACTCTGTGGAAGGGATGTAATCCCCTCCGAGAATCCAGAAACTATTTAGTTACTAACTGCGATTAGGCAGTTGTTGTGCTCCAAGTTGCTGAAACTTCTCCACGAACAATTCTGTTGTTGTCGAGAATAGCTGAAACACCTTCCCACTTCCATCCAACGGTTGAACGTTGTTCTAATGGGTCGCTTGTGTCTTGAACTCCACCTGTGTGGATGTAAGTCTTTAGACCTCCTGCGAATTCTGATACTGCGTATGCACCTTTACCGTAACATAGAACTCCGTAAACGTTTTGTGAGGATGCTCCTGCACTTGCGTAAACTGGGGACATTGTTGTTGAGATAATACGTGCACCCATCCAGTAACCAAGTTCACCTGTAAACAAATCACTTCTCTTATCGTTTGAAGGAGTTGGAGAAGAATAGTTTACTGCTGAAACGAAGCTTGTGTCTTGTCTTAGGTCTGCGATACAATCTGGGTGTGCTACTAATGCGTAAGCATTACCGATTACTGGCATAGTGTCAAACTTTTCTACATTGTTTCTTTCTAGGAAACGAACATATCGAGTTATGATAGCTGATGTCAATTTCATTGCTGTTGTAACAGTTACTCTTGTTGATACTGTTCCATCACCGTATACTACGTTTGTTCCTGCACTGATTACGTTCATTATTGTTGTATCAATAGTTTCTGAAGATTGGATTGCCAATACATCTGAAGCATCTTTGATTAAAGAACGGTCATATAGGAATTCAGCTACATCTGTGATGTAAGTGAAATCACCATATTGTGAAAGGACTGCGTTAACTTGATTCATAGTCAAGTTTTGTCCTGCTGGTGTGATACCTTCGTTAAGTGGAGTAATTGCTAATGAAAGACGATTGAAACCTCTGAAGATTACGGTCTTGCTATTTGAACCTTTTGAAACTGGGTGAACCTTAGCTGTTTTGTAGTAGATAAGTTTTTGCTTCAAAATGTCAATAAGTTCTTTCGTAACTATCTTTTGTCCAACGTCTATTGCTGAAAATACTGTCATAGTGTTAATTTTATATTGTTAATTTAATAATCTACGCCTATTAGTTTAGAAACCAATTTGTGCGTAATTGTCTGTGAATGTCTTTGTTGTGTTTGAGACTGTTCCTAGACTTGAAGTTCCTGGAACGAAATCTGAACCAGATTCGTTTTTAAGATACATCCATCCAATAACTACTGAATTTGGGTCTGCTGGTATTGGAAAATCGTCTGCTACTGCTTGTCGGTGTTTTGGGAAGTCTTCTCCTGCAATAACTGAAAGTGTTACTGTTCCTGCTTCTGTTTGTGCTGAAGTTGCTACTAGAGCATAAATTCTGCAAGATTTTGTTGAAGCGTCAACTGTTCCATCATCTGAAACTAAGTTTCCTGCTGTTTGTGCTGTTCCGTTAAGAGTTGGAAGGTTTCTTTTTGCACCAACGATAGAAACTTCTTGTGTTGTAACATACATCTTTCTTCCATTTACGGAAAAGAAAGTTGTGTTAGCAATCTTTAGTTTTTCTGGAGCTGAACTTCCGTATGTCAATCCTGCTGTGTTAGAACAATCATTGACACATTGTGGTATAAATCCTGTCATATTTTTAATTTGTTAATCGAATAATTTAGTCCTTAGTTTTAGCTAGAGCATCATATAGCCCTTCCAAATCTAAGTTGTCAAGGTCAACTTTCCCATTCCTATTAGGGCTAGAAGGTTTTTCCTCAACTTTCTTAATCTTATTCAATGTAAGGTCTGTAACAACTTTTGCAAATAGTGAATCAATATCTTGTTTGGGGTCTCGTAAAAATGTCTTTTTCAAGTCATCTTTATAATCTGCCATACCTTCTATCTTTTCATATCTATTAAATGCTGTTTCAAATTTCGTTTCATTATTTTTAGCTTCGATTGGGGCTAGTGTTGAAGAAGTTTCCTTCCTAATAACTCCGTAAAAAGCTTCTAATAATTTCTTTGAATCCTTATCTTGAACTGCATTAAGAAATTCATCTACGTCTTTGAACTCGTGGGGTTTGGAATCTTCGGGTATTTCCTTCTCCTTATTTTCCTCCTTATTAAGTTCCTTATCCTCTATTTCTTTTTTGGATAATTCCTTAATTTTTTCCGCTTGTTCTCTAATACGCTTTTGAGCACGTGGACTAAGTTTTGAAATTTCTTCCTCACTTAATTCTGGCTCATCTTTACTATCACTATTGTTATCTTTAGAAGTTTCAATATCTTCTTTAGGTTTTTGGTCGGACGCCACCAAAGTTTCCTCTGCTTCTGGCTTTTCGAGTTCCTTTTTCAAGTCCTCGTATAAGTCTACGTCTTTGTTTTCTGTCATATTTTTTATTATTTTTGTGTCTATTGTTATAGCCACGTTACTTTATAATCTCTTTGCTTGTTTTATTACCTTATTCAAGCGTTTCCAAACCTATTACTTTTAGTTTGGAATAATATTTTCTATTTCTTCATCCAAAATCTTAGTTAAACTCTTAGTATCTGCTACTTTGAGCAAAGCTAATAATGTTTGAATTTTTAAATCATCCTTCACCATATCAAATATTCTTTCGTGAAGTTCCTCTCGTATTTTTTGTTCTAGAATCTTCCATCCTGCTGTTCGTTTCATATTATTTATCTCTCCGATGTGTTTTTCTGAAAGAACTAAACTATCTATGAAAGCTCTTGACTCTTGGTCAAAAGATTCTTTTTCACTTATTAATTTTTCTAATCCTTTGTGCTTTGTCATTTCTATTACAATTATACCATATTTTATAAATTATTTAGTTGGTTTGATTGCTGGTGGAACATTTGATTGTGCTGTCTTTTGTGTGTCATTTAATAAAGCTGAAGCATCATTCATTGGTTTTGAATCTGGGGATGCTGGAGTTTCTGTTGCGTTTTCTTCTGGCATTAAAGGAACTTCTGGTTTAGGTGCTTTTTCTTCTGTGAACCAGTCTTCGATTTCTTGTGGTGGGATGTCGAAGGTTTTAGCTACTGAACGTCTCATTGCTATTTGACCTGGAATCTTAGGGTCATCTTTAAATAGGGTGTAGAGGTCAATCTTTGCTTTTTGTTTGATAGCTTTGTTTTGTGCTGAATCTTCTGATGGTGTTGTCTTTGCTATAAGTTTTACATCCTTAAAGTTAGCTTTGGTAACTGCATCAATAGTCAAATCCTTATACCCAAATATCTTAACTTTACGAGGTTTGGTTAGTTTAGAAGCTGTTATATCTGCCATAAGTTGACAGACTTCCCTAAAGGCTAGAGTCGCTTTCTTTTTCATTATAATTATTTTTTGTTCTACTTCTGCGTTTAATCTAGCTTGTTGTGTTACACTTAGCTTTCCTTTTGATGGTGCTATGTTTGGAGCTAGTCCAGATGCAGAATCAGCAAAACCTTTAACAATACTTGACATTGCTGAACCTTGTGATATTTCTGGAACTTCCTTAATCCATACCTTATCTCCTACTTTTTCTCCAGGTGCACAGGTGATTGGTGTTACTCCATTTGGTCTTGGAACGATTGAGCTTTGCTTTAGTCCACTAGAACTTGAAACAAAGATTTCTGCAAAGTTTCTGTAAGTGTTGTTGTCTATGTTTTGATTCGTGATTACATTGATTGCAAGGTTAGGGTCTCGGTAGATGTCAGCAATCGATGGAGCAAGCATAGCAATACCTCTGGAGAATATGCCCCACCAAATAAATGGAGGTCTCTTTAGTCCGAAGTCGCTTGCTGGTTTTGCGGATAGTAAATAAAGGTCATTTGCTACGATTAAGATATACAATTCTCCTTTGATGTAAGTGCACCATTTTGTTAGTTCGGCTACTTTAGAACCGAATTGGGTAGTGTTAGAAAGTCCCATATTGGCTAGTCGGATGTTCTTTGCTGAAGCTTCGCTAGAGTTGGATTGTTCAGTCTCATTTGGGACTTTGTTATCCTTTAGCTTTTGGATTTCTTCTGTGTCATATTCCATTTCTTCTGCTTCGTCCTCAATTTCTTCAATGGTTTTATATATAAATTGTCTTCCACAATATAGGGTTGTTTTAGACTTCTTGGCGATTGGACTTCTTAGAAAAGCTAGAGTGTCAACAAGTTCAACGGTTTGTTTGTCGTTTCCTGGTATGATTTCATAGACTGTTTCTCCATAGATTCCACATTCAATCTTGGAGTCTTCCCATACAATTTCAAATTCAGAGTCATCTAAATCTTCTTTGACAACGTGCTTCATAATCTCTGATGCGTTCTCATCTCCTTCTGGGATTGTTTCAAATTCTACATCTGGGACTGCTCCTATCTTAGAAGATGCGTTCTGCACACCTTCGAAAACAATAGGCAAGTGAAGGTTGCTTCGTGTTAGGAGTGTTCTTTGTGTAACACCATTGTAGAGTTCTTCATTCTTTAGCCAGTTGTTAATCTTTACTTGACGGACTTTAATAGCATAATCTTTTTCTATCAGATATTGCTTTAGTATATCTCTCTTATTTTTAATAACATTAGCATATTGAGGGACTTGTTTTCCGTCCTTTGGTGCTTCTGTTGATGGGTTGACATTTGGTTTGTTTTTAGTTACCATATATTTCACTATTATACCACACTTTATAAATTGGTCTACGAATTCACTATTACTTTAAATATCCCGTCTTAGGGTCTATGCTCATATCAGCAAGAGACTCATTGACAAAGTGTTGATACTGATTTGTAATAGGCAAAGGTTTGTCTGGAATTCCCCAGACTGCCAGTGCTAGACTCATAACACAGTCATCGTGCATATTCTCTGGACATTCTGCGGAGACTTTACCCTTATCTCCTAAGATATATTCAAAGCTCTTTAGCTCTGCGATTAGTGTTGGGTCATTGGGTATCTTAATCTTTTGTTGTTCTATGAGTATCTGAAGGTTGACGAGTAGATTCATCCTTGTCTTCTCTGTGAACGTAAAACGCTCTAGGTTGATGATTTCCTTCTGAAGGTCATCTAGTATCGGTATGCCTATTCCTGTGTTGTCTGCGGTTGTTGGTGGACGTTTAAACTTATAATAGGATGATAGTATCTTCGCTTTCTGAAGGTTATAGTCTATTTGATTAAATCGTTCTTGACGTCCTACGTTAAACGTGTTTAGGTCAAGGGGTGTAATAACAGTGTAGTCGTTAACCTTTCCTAAGTCTGTCCCTAGTTTGTAGTCGTGATTGTCTTCTGGGTCTGTGAAGGGGTCATCATATAGGACTTTGTCTATCCCTTTGAAGAATTGGCTTGCACCATCAATAAACTTGCAGTAGTATTCCTGCTCGAATAGGTCTCTAGGCATTGACTTCTTTTCTTCTTCTAGGTCTGTTGGTGTTAGAACCTGCGTGTCATCTACTGTCAACACTTGGCAGAACCAGTTGGGGTCGTTCTCGTGTTCTTTCAACAGTTTGTGTGCGTGGTTTGTTCCTCTTGGTGTATAGTTAAAAATAGCCCATCCTCCGTTTACTGCTAGAATAGGTCTAAGAAGATTCCAGACTTCTGCTGTCTGTAAGCTGTATTCTGTAAATACTATTCCGACAGGGTTTCCTCCCATAAGTGCATCAAGGTTTTCTGTTCCTATGACTTGGATATATGCTCCGTTTATAAGCTCTATCTTCATATCCGTCTCGTTTTTCTTCTTGATGAGGTCTTTGGGGACGTGTGCTATCATTGGGAAACCGTCATTGTCTATGTTGTCCCAGATAATCTTTTTACCCTGCTTGTATGTTGGGGCTAGATAGTAGTATGCTCCTTTTCTTTCGAACATCTTTGCTGGTAGCTCTACAAAACAGGTCTTATCCTTTCCAGCTCGTCTGTGCCATACTAGAATAAACCTCTTTAGGATTCCATCTCTAAAGGCTTTTATGAACGGCTTTTGATACTCTCTAGGCGTGAAAGCATAAGGGAGTTCTATTTGTTTTGTCTCTGGTTGCATTTATAGTTTTTTGATAACTATTTCGAAAGGCTTTTGTTCATCGTTGCCGAGTGCAAGCTTGTCTCCGTATTTCTTTGGTTTCATCTTGGACATAATCCATTTCCTAGTGTCCACTTGTAATCTGACCGCCTGTGCTAGTGCTGATGATTTCTTTTCTGCTCCTCCTTTGATAACTGCAATAGCTCCGTCTGACAAATCAAGGATTTCCTCGGACATTGCGTCTGCTGATTCTTCTTTCGCGTGTGCGTATTGGAGTTGAAACTCTGGATATGTTCTTATCCATCTAAAGACTGCTTCCTTCTCTGGCATATCTTCTCCAAGACAAATTGTCCTTAAACTGATTCCTTCTGCTAGTTTTGAGCATATTCTATCTGCTAGCTCTTTGGTGTATTTGGTTGGTCTTCCTCCTTTATTCTTTTGTGTTATCTCTTTTGTCATTTTATTCTGCTGGGTTTATTATTGTGTCTATTCCTTCGAAGTTTTGCTCTGGGGTTTTTGCTCTTATTATGTGTGCATCATATCCGCAGTGTCTTGGGTCGTTATCTCTTTTGCTTATTTTATATATGACTGTTGGACACGTTCCGTCTTCTATGGGGCAAATTCTTGCTTTTACTATTTGAACATTCTTGTGTTCTGGACAGGTTTGTTCTCCTTCTAACTTATTACATTCTGGGCAAGGTGTGTTTTTCATTTTAATATGTCAAATGCTTCTTTGTAATTAATAATATTTCCATAAAGAGATGATGCTAGGAATTGGCTTGATTGTATTCTGCATCTGCTCCTTGCGTTCCTGTCTTTAATGCTGTGTATTTGGTTCTTATATGCTTCTATCTCTTGGGTAAGTCGGAATTGTGGCTCGTTTAAGTATCTTTCTACCCATTCTTTAACGCCTATTTTCTCCTGCTGTTTCAAATGTGTTCCCTCATGTATTAATAAATCGGGTGTAAGTTCGTTGTTTGTGTAAATGTCGGGGAAAAGTGCGAAAATAACATCCTCATTAATATCAAAATGCTTCTTGTATTCTTGCATCAATGGGAATTCTGATTGTGGTCTGATTGCCATTTCCTCTATTATACCATAGAAATAAAATTGACGGGTTGTGTGGATAACTCTTTTTTCTTGACAATTTCATACTGATATGTAAAATGCTATTTTTAAGCTATATTCTATATGGATAGATTACTATAACATTTAATAAACTTATGTCAAATAGCTTGCAGTAAAATATAGGTATGCTATTCTTAATATATAGGTAAATATAAAAAGGGTTTAGTCGCCCAATTAATAAAAATAAAAAACCTATAATATTATGAAAGTAAAAAATATGTTAAGTGTAAAGAGTGGTCGAGAAGTTGCCAATCAATTCGAATTAATTGACAACGAAGGCAACAGATATTTTCAGAGTTATTCGTCCATAATTGTGCAAATACAAGCATCAAATGGACAAGTATTTCTAGACAAGAATTTCTGGAATTATTCAAGAACAACCGCAAAATATCGAAATATGTTTCTAAGAGAAACAACACAAGATATAAAACTAAAAATACACGCTGGTTTTTATATATTAGCAGATTTAAACAGATAATTAAATAAAATATATGACTAAAACAAATAAAAAAGTATTAGTGTATACAAGTGATAAACACTATATACTAGCAACAGAGGAGGATATGCGTTTAGATGGGATTTCACGTGGTATATATATCAATTATATACGGTAATTATTACAAATACACTTTTATTTTATTAAAAATCTAAATTTAAACTAAAATGTATAATATCTATAAAATAAGCACCAGCACGTTCAAAGCAGTTGAGTTACTACACGCAGGTGTTGAGATGGAGAAAGTGGATGAGCTAGAGTATAGAGAGCAAAAAAAATTTAACGTAGCAGACTTCTATGTTGCGGGCTACGAAGTCGGTAGCACCGCAGATATTAAAAGTAATGAGGAATTAAACTATGTATAGGATAAATAGAATAAATGGAGTTTGGCGAGTGATAGGGATAAATGAGATAGGCTTAACATATGTTTTCCAATATGAAAGCATAATGGAAGCATTAGAGGGTATTAAAAGATTAACCGCTTAAATATATGGTAAAATGGGACGGCTACACAGACGGACAATATGGGGAGTTACATTTCAAAAGGTGCAAATGGTGTCGCTGTCCCATATATCCAGATAACTACCAAGCAAAAGGAAGAAGCTATCAAAGCATCGTATTCTGCAATAGAGACTGCAAAAATGACCAGATGGAATTCAATGCTTTTAAGGAGATACGCAGGGTCAATAGATTATCATAATTAATAAATAAATATATGAAATATACAATGAAAGCAAAAACAGGAAGGTTTGGAGCATCGTTTAGTAAGCCACAAGTTAACTATATTAGAATATTTAAAAACATTCTATTCATTCTTATACTCATCATAGTAGCGTTCTTCTGGCTACAATGGAGCAACAAGAGGGAGGAAAGCTTAAACAAAAGCTTTGATGCTTGCTATGATATGTATAAAACAAACGCTTTATCAACAGAATACGTGCCATATATGCAAGACTGTATGCGGTAGATTATTAAAGTGTGCTATAATATTCGTAGGTTCTCGCTGTAAACTTATATATTATAAATGACAGACAGACAACCACAAATTCCCCCGAAAGGGGGTTTTTGTTTTTCTAGGATATTCGGTAAATATATTTCGGGGCAAAGTTTTTTCTACTAAAAGTTTCCGTATGCCACCTGTAAGCAGGTAATTCCTAAGCTACGCCACATTTCAACGACTTGATTTCGGTCATCGAACACCGCCCAAATATTATACCTATCTTTTAGTTCATTGTCAAATATCTCCTTCTTAACTATTGCATCCTTGCGTGTGTCTCCAGCTTTACGCATAAATATCTCTGTAAATGGTATGCTGTTATCGGTAAGCCATTTTGTAGTTTCTTCTTTGCAATCGTCTGTTCTACCAGATACGATGATTATAGGTAGCCCAGAAGCAGATAAGACACGTGCTATCATTGCTATATTATGATTAGGTGTATCAGTATCAACCTTTGAATAGTCATATGGGGAGCGTCCGTTCATCTTTGCAAGTGTGCCATCAATATCAAATATGTAGCAGTTTTGTTTTAAATCAGAATATTCTGGGGGTTCTGGTTTCAAGTATTTATCATACATCCTCTGGATAACTTTAGCACCAACGCTTTTATCTCCTCGCTTTGCATCTCGTTCTATACATTCCATCAAAGGAACATCAAAGAATTTTACCTCAAAGTCAGCATTGCACTGAATAGCTACACTCTCCCAAATATTTTCGTAGGCAAGGTTTGTATCATCAACCACAACATTTTTTCCAGCGTTTAAGAACCCAGCAACAATCATCACTTCAATGTCTTTTATGCTTTCCTCGTTTGAGCTACTCCATTTTGAGTCATCAATCATTGCTCGGAGGTCGTCCTTTGACACACGCTTGAATTTTTCTTCTTTAACTAAACGCAATGCTTCTGTCGTCTTTCCGCTTGCTGGCAAACCTTTCATTATAACTAATCTACTCATATTTTTTAGGGTCTTTCCCATATTTATTTATAATATAATTTGAATAATCTATCTCGGTAAATCAGCAACAGACAACGAATCATTCAAAATGTCAATATACACCTGCTTAGCTTTCTTTTGGCAAATTCTTTTAAGAGTGTCATAATCTATTTTCTTAGCTTTATTGGCAATCTCCCAAGCTTCCTCCGTGATTAAGTCGTGATACACAGTTCCTATAATTCGGGGAATATGTTTCATATCAAGTTTTTCGTTAACCTCTGGTTGTATTTTGTTCATTATCTTTTGGACACGTGGGACATCAATATATTTATTGCATATATACATTTCCCAATAACAATCAGAGTGTTTATTATTTCCACCAAATATAATTCCGTTATCTTCTTTGAAGTCTTCTCGGACAAGTTTTGCATAACACATATCACCGAAAGTATTTTTAAAGTTCATATTGCGAATCACAATTCCCTCTTTCTTTTCTCCAATAGCAGAAACTCCTTCGAGCATTTTATTTAATTGCTCCACTGTTGGATTTTCGACAAGTCCCAAGTCTGGCACGGCATCAATTCCATACTCTTTAGCAAACGCTTGAACAAAATCTTGTTCTAAAAACTGTTTTGTTTCTTCATTGTAAATGTCAAATAAATAGAATTTCTTATATGCGGTGTTATTGTAAGATAATGTGTGTCTAACAAGCCATTCTCCATATAATCTGTATGAAGGGTTTTCTGTAAGAAGTTTTTTAATTCCTTCGTGTGCATTGCAATAATGAACAGCACCATTGAATTCGTTTCCGTTAGCCGTTAAATCGTTATTGCGAGAACCGACACGTATTTCTCCACCATCTCCTAGCCACACAGATAAGTTAGCACCATCAATCTTTTCTGTGATAGAACAAGTGCCTTGAAGTATACCCGCCACTTCCTCCTTGCCTAACCTGTGTATTTTTTCATATTTTCTAAAGTGCATAAAATTAATCTATATCTTTATTTCTAACACTAAATCTAATACCAGAACTTAATACAGCAGTCAACCATTTACCCCAAACATAAACATCTAAAACTTTAACGTCTGGATGTAGAAATGATTTTAGATAGGCAAATGCGTTTGAATTTATTGTTTTATTTCTTGACATATTGTGTTATAACTTTTTTTAGTAATGGCACATAATATTCGACTTTTTTAAATGGTGTTTTTGTTAAATAGTAAACAAAATCTTTTCCGTGTTCTGTTCTCACCACTTCTGGATTAAACTGCCACCCTTCTTCTTCTAAATCTTGAATGATGGCAGATAATCTAGTGATGTATAATTCTCTTATACAGATGTTTCTAGAAACCTCCCCATTTTGAAGAAGAATTTTCTTGACTTTTTCTTTCTGTGATAGTTTAGCTTGCATTGAATTCGCTATTAAGTCCACGCCCTAAAGCTTTCGACATATTTACAAGCTCATAAATCAATTCTAAAAAGTTCTTTGACCTCTGCCACTCACGATAATAGTCTGATGACTTTGCTTGCGTCTCACAGTAGGCAGAGGAGTTTCTTTTATCTCCAGAGAATTCGTCTGATAATTTTGCTTCTAGTTTCCTATATCCAGACTCCTGTTCAATCATATAGTTTACAAGGTCTGGTATATATTCTAGTAAAGCTTGACCATTTTCCATAAGTAAGATATAATTATGGTCTTGCCTTGCCTTCTTTTGAGCTTTTATTATCCTATCTATAATTTTGAATGTCTGGTCTATCATTTTATTTCTTTAGTTTTTTAATAACAATTTCTTGTCCGATTACCATAAATTTATTTTTAAGTTAAACTATTAAAAAGGTATGTCCTCTGGATTAATGTCATCTTCTGGGTATTCGACACTTGTTTGAACAGCACCTTGCACACCAATCTTTTTGACTGAACCATCTTCTTGCATTTCCCATCCAATTCCGTAAATGTAAACAATATCTCGAAATTTTCCAGAAACGTTCATCTTGATGATTGTTACATTTGCTTTCTTTCCAACCCAAGTCTTAGTATCATCTCCATAGGCATCAATTAAATAGTTAAGTGATGTCTGGTTAAATGATAAATTCTTTTCTCCGTTCTTTGTCTTTATCTTAAAGACTTGTCTATCTCCATACTCTCCAGAGACAGTAGCTCCTTCATTAAGGATTTCTATAACATCTCCTTGATTAATGTCCTCTTTTGGCTTAGCCCACTCACCTGCGATACTTGTTTTTTTGTGTAGTTTCATAATTACTTAGCATCGTTTAGACAACGATACAATGTTAACGCTGATAAAAATGCTTCTCTGTGAATATCGACTTCACAGTTTTTCTTGACTTCCATCTTGCCATCTTTTCTAAGATTGACAACGATGTGTCCTTTAATATTCTTATAAAGTCCCATCTCCTCTAACATTATTTGATACCCAGCCATTTGTAGAAAGTTCTCTGGGTAGATTCCACTTGCTGTTTTAACATCTCCAATCCATACTTCACCATCAATTTCACATACGAAGTCAACAATTCCCCCAATCCAATATTTTCTAGAGTATAGATTCCTTTCACTTTCTAGGAATTTTACTTTGTTTTCTGTTGCAAACTCTATGAAGTTATTAAGAGACTTTTGGACTAACTCTTTGTTTAATCCATCTGGGGCAACAACAATGCCACTTTTTATGTAATCCTCTACTGCTTGATGGACTTCTGTTCCAATATCTCCAGCTTTTTCTTTCTTCTTACGGTGTGCGTTTCTAGCTTCTTTCAAGAGATTATCAAACTTCTCCATATCAAAGTGCTTATTAGCTGGAGAAACAACCATAAAATCATCAAAACAACTCACTATGTTTTGACTTATATAATCACAAGCCATATTAGCAGACCACTGTATCAATGCTGGCTTTGCTATTACTGACAGAATAGTCGTGATGCCATTAAGATTTTTGCCATCGAGTCGGTGGATATGCCTTGCGGAGTCGAAATAGTAGCCCTTCTCATACGCTTCCGTTTCTTTGTTCGCAAACTCTTTTTTATTTTCGAGGTCATCTTTAATTTTACTCATAAATTTTTAATTCTTCGTTTAATTTTTCTATTTCTTTAGAATCATTAGCTGAACAATCACTAGCTTTACTTATAGCACAATTAATAGACTTAATCTTTTCTTCTTTAAACTTTTTAAATTCTTTACTATTTTTATCTATTAAATCTCCTGCTAAAACTTCTTCTGCTTTATAATATATATGAGCTGAAGCAAAAGCATCTCTTCTCTCATCATTTTTTTTGTATGATATAAATTCAGCTTCCATTTTGTTCAAATGAAAAGATATTACTTCTGTCATACTTCCGAGATAAGTGTTAAACATTTTTATTACTAAGTATATTTTTGTTTTATCCATTTTTTCTATAATATGCTAAGCAAAGCTCACACATATTACCATTAAGTTTATAATAATCTTCACTGTTGTGGAAATCATCGCCACAAATCCAACAAACATTTTTAATCTTACTTTTCCAATCTTTACAGTCGACACAAAGGGTATCTGAAAATATGTTATCTACTTCTTCAATTTCTAGGAATTCTTTTACATTTTTTTTACTAACATAATGTATTAACTCCTCATCTCGCTTGTCTTCTTTTATGTCGTAAGCGTAGTGTTTATGGATTCCTTTCTCTAACAATCTACCACACACCTCACAGGGTTTTAAATCTTTTGCTATGCACTCTAGACACTTTTCCTTCTTTCCTATTTTAAGCATCCGACTACAACCAAGACAATAATTTAATTCCCTAAACTCTTGTGGAGTAAATTTTACTCCTGTTGGTTTTCTAATCATAGTCTTCATCTGGGTCATATTCATCTTCCTCGACCACTTCTAGTTCTTCTCTATCATCTTCAAGACAGAGAGGACAACCTACTGGACAATTATCACACATAATTATTCAAGGTTCTTTAGTTGAAACACAGGTGGGATGATGCTGGTTTTTTTAATCTAGTTGGTGTATACAGACCACTAGAGAGCTTATCCAACACACAACTCACGTGCTTTTATCCCATTGGGTAGGTAGTCGAATTACTATCACCCCATCTATGTTTCAATTTACCTTCTACTAAGTGTAGCAAATTTTTATTCTATTGTAAAGTGCAAAAACATTCGGCTTATTATTTTAATTTTTGTCAAGTTTTGGTGGATTTGTATATTTATTGAACTCTAAAAATAATCCATAAAGTAAATTAACTAATTCGTGTTTCCTATCAGATACTAAATTTGGTAAACCTTGAATAACAATTTCTTTATTTACAAAATCTAGTAGTGCTTTTTTTATTCTAATTTCTTGTCTTTCTGTTGTCATAAAGTTTTTACAAGATTCTTTTACAAGATAGTGAGTTGGCTTCGAACCACTTGGGGAGCTTTCTTCATCTCCTTTGGTTTGGAGTCCTTGCGGACAATGATTTTATCTTTTAGATAATTTTTGGTTGCTGTTCCCATCTTAGGAATTATTTTAACAAGACCCACTGTTGTGGAATTGAACCACTTAGATTTCTTTAGAAGAGAAATTTTTTACCATTTAAGGTGTTGCTGTGGGGGTCTTAACTATATTAAATTTTTATAGGTGCATACCTTTCTGAATTGATTGTGTCTAACATCACTTCTTCTGGTGTCTTTTTTTCTACTGCCATCTTAAATATCACTGGAGAGAATCCAGAAACTAGAGCTACTCCGCTTTCATCTTGTTGGACTGGTAGATTTTGTCCGCTTCTTGCATCTACGTTCCAAAATACTACTGTTGGCATTTCGTAACCAGCTTTCTTGTATTTTGCTTTCATAACTTCAAAGTTGGTGTGTTTATGACAAGCACTATCAAATTCCATATCTGATATAATATATAGTGTTGATGGCATCTCATCTTCTGGAGTATCATTTTCCTTTGCAGTTTCAAGAATTAAGTCAAATACTTTTTGTAAGTCTGTATTCATTTCCCAGTCTGTCCTTTCTAGATTATTCATTTTTTCCTGTAAATTCTTTCCTTCTATTTTTTGTAGTTCTGGGTTTCCAGAGAATGTAATAAAATAATCTTTAAATTGTCCTTTGTTTCGTTCTGCAAAATATAGAGCTAAAGAAACTGAAACTGACATAGGGTCTCCAGACATTGAACCAGAAACATCAGCTACTACTAAAGCGTTCTTTCCTTGTGTGTAATCTGGTAATTGATTCCATAGGGCTTCTAAGGTCTTAGAATAATCATTTTGAACTGACCTATAAATTTGATAAGGGTAAAGAGTTGAAGCATTAATTTTAACTTCACCTTTCTCTGCCTTTTCTATAAACTTTGAATATCTTTTTTCATCGTGCTTCAAAAATGCATTCTTATAGATTCTAGAAGCTTGGGATGGGACACTAGAGTAATTAATTTTCTTCCACTCATCAGCAGACATTTTTTCTTCTACTGTTTCCAAAACTTTACGAATATTTCGAACTAGCTTTCTATAACCCATTTCTGTATAACCTAATTTCTTAGCAATGAACTTTGCCTTAGCTTTAGTTGTGGGACTTGAAGCATTTATTGTAGGCATCCACTTTGCTAAAAGAGATGGATGTTCACTATCAGCATCTTCCATAAGTTGTGAATCAATCATCTTAAAACATTTTGCATTATCAAAAAATAAGTCATCCCATCGTCCGTATTCTGGAACGAACTTAATTATCTTTTCAAAAACTTTTGCTTCTTCACTACCTAGCCACTCAAGACAAGTTCTGAACAAATCTCTTTCCCCTTGTCCTCCTCGAACATCACGAAGATAGAAAAGAATCTTAACTGCACTTAATTCATCCTCTGCATATGCTTTCTTAAATAACTCTAAAGCTTGTGCTGGATTCTTTCTCATTGCTCCAGTTTGTGCATAGAAATCTAAAAGACGTGAACCAGACTTTTTAAAAGTAACTGCTCCGTTTTCTGTTAGAGTTATTGACGACTTTCTTGTTAAACCTTTTATTAAACTATTCTTGGAAACCTTACTAACTTCTGCAAACTTTATTTTTTTTATATGTTGCATATTTTTTTCAAGACGCTTTTTTTAATTAAGCCAAGTAATTTTTTAATTGCTATTAGCGTCTTAGTTAATAAACTTGTTAATAAAACATTTTAATGAACCAGTCCCTCAATGTGTTCATATGTGGGTCGATGCACATATTAGTCGGAGAACACACTTTGGGAGGGGGCGACAATCCAATAAGAGATTGCTTTCCTCAAATTTCTTTGAGGGACTGAATCACTAAGTTTTCAACAAGACTCACATAAATAAACAATTTATTGGTTTGTTATTTTTTTTTGTTGCTGTTGGAGTCTTGTATTTAGTATAACACATATATCAAATTCTAGGAAGGTAAAACTGTGGATAACTTATTCTTCTTAAATTCTTCAATTCTATGACAATTTGGACATAAAATCTTTACATTTTCTTCTTTTGTTTAACATAAAGTTTATGACACAGGCACAGAGAACTCAATAGCCAGTATTAGGCATTAGTATTTAAAAAGCAAAAATCCGTTTTTTCTCGGTGCTCTTTTTGATTTTCTCTATGTTTTCGGCTTACGCCTAACAACACGTAATTTCTAAACTCAAAATCAATTCAATGTAAAGTTTAGAACAGTTTGGGTTTGACACATAGCACAGTTTCGCCCAACTCCATAATTTAATAGGCATCCGATGAGGGGCTTATGGATTCGCCAACCACACTCATTAGTGTTTCGATTATAGCACACTTTTAAAATCCAAGAACTAGACTGTGGATAACTATATGATAACTAGATTTTTTAAATGTGGTATAATTAAGAAAAAGTTATTCACAAAAAAAGAAAGGAGACAATAATGTTAGTAGTAGATGAAATTGCTTCTGATGAAGTTATGTGGAAAATGGGACTTGAATTTAGAACTATCTGGGGAACTTGGGAAATCTGGACAGATAAAATAAATTCAATTCGTGTCTTTCGTGAACATAATTCAAAAGAGATTAGAATGATTTTCGTTCTAGGAGAATCTAAAAAATGGTATAGAGGAGGTGTATATGAAAACACGCAATAATCCATACCAGAAAACTAGACACCACATTCGTCCTAAAAGTAGAATGAAGGGTAAAGGAGTAGAGGGTGTCTCAAAACTTCCAAGAAGAATCCACGAACTTTGGCATATGTTATTTGGTAATCAGTTGCCAGAAGAAACTATTGAATTCATATCTAAAGTAATTTGGAATGATGAATACGAAATCACCATAAAAAGAAGGAGGTAATTATGTTAGTCATCTGCATTTCTTGTGGTCGCATTATTGGTTGTTCAGTAAAGAATACTATTATGACGAATAAATGTATCACTTGTGATATTTTCAAGGAGTGCAGAGATGCTATCCCAAAAGATTCACAAGGAACTGCAACCGTTATGCTTGTTCATTTTGAACACGAATGTTTAGACCACGATAGAACAATGATTGGATTTCACCCAAATTGAAATAAGCGAAAGGATAAGTTATCCACACCTATCCTTTCTTTTATTTTAATTTTATGCTATACTTATTTAATGCAAAGTTTGGAAGAATTATTGAAAGAATATGAATCAAAAAAACCGCAAGGGAAGATTCTTTTTCCAAGACAAGAGTTAATAAAAAAGTTCGTTGATAAATTGAATGGTGATAGGGTTGCTGGAGGATATAAACCTCTCCCAGCATCATTTTATGCAATCAAAATGTATGACGCAGGACTTAAAACAGATTTTCTTTTATGGTGGTTCTGGGGTTACTGTAATGACGCAAATAGTTTTAGTAAGTGTTGGTGGTGGAGTCTAAAAGCCAAATAGCAGTTTAGTGTAACGGTAGCACTGAAGCCCCATAAGCTTCAAGATTGGTTCGACCCCAAATCTGCAACAATAAGTTATCCACAGTTTTACCCCATTTAATAAATTTGGTATGTTAATATATATTTAAGGGGGATTACTATTTAACTAGGCACTGCCAAAAGATATGAAAAAAATAAAATGGTTTTTAATAGGGTTTTGGTTAATTGGAGTATTACTTCCTACGATTTGTTTTTCGTTCGTTTTAATTCAAGGTAAATCATTACTATTATTTACTCAATGGACTCTTGTGATAATGCTTTTATTTTATGGAAGTATTGGTTGGCTAACTAAAACTTAATCCAATGTCTAAATCAAAACAAGTGAAAAAGGAAAAGAGGCATAAAATAGATTGTAAGTGTATAAAATGCAAAGAATATAGTCGTCTTTTATCAGAAGCATTATCAAAAGAATCTAACTAAACAATATGTCTAAAAAGATAATAAAAATAAAGTGTCATTGTAATCCCGAATGCGAGGCAGATATTCTTAAAATTTCTCAACCCCAAAGTGAAGAAATAAAAGCCAGCGATGTAGAAGATAGTATCTTAAAAAGTGCGTTAGATAGTGCTTTAAGTGAAGAAAAGCAAGAAATCACAGAAGAAACAAAAAAGTCTTGGACTAAAGAATGGTGTGATAAAAATCTTCCCCAAGAACATATTGAAATCACAGAAGAAGAATATAATACTCAAATCAAATACATAAGAGCTAAAGATTTTAAACTTCCAATAGCAAAGTGGGTAGAATATAAAGACCTATCAAAAGATGAACAAACAACTACTGCAAAACAATTAGGTGGGCTTCTTAAAACTCTATTTTATAAAGACGCTTGGAAAGAAATGTGGTCAACTCTATCACAAGAAGATAAAAACTTCTTTAAAAATCTTCCTCATTTCAATAAAGAAATCTTTACTTCAATTACAGGCATAGAAGATATTGAGGAAGTAGTAGAAGAAATGACATTGAAAATGGTCTGTGAAAAACTTGGAAAGAATATTAAAATTATTAAATAGCTAGCAATCTTACTGCTGAATTATTATGAAAGGTCATTGTTTTGAATTGAGAGCAGAGCCAAAATTCTATGAAGTAGTTTGCCCTAAACATAGAATAGATATGATAGAACTTGACAATGGCTGGTTTTCAACTTGTTGGTATTGCGAAAAATGTGGCTATCCTTACGAACTTGAAATGAGAAAAATGCTCAAAGTAAATAAAGAAAATTTGGCAAAGTTATTAAAAGAGTATAAATTAAAACACCCTTTAGTCACTAGGGAATAATTAAACTATAAAAATAAAAAGATTGAAAAAGTTAGATATAATCGAAAAACAATTACAAGAAAAGACTCTTAAACATTCCCTTAAAAGAAAGAAATTTTGCAAGTTTACGAAAGGGGAGCATCGGTTTATTTTGGTAATTCCAGAGTGGGATTGTTTTAAAAAATATAAAACTACTAAAGAATTTTATCACTATTGGAATAGTGAGAGAGAATCTTGCAGATTGTTTGGAAAATCATTTTTTTACAAATGTGAGTTATGCGGAAAGAAAAAAACTAAATATAAAGAGTTATCCACATAAAATACAGTATCAATTTTAACAGTATGCTATACTAAACATATGACTAAAACTATTCTGGAAGAAGCAGAACAAATAATAAACGGAGACAGGAGAAGTGCTTATGGCTCTGTTGAAAAATCTTTCCGTCAATCTGCAAAAATATGGAGTGGAATATTAGACACAAATATATCACCTCAACAAGTTGCATTGTGTATGATTGGTTTAAAATTACAAAGAGAATCCTACTCACACAAGAGAGATAACTTAGTAGACATTATTGGATATACATTACTGAATGAAAAACTAAATGACAAATCAAGCAAGTAAAGAAGCGTTAAGAGTTTTATATAATAGATTTGATTTAACAGACAATTTATTCAGCTTAGTCGAAGCTATGAAAATAGGAGTAACCATTTTAGAAGAAAATGAATTTCCTATAAAAGAGTTTTCTATTTATAAATATAAATTAAAAAGATATGGCAAAGAGGAACGACTTAATAAATAAAAAAATTAGACGAGAACTAAAGGAGAGTAAAGAAAAAATAGAATCTGTCCATTTGTTTGATAAAGAAAACGAGGTCTGTAAAAATGCAGAGTATATTACAAAAAACAAACAGCTTGTAAATGTAGGGTGTAAAAATTTACGAGAGAATGGTAGTTCTCATTGCTCTGATTGTAGTTATAAATATGCAGTAAAAAAATATGAAAGAAATTAAATTTTATTTTGATTTAGAAACCGAACCTGCCCTTGTAAGGACTTGGAGAAAATGGAAACAAAACGTAGTGTGGAAAGAACGAGACGGGTATGTATGGTCTTTTTCTGGTTGTTTCAATGACGGAAAGATTTTTCATTATAATTTAACAGATTTTTCAGAATACAAAAAAGATAAATTTAGCGAAAAAGCATTAGCCAAAAAACTCTGGGAATGTTTCAATAAGGCGGATATAGTCATTGCTCATAATGGAAATGCTTTTGATATAGGTAGAGCAAATGCCCTATTTGCAAAATATGATTTGGGAGTTCCTTCACCATATAAAAAAGTAGACACACTTTTGATAGCACGAAAGAATTTTGATTTCTTTAGTAATAGTTTGAATGACCTAGCAGAATATTTGGGAATAGGGTTAAAGGCAGAAACGGGTGGATATAGTTTATGGAAAGGTTGTGAAAATGAAGATAAAAAATCTATAAGAACAATGGGGATATACAATAATCAAGATGTTTGGTTGTTAAGAGAAGTATATAAAAAACTCCTTCCATTTATACCAAACCATCCTAATATTGGTATTATTATTGGAGAACGTTCTGTATGTCCTAGTTGTGGCAGTAAACATCTTCAAAGTAGAGGTATTAGATATGGAAAAAGAAGTTGGTTTTGCGTTGATTGTAGAAGTTGGCATAGCAGTGCTTTAAAAGATAATTCACAAATAAGATAATGGACGAAGATTTTAAATTTGAACAAAGAAAAATAGAGATGATTAATGAATGGTATGAGTGTTACCAGAAACAAGTTTTTCCAAAAGGACTAAACGTGGTGTGGAAAGATTGGAGAGATTTTTGGGATTATTGGTATCTACATCCAGACCTTAGAATAGAGGAAGCATTTACTGTATTTTTAATGAATCGTGAGAAAGAGATAATAAGAAAAGATGAAGAAAACAAAATTAAACAAAATATCGAAGAAACCAATCAGTAAAATACAGAGGTTGATATGGGAATTGTGCAGGAAACTAAAGGATAAACCAGTAGTTAATTGTTATACCTGTGGAGCAAAAAATCTACAAGGTAGCAATAAACAATTAGGACATATGTGGGCTAAAGCATCACTTCCAGCTTGCTTAAAGTATGAATTAGATATACTAGAATGGCAATGTGCAAGGTGCAATATCTGGGGAGGTGGTATGGGTGCAGACTTCTATAAAAAGAAATTGAAAGAGTTGGGAAAGAAGCGAATGGAGGAACTAGAAAAAATGAGAAATAAAATAGTTAAAGCATACGACTTCTATGTCGAATTATTAGAGAAATATAAAAATTTATTATGAAAAAGAGAGAATATGAAAAGTTATTAAAAATAGCAAACGATGAAATTAAGGAATGGTCG
>JBAXPX010000007.1:0-33756 GCA_037132055.1 bacterium
AGATAAGAAAATTAAAAAAAGCGTGGGTTGCTTTTCTTCTAAGTCATTAATAATGATATAATAAAAAAATGATTCTTTTTAAAACTGAACTAAAACAAAGTAATATTCATGGGATTGGTATTTTTACCAAAGAATTCATTCCGAAAGGTTCAAAAGTGTGGGAGTTTAAGGATGGTTTCGATTTGATTATACCAAAGGAAAAGTTTAACGAACTTTCAGATGGGGCAAAGGAACAAGTTTTGAATTATGCCTATATAAGTAAAAAGACAGGGAGTTATGTTTTGTGCACAGATGATTCTAGATTTTTTAATCATTCTTCAAAAGCAAACACGACATGTGTTGTTCCAGATATTTTAAATTCCGATGAAGATCTTGAATGTTTTGCAATAAAAGATATAAATATTGGTGAAGAGTTAACGAATAATTATGAAGAATTTGATGCGGACTTAAGTGATCTATCTTTAACATGAAAATATATAAAGATAAAATATTTTGGATTGTTTTCTCGCTAATGATATTCATATCATTGTTTGTTACTTTTTATAGATATATTGTACTAGAAAGATTTTCATATTATATAAGCGAGGAAAGTATCCCTACCACAAAAGAAATAATAAATATTTTTAAATAAAAACATGAATATTGAAATATCAACATTAATACAGGATTGCCAATGGTTTCCTTCTCAGTTTTTAATATTTTCAGGAAATGTTTTTTCACCACTTTTGTATTACACGTATTTAGGATCTTTAATACCAGCATTATTTATTGGTTTAGTTGTGCTTTTTAAGGATTTTAAAAAATTAGAGAATAGGTTGTTTTTTATGAGTATCGCTTGTTTTTCATTGTGGATATTATCAGCGCTTGTTACTTGGGCAACAGAACTGCCTTCCCATTTAATGTTTTTTTGGGCAGCGATAAATATTTTTGAGCCGTTGATCTATTTTTTTGCTTTTTATTTTATATATGTTTTCTTATACAAGAAAGATTTTTCATTTTTAGCAAAGATTTTTTTAGTTCTCCCTCTTTTACCTGTGATATTTTTAACTCCAACCAATTTTACGATTCTTGGTTTTGATTTGTCGACTTGTGATCGGGCAGCGATAAATGGGGTAATGGTTTATTATAATTATATTATAGAAATACTTTATACAATTTCTATTGTGGTTGTTTCTGTTTTGTTTATAAAAAAAGACATAGAGATAAGCGAAAAAAAGAAAGCGATTTTGGTGCTTTCTGGAATATTAGCATTTCTTTTAAGTTTTTCTCTTGGGAATATATTAGAAAGTGTAACTGATAATTGGTATATAGGACAATATGGACTTCTTGGGGCGCCTATTTTCGTCGGTTTTATTGCATACATGATCGTTAGATTTAAAGCTTTTAATATTAAAGTCATAGGAACACAAGTTTTAGTCCTTGCTCTAGGATTTTTGGTGTTTATAATTTTATTCATTAGAAAAATTGAAGACGTTAGAATCGTTGTAATAATTACTTTGTTGTTCGTATTTGTTTTGGGTTATTTATTAATCAAATCCGTTAAAAAAGAAATTGAGCAAAAGGAAAAATTGGCGAAATTGAATGTAGAACTTGAGCAGTTGATTCAACAGAGAGAAAGTCTCGTTCACTTGGTCACACATAAGGTCAAAGGTTCATTTACTCATTCAAAATATATTTTTGCAGGAATGATCGATGGCATGTTTGGGCCACTTTCTCCAGAACTTAAAAAAGCAGCTGATATGGGGCTGGAGTCTGACAACAATGGCGTGGCGACTGTCGATCTGATTTTAAATGCTGCAAATTTGCAAAAAGGAACAGTAAAATATGATATGAAGCCAACAAATTTTAAAGAGTTGGTAGAAAAAACATTTGAAGAAAAGAAGGAGCAGGCAGAAAAGAAAGGATTAAAAATAGAAAAAGAAATTACAGGAGATGATTGCATTGTAAATGGAGATGCATTTTGGCTCAAAGAAGTTGTGCATAATTTTATTGAAAATTCTATCAGGTATACAGCTTCTGGCACAGTAACTGTCGGCCTAAAGAAAGAAAATAATATAATTACTTATTATGTAAAAGACACTGGGGTAGGGGTTACAGATGAGGACAAGAAGAATTTGTTTACTGAAGGTGGCCGGGGTAAAAATTCAGTAAAAGTAAATGTAGATAGCACTGGATATGGTCTTTATACAGTGAAACTCGTAGTAGAAGCACATGGTGGAAAAGTTTGGGTAGAGTCTCCTGGCCAGGACAAAGGATCTACATTCTTTGTTCAATTGAATGCGATTTAAATTTTATTTTATTTTTATAAAAAATCTGCTTGAGAATACTAAACTTGACAGCTTGGTTGTTTTTGGGTACTATTCTTTTTAGTTCATTGTAAAAATTTTAATTTCTTAATCTAAATACTCAGAGCTATGAAAAATGAAGAAAAAGAGTCGTTCTTTAACGACATTAAAGGAACATTTCTTGAAAAGATATTAAGTGTTCCGATTATTGAAATTGAAAGAGAAATCCGGTCAGATGATACTGTGATAGGGGAAGCAAGTTTGTTTGAAAAAAAATGCTTTCTCTTTTACTTATCTAACTATCCTCCAACAAAAAAGGGAGATGAACCTTTATCCTTTGCTGAGATGTTAAAATTGGAAATGCAGGCGATGGAAGCTATTTCCATCATGCGTCTCATTATTGCTGAAAGATTAAATGTTCTTAATCAGAATGTAAGGAACATTTGGATTTGTAAAGGTGGAGTTATTGTTGTTTCCCATGAGGAAATGTTTGATTAGGATTTTTTATTCCTTTGAAGGATTACTTTTATTAAGTAATCCTTTTTTTGTATTTATAAAATTGACAAAACTAAAAATTTATATTACTCTATCGGCAGATTAATTATAGTGTTGTTTAACAAAAAAATAGCGAATTATGAAGAAAAATTTTATTAAAGACCTATTACGTATGGGCCCACAGGATCAAGAAGTAGAAATCTTGTGCTGGATTAAGAGTAAAAGAATCCATAAAAATATTATTTTTTTGGATGTCTGTGATTCTACTGGAGAAATCCAGGTAGTCGTTGAAGAAAAATTTGATGAAAGGTCAAATTTTGATTTAGCTTCTAAGATTAAAACTGAATCAGCTGTTTCTGTTATTGGAGTGTTTTCTAAAAACATGAAAAATAATTATGAAATACTTGTCAGTAGTTTATCATTGATTGGTGATGTTTTAATGGAGATTACTCCTTCACCTCGAATGGATTTTGATATTTTCGATGAACGATATACCGATTTGATTTTGAAATATCGTCATCTTTATATCAGGAATCCAAAAATAATGGCCATTCTCCAGTTTAGGAATTTGTTGAAAAATATCCTGAGAGAGTGGTTTGAGCAAAACAACTTCACTGATTTTGACGCTCCGATCCTTGTTCCAGCTCCATTGTATGCGGGCTCTACTGCTATTGGTGTCACCATTAGAGAAGAAGACGTTTTTCTTTCTCAGTGTGCCGGATTTTATTTGGAATCTGCTGTTCATGCTTTTGAAAAAGTTTACAACATGGGTCCTTCCTTCAGAGGAGAGGAATCACGAAGCAAGAGGCACTTGATTGAATATTGGCACATAAAGGCAGAGATTGCTTGGGGCAACAGAGAAGATATTATTGAAATTGTTGAAAGTATCTTTGTTTATGTTGGCGAGGAGTTGAAGAAAAGAGCAGTCGAATTGATGAAAGTGATTGGTTGTGATTTGTGTTTGGATGGATTAAAGGCTCCATTTCCGAGATTAAATTATCGCGATGCGATTGATTTATTAAAGCAAGGTGGTATGGATATAAATTTTGGTTCCAGTTTGGGAAGTGAGGAAGAAGAAATTCTTTCGAGAAATTACAATAGTCCATTTTGGATTGTTGGTATTCCCAGAACTATTGAACCTTTTCCATATTGCATTGACCCGGAAGACAATGAATTAACGATGGTCGCAGATTTGATTGCCAACAATGGCTACGGTGAACTTCTTGGTATTGCTGAAAAGATCAGCGAGATAAGCATGTTGAATGAGCGCATGGCAGAAAAAAACAAAGAGAAAGATAAGATCTATGACTTCGTAAAAGATGTTCACAAGGTCGGCTGTGTGCCTCATATTGCATTTGGTATGGGTCTCGAGAGACTCATGCGTTGGTTGATAAATATTCCTCATGTTCGTGACTGTATTCCTTTTCCAAGAGTTGTGAGACGAACGATTATGCCTTAAGTAAAAATAAATTTAAAAACTTCTAGAAATGAAGAGAGTCTTAATAAGGGAACTTAAATTACAAGTTGGTAATAAGGTTCTAGTGCGTGGTTTTGTCGAGAGTGTCCGTGATCAGAAAAAAGCCATTTTTCTAATTGTGAGAGATTCCGGCTTTAAGGTTCAGGTATTTGTTTGGAAGAATGAAGAAAATTCAGATCTTTTAATTACTCTGTCCAAGCTGACACCAGAATCAACCATTGAAGTTTCGGGAAGTTTGATTTCTAATCCATTGGTTAAGTTAAATGGATATGAGATTATTCCTGAGAGTATTTCTATTTTATCTCTGGCAAATAGTCCTATGCCTATCGATGGTCTAGCGTCTTTGCAGGATCGTTTGGATTGGCGCTTCCTTGATTTAAGAAAGTTCGAGAATTTATCTATCTTCAGAATTCAAACTTTTTTGGAAATGTCTATGCGTAAATTTTTCATTGATGAAAATTTTATTGAAATTCATTCTCCAAAATTAATCGGGGCAGCCAGTGAATCTGGAGCTGAACTTTTTTCAGTTAAATACTTTGATACTTTGGCATATTTAGCTCAAAGTCCTCAGTTTTATAAACAGATGGCGATGTCTGCTGGATTTGGAAAAGTATTTGAAATAGGTCCGGTTTTTCGTGCTAATCCTTCTTTTACTTCACGACACGACACTGAATTCACTAGCGTTGATGCTGAATTTTCTTGGATTGATTCTTTTGAGGATGTAATGTCTTTTGAAGAAAAATGGCTGTTGAACATTTTAACAGATATCAAAGAAAAATTTGGCTCACTTATTGAAGAAAAATTTGGTACTGAAGTAGTTATTCCCAGTGTTCCTTTTCCGAGAATTCCCATGAACGAAGCCTTGGAAATTGTAAAACAAACTGGTTACGTCATTCCAGATGAATACGCAGGTGAGTTGGACCCTGAAGGAGAAAGGATTTTGTATGAGTATGTAAGAAAAAATCTTAATCACGAATTTATGTTTGTTGTTGGGTATCCTAAGAGTATTCGTCCTTTTTATCACATGAGAAATGAGGATGGTACAACAAAAAGTTTTGACCTTTTGTATAAAGGATTAGAGATAACCACAGGAGCACAAAGGGAACACAGAGTAGAAATACTTACGAAGCAGGCCATAGAAAAGAATATTCCTATTGATTCGATTAGTTTTTATTTGGATTTCTTTCGCTATGGTGTCCCACCACATGGAGGATTCGGTTTTGGTTTAACTCGATTTTTAATGTTACTTTTAGGCTTGAAAAATGTCCGAGAAGTTACTTATATATATCGTGGACCAAATCGTTTGTTCCCATAATTTATCGTAAAGCCCTTTTGCAATTAAAAATTGCAAAAGGGCTTTTTTTATTCTTATTAATATGGTATTTTTTAACCATGGGTAAAATAATAGCTTTGGGTGGTGGTGAGATAGGACGACCTGGTACAAAAGTTGAAACTATGTCTATTGATAAGGAAATAATAAAATTAAGTGGAAAGAAAAATCCATTGCTTTTATTTATTCCTACTGCCAGCGGTGATTCAGAATCTTATTATGAAGTAGTAAAAAAACATTTTGGTGTTAGATTAAAATGCAGAACTGATGTCCTTTATTTAATAAAAGAAAAGAACTCAAAAGAAGATATAAGAAAAAAGATATTAAAAGCTGACATCATATACGTCGGTGGAGGAAATACATTAAAAATGATGAAAGTATGGCGTAAATTAGGACTCGATAAGATTCTAGAAGAAGCATATAAAAATAATATAGTTCTTTCTGGTATTTCTGCTGGTGCTATATGTTGGTTTAAATATGGAAATTCAGATTCACTTGTTTTTTCAAATAAAAATGCAGGCATGATAAGAGTGAAGGGGCTTGATTTTGTTGATGGACTTTTTTGCCCACACTATGACATAGAAAAAAAGCGAAAGTCTGAGTTGAAAAGGGTAATGAAAAATACAAAAGGATTTGCATTGGCATTAGACAATTGCATGGCAATAGAGATCGTAGATGATAAGTTTAGATTTATTTCTTCGAAAAGTACTGCCAATGCATATATTACACATTGGGAAAATGGTAAATATATAGAGACTGTTATAAAGAAAAAGCCTTTTTCTCCAGTTAGTACACTTTTTGTTCAATAATACATAGGCGCTACAACGACGCTTTACTTTTTCTGAAGTTTTTGCTACTATGAAACCTATGCAAGATAAGAAAAATAAAGATGAAAATAACATAATTGAAACATCAATGGACATAGATGAGGCGTTTTCTAGCGATCCTAGAGTCTATGAAGTTGGATATTTATTTGTTCCTAACATATCTCAGGAAGAATTGCCGGCAAACTATGGCAACTTAAAAGAGCTTGTTTCTTCGTTTGGTGGACATATCATCTCGGATGAAATGCCAAAAATCATAAATCTAGCTTATCCAATGATAAAAGTTATTTCTAATATTCATACCAAATTCACGACAGCTTATTTTGGCTGGGTAAAATTTGAGATTGATCCTGCTCGCGTATTAGAACTAAAGAAAAAACTTGATTTGAGTTCTAATATAATCAGATTTTTAATAATAAAGACAGTAAAGGAAAATACAATAGCTACAAAAAGATTTGTATACAGAGATGGGGCACACAGGAAAACTGTAGCAAAAAATGGCGAAGAAGCATCTGCTGAAAATACTGAAATAAATAAAGAAGAAATAGACAAAGAAATCGATGCTATGGTTGCTGTTTAATTATAAAAATAATCTAAAAACAATATGTATTTAAATAAAGCAATTGTAATAGGAAATTTGACACGCGATCCAGAACTGAGGTCTTTACCATCAGGGATAAAAGTTTGCAGTTTTTCTCTTGCCACAAATCGTGTGTGGAAAGACAAAAATGGGGCAAAACAAGAGTCTGCTGATTACCATAATGTTGTAGTGTTTGGACGCCAAGCAGAAACAGTGGCTCAATATATGAAGAAGGGGAATTCAATGTTGGTTGAAGGAAGAATGCAAACAAGAAGTTGGGATGATAAAACAAGTGGAGAGAAAAAATATCGTACCGAAATTGTTGCAGATCGTACCCAGTTTGGACCAAAGGGAACAGGAAGTAGTTCTGGTGGAGCACAAACTCAAGCGCAACCAAAAGAGACAAAAGGGGAGGAATTAGATTCGATAGAATACCCAGAAGAAGATATTAATCCAGAAGATATTCCATTTTAATTAATTAAAAATATATGAAACAAGATTATTTTTCAGCAAACAATATAAAACACATAGATTATAAGGACATAGAAATCCTAAAGAAATTTTTAAACCCAAACGGCAAAATAGTGGGTCATAAACGTACAGGGGTGACTTCAAAAAATCAACGTCAGCTAGCCCTTGCCATAAAACATGCTAGATTTCTAGGACTTCTTCCTTTCGTAGCAAGATAAACAATTGGAGGATAGTTTAATTATTTAACTATTTGTATTAAAATAAAAACAGCCTCGCAAATCTTGCGAGGCTGTTGTCTTTCATTTTGTTTTGTTGAAAGACTTAATTTGTTTTGACCTGGGACACTGTTGGCCAGTTCAAAATATACGTTCCGTTAATTTCTGTTGTGTTACTGACCATGTCGGTCCACAGAAAACAGCTTTTTTGTCCTAAGGAAAAACTTTCGGACTGGGTGCCTATTCCACCCGTTACTCCACTAAATGTGGCCCATACGGTGTATGTCTCAGACATGCCATCTGAAATTATTCTCGGAGTAGTAAGAATGAAATTTCCACTACCACTGAGACTTCCGGTTCCATTTGTTCCATTTTTACCAACAACAACAGTGTTGTTGTATTGGCTTCTCAGTTCCACTGTCTCTGGAACTATAGTTGCTGTACCATAAATACCAATTAGAACTGGTATTTGCGATATTGCGATAGCTCCGTGACAATCAGCAGAAACTGTAAACATTCCGATTTGAATATTCCCAGAAACAAACCCCGGTTCATTTGAAGCGGTCATATTAACTATCGGTTTAGTGCAGACAAGTTTATTGTTTACACTCATTGCTCCCGACCAGGTTGTTTTGGTTATTCCAGAACTGTTATTTGTGAAGGTGATAGATGTTATCGTGATGTTTACATCCGAATTTGAGACACCAGTACATTCTGACTGTTGTGGACCTATACAATTTAACGTGACCCCCGTTATGATATTAACTCCTGGGTTGCCAGCTGGTACGACGATGTTCAATCCATAGAATTGAGCAGTATTACCGGTTACATTTGCAGCTGAAATCATAGTACCATCAACGGTAAGACTTACTGAAGTTGAAGTATTGGCAGGCAGAGCAACAATTAAACTTTTTATTGTTACTCCAGTTGGGGAGTTTGACATGCAATTAAATGTTGCCATGTCAATTGTTGTTCCCTCAATTAAAAACTGAGAGGGGATTGAGAGACTTTGGACATAAGCTACCTTCAGTTCCTGAAAAGCATTTTTAGGCGAGGTAGCTGCAAGGTCTCCGTTACTTTGTGTTAATGTTTTAAACAGATCTGCTCCTTCATTTTTTTTACAGGAGGAAACAAAAATTGCCAAAAAGGCAACGAGTGCGACAATGGTTCTTGTTCTCATTTTCTTTTGTTTTTAGTTTAAAAAAATTGTGAATTTGGTATATATAGTTTAACTTTTTTCAATATAGCTCCTTAAAAACCAATAAAACTGGCACTCAAAGAGCCATATTGAAAACAAAAAATATGAGTTCATTTTTAATGAACTAGATACTTATAGAGCATAACATTAATTGTTAAAAAAGTCAAGTAAGAAAGTGGGTGACTCAGGGTCTCGCTCGTTTACACTCGCTCGACTCTTCGCCTTGTTAGGCTCAGAATGTTCACGTGTCTATACACGTTCCACATATTCTCCAGTCTCAGTGTTGACTCGGATGGTGTCGCCTTCATTTATAAACATCGGAGCATTTAGGGTTGCGCCGTTTTCCAAGGTTATTATTTTATTTCCGCTTTTAGAAGTATCTCCGCGAACTGCAGGTGGAGCTTCTTTTACCTTGAATTCCATTTTTACAGGTAAAGATACTTTAATAGTTTTTTCTTCATCATCGTCATCCCAGACGAGGGCGATTGCATTTTCATTTGGTTTTAAAAATTTAGCAGTGTTATTGTCCATCAATTGTTCGTCCAGTTTAAATCTATTTTTAGGGTCTTCTGGATCACAAAACCAAAATTCTCCACGATTGTGATATAAGAATTTTACTTCCTTTTTACTAATATCTGCTTCTTCTGCTGTATCAGCAACGTGGAAAGTAGCAGCAATAGTTTTTCCCGTGATTAAACTTTTCAACTTGACCTGATTTTGAGGTTTTCGCTGTTGTGTTCGAGCAACGTGTGACTCTACAACTTCACAAGGATCATCATTATAAATTATTATTTTTTTCTCTCTTATTTCGCTGTATTGTAATTGTGACATATTTCCATACTAACAGAATAAATTTTAAAATCAAACTTTCCCCTCCTTAATCAAGGAGGGGAATAAAGGGGTGGTAATTGTGACACAAGGAGGAGAGGATTTATGCTTCTTCTGCGAATTTTTTGCGGATTTCTTTCAGTATTTGGTCTGCTATTTTTGAATTTTCTTTTTCTTTCAAGAATTTACGAGTAGCGTCGTAACCCACTCCCAACTTTACTTTTTCAGCACCTTCTTTTCCTGAGGTGTAAAAATATGAATTACCGCTTTTCTCAACTACTTTGAATTTCTCACCGAGTGCTATGATTTCTCCCTCTTTTGAGATTCCTTCGTTGTATATGATATCAAATTCAGTTTGTTTGAATGGGGCAGCCACTTTATTTTTCACTACTTTCACTCGGGTACGTGAGCCGACGACGTCTTCTCCTTTTTTAATTTGAGCAATTTTTCGAATATCAAGTCTGACAGAGGTGTAAAATTTCAAGGCCTTGCCTCCAGGTGTAGTTTCTGGGTTGCCAAACATCACTCCGATTTGCATTCTGATTTGGTTGATAAATATGACAACAGTTTTAGATTTTGAAACGATAGCTGTGAGTTTTCTGAGTGCTTGAGACATGAGTCGTGCTTGTTTCCCGACATGATATGCTCCCATGTCACCCTCGATCTCGTCTTTCGGGGTAAGTGCTGCCACAGAGTCGACGACTATTACGTCAATCTTTCCAGTTCTGACTAAACTTTCTACTATCTCGAGTGCTTGTTCTCCAGTATCTGGCTGAGAGATCAATAGATCATTTATATTTACTCCGAGTTTTTTTGTATATTCTGGATCCATTGCATGTTCTGCGTCTATGTATGCACAGATTCCTCCGAGCTTTTGTGCTTCTGCCACTATGTGTAGTGATAGGGTAGTCTTTCCTGAAGATTCTGGTCCAAATATTTCAATAATTCTTCCACGTGGTATTCCACCTACTCCGAGTGCCATATCAAGGCCGAGAGAACCAGTGGGGATGACATTTATATCAACCTTCGGTGAATCGCCGAATTTCATTATTGATCCTTCGCCGAATTTTGTCTGTATTGCTTTTAAAGTATCATTTAATACTGATCCATCTCCTCCCATTTTTTTTTCTTCTTTTACTTTTTTGACCATGTTGTTATTCGTAAATTAATTTATAATCTTTTTCATCACTATTCCCAAATTTATCTCGGGCTTTTATGGTAATAATATTATATCCTGAAGATAGTGCAATAGTCTCATTGAAATTCCCAGCCTTGTCTATAGATATTTCTCTTCCATTTAATGTCAGATTTACTGCATTTTTTGCTACACCCGTGATATCTATAATACTATTCGTAACTTTTGATCCATCTACTATATTTACATTTTTTATTTTTACACCGAACACCAAATCCATCGAATTAATAAACGCAAATATTATAATAAAAAGAAAAAAAACAGAAACAGACACTATTTTTAAAATCTTCTTTGCATCTTTATTCATTTCCTATATTACATTATTTCCATTATCGTCCCGATTTATTTTTTCTAAAATCTCTCGTGGTTTTGCTCCATCAGCAGGACCTATCACTCCACGACTCTCAAGCATATCCATGAGTCGCGCAGCCCTCGCATATCCTAGTCCGAGTTTTCTTTGTAGATATGAAGTAGATGCCTTTCCGGCCTCGATAAGGCAGGCTCTGGCTTCTTCGTACATTTCATCTTCTTCCTCTTCTTTTTCATCATCAAGAACACTTTCGAAAATAGATTTATCTGCTGATATCGATCCGCTGCTTATAGATATTTCTTCTAAGATTTCATCTTTATAAGCATCTGCTAAATATTTGACGACTTTTTTAACTTCTCCTTCCGAAATAAATGCCGACTGTAGACGCTCTGGCTGTGCTTCACCAGAAGAGTAAAGCATGTCTCCAGCACCGAGCAATTTTTCTGCGCCACCAGCATCGAGGATAGTGCGTGAGTCTATTTGTGAAGATACCTTGAGTGCGACACGAGCAGGGATGTTTGCTTTGATGAGTCCTGTAATGACATTCACCTCTGGTCTTTGGGTCGAAAGAATAAGATGGATACCGACAGCACGAGACATTTGGGCTAGTCGCACTATGGCTGATTCGAGTTCTCTTGGATATGCAGTCATGATATCCGCCAACTCGTCTATTATTATAACTATATAAGGTAAACGATCTACCTCTGGAGCAACGTCGTCTCCAGCTTCGATGGATTTTTTGCTTCTAGTGTTATATACGTTGTTATGATAAGACTCTATATCTCGTACAGATTCTGCTTCCAAAATATCATAACGTCGATCCATTTCTTTTGCTGCCCATTTTAAAGCAAGGATTGTTTTCTTTGCATCTGTGATAACAGGGGTAAGTAAGTGTGGGATTTTATTGTATAGAGTTAGTTCCACACGTTTTGGATCTATTAAAATAAGTTTTAAATCATCTGGTCCATTTCTGTATAGCAGGGAAGCTATCATGGAGTGTATGGTGACAGATTTTCCAGATCCAGTTGTTCCTGCTACGAGGGCATGAGGCATTTTTGCCAAGTTTCCAAATACAGCTTTTCCGGAAATTCCACGACCGAGTGCCACAGTGAGTGGCTTTGGAGAATTTTGATACTTTTCGTCGGAGAGGAGTGTTGCGAGTCCGACTATTGATTTTGATTTGTTTGGAATTTCGATACCTACAAGAGATTTTCCAGGGATAGGTGCCTCTATGCGGATAGGGTGGGCTGCGAGTGCTAGGGCTAGATCATTTTGAAGTCCCACAATGCGAGAAAGTTTTACTCCTTCTGCGGGTTTCAATGCGTAGCGTGTCACTGTTGGTCCGACTGTTATTTCATCCATCTCTACTTCGATTCCAAAATTTGCAAGTGTACGCTTTATAATATTTGCGTTTGCTTTTATGTCACCAGTATTTGGTTTTCCTTTATCTTCCTCAAGGAGTGAAAGTGGGGGAGGAACGTATGTTGAGATCAATCCGCCTTTTCTTTTTTTGATTGGGATATCTTCTTCTTCGATCTTTTCTTCTTTTTTATTTACACCTAGAGCTTTTTTTATTTTATCCATAGAAGAACTTTGTTCTTCATCTTGCGAAGTTTCTGGTGGAGTAGAATTTTTTAACTCTTCTTTTTCTTCGGCGTATTCTTCGGTCGAATCTGGTACATATTCTTTTGATTTTCTTCTAGTTATAAATGCCCAAATGTTTTTGATCAAAGGTAGTAGTTCTGGTCTTGCGTCGAACATGACTAGAATAGAAATTATTAAAATTGCTCCGAGAAAAATTATTGAGGCGTAGACATCAAAAAGTGAAACAAGAGGCACAGACAGGATTCTTCCCAATAGCCCCCCGGAATTATTTAGTGATGGAATATCTATTATTCCAAGTCCAGATAAAAGAAAAGCTATTCCGCTCAGAGTGCGGGTCCATCCTATGTTTGGTCGTTCTGCTTTTATAAAAGACCACCCGAGCAATAGAAAGAGTGCGGGCAGTAATACATATCCATAGCCAAATAAATAATACAAAAAATCATAAATAAATTTTCCAGCAGGTCCCGTCATCCCAAAGAGTGACAGAAAAAGAAATAGTGCTAGAACGAAGAATATTATTCCCCAAATTGTATGCCGTGTTTCTATTTTTAATCTACTAATTGGGGATAAAGATTTTGAATTATTTTTACCATTTTTTTGATACTTTGTGTCGTTTTTTTTATCATTTTTTGCCATAAAGTCATTTTACCACAAATCATGTTTTTTCTCTTCACTTTTTATTTAAAATGATTTTAATAAAAAGAGAAGGTTGTTGTTTTAGAATGCCTTGCGCAGGAGTTTAGAAAATAAAAATGGTACTCCATTTATTATTTTCTTGAACGACGAGCAGAGCAAAAATGAAGCTTCATTTTATGTGTGCATTATAAAACAATAACCTTTTCTTTTAACGTAGCTAGAGTCCGATATTGATGTTGACAGAAGTTGTCTTTTATATATAATGGACAACATGTTAGGGGAAAATAAAAACCTAAAGGACTCCTCAACCAACTCGGCTGAATCAAATATTGCCATAAAGGACAACGCTGTTCATATTGGTTATACAAAGACCAACAAGCTTATTACTGCATTATATATGGTCACAGATATAATGGACAAAGAAGAGCCCCTACGAAACAAACTCCGAATTCTTGGTGCTGGTATTATATCAGACATGCACTTAGTCCAATTGAACCATACAGAATATGGGGCATCATTGATGTCTGAGAAAATAGCCGAGATAATGTCTTTCTTGGACATCTGTCTAGGGGTCAGGATGATTTCAGAGATGAATTCCAATATTCTTAAAAAAGAGTTTTTTGAACTGCAACAATCTATCAAAGATTTCACTTCACAAAAGAATCCAATGTGGCTAGAAGAGTTTATGAAAGAAGATGAAAAAACAGGACAAACTTTCCTAACTTCTGAAAAACCAAAAATGAGTAATTCAAATTCTATCGGACATTCTCAACCAACTAGAATCGGTGTCCAAAAGGGAAGTACTTTATTAAAAGCATTGCGAGGGATAGGTGTGTCCGATAAGAATTCTTCATTTTCGGGAACCAAGTTTTATCGCCCGGCATCGCCACTGACTCATTCTACAACTCAGAGCTATGATGTCCTAAAAGGAAAGAGAAGAGAAGAGATAATAAGCATAATAAAAAACAAATTAATAGTACTTCCACAATCCGGTGGAGCCACAATAACAGACATAAAAAACTCTGCAGAGGGTGCCCTTGTCTCTTGCGGGGAGAAGACACTACAAAGAGAGCTTGTTTCTATGGTTCATGATGGTGTCCTTAAGAAATCTGGAGAAAAAAGGTGGAGTAAATATTTCATATAAAAGGCAGATTTTGGTTGCTTTTTTGGCAAAAATATGTAAGAATCATCTAGTGGAGTCGTCTATATTTATAGATCGACTTAACTAGTTTAAAAATATTTTCGTTATTTTAACTGGTTATCCACATAATATATTGCTGTATTTTAGTGATATATTATAATGTTATTGTGCTTACAGAACTACGCATTTGTTTATGTGGTGTTCTGTATTCGCAAATTGTATTTGTTTTCGCTCACAATTTCGTCGAAAAAATTTTGAGGGAAAACAAGGAAGGATCATTGAAAACAAGAATAAGAATAGTCTTACGGATTCATTTCGTAAGGCAATATTGTTATGTTTTCAATTAAGTTTAATCTGTTCACTATCATAAGTTTGTCTCATTATTATCTATTATTAATTATTGGCGAACGAGGGATGGTGATAGAAAAAGTGTGCTTTTAGTTTTGTCGAAACTTATTAATGGCACACAATTCGCATCTGAAATTTTTCTTGATTTAAAAGTTAAGACAAATTAAGACAAGCGAATAAATTAGAAAAATATTATGAGTAATTTATTAAAATCAAAATTCCTTCTTGGACTTATGATTGTCGCTATCTTGTTCGTAGGAGTAGTTGCTCTTCAACCAGCAAAAGCTTCTGCAGCAGATTGTACAATCACTAAGACTTTGAAATATGGAATGAGAGGAGCTGAAGTTACCTGTTTACAGGAAAAGCTTTCAGTTTCTCCAGCTACAGGTTACTTTGGTAATTTAACCAAAGCAGCTGTAAAAGTATTCCAGACAGAAAAAGGTCTTACTCCAGTTGATGGAATAGTCGGAGCAAAGACTCGAGCAGCATTAGCAGGCACAGTAGGCGGTACTTTCCCAGCAGGTTGTACATCAAACTCTGGCTTTAGTACTACAACTGGTCTTCCATGCTCAGGTGGAGTTAACTTACCAGCAGGTTGTACATCAACATCTGGCTTTAGTTCAACCACTGGTCTTCCATGCTCAACTACTACACCACCTGTAACCTCCGGTCCTCTAGTAGTATCTTTAGCAACTGATAATCCTGCATCTGGCACAATTGTCGCAGGTCAAGCAACCGCTGATCTTGCACACTTTGCCTTTACAGGAACTGGCACAATTAGCTCAGTTACACTAAAGAGAAGTGGTATTTCAGATCAAAATACTCTTTCAAATGTATACCTATACGATGGCATGACTCGTTTGACAGATGGATATTCATTCAACAACTCTGGTGACTTGACAATGTCAGGTTTAAATATAGCAGTAAGTGGTTCGAAGGTTCTATCAGTTCGCGCTGATGTTGCATCGACAACTTCTTACGACGTAGCTATAACCTTGACTAGCTATACAGTCACTGGTGGTACAGCAAATGCAGTTTCTGTAAAAGGAAATAGCATGTTTATTGCTTCAGCTCCATCAACACTTGGAGCATTGGCATTCAACGGTGGAAACACAGTTACTGGCACACCTACAGTAAATCCAGGAACTCTTGGCTATACAGTATGGTCAGCTCCATTTCAGGTTAATCAACACAATCTTCTTTTCAAGAGTGCAAATTTCCGAGTTATCGGATCAGCACCAGCTGATGCTCTTGCAAACGTAAAGATGTATTTGGATGGAGTAGCAATAGGAAGTGCAGGAGTATCTACAGTCATCAATGGCTCAACATACTTCGCATTCGATATGTCAGCAGCTCCAGTTACACTAAATACTGGATCACACACACTTGATCTTCGTGCAGATGTCGTAAAGGGATCAGCAAGAACAGTTCAAGTTTCAATCCAGCAAGCTTCAGACCTGATGCTCTTTGATGCACAAGTTGGGATAAATGTTGCTGCAACAGGTATCAACAGCACAAACACAACAGCAGTATCAATCATTATAAATGCAGGAACAATTTCTACATCCATTGATTCTACTTTCCAGGGTATGACTACAGTTACAGGTGGAGCAACCAATGTAACTATCGCAAAGTTCAAACTTCATGGTTATGGAGAAGATGTAAAGGTTAACACCTTAGATATCTTGCCAGTTATTACTGGTATGGGAACTCCAGCAGTCAATGGTCTTCAGAACGTAACTGTTTACTTCAACGGTTCACAGATTGGTTCTCAGACTGCAAACTGGTCTTCAGGAAACGTAGCATTAACTCCTGGCTCACAAATGATTGTGCCAGCTGGAGTTGATAGTTATTTGGAAGTTAAGGCAGATCTTAGAACAATCGCTAGTGTAAACTATGTCGATGGTTCAGTGTCCGCTAATCTTGTAGTAGGAGCAACTGGTGGTGAAGGTATGAATTCACACAACTCAGTAGCTATCGCTGCAGTTACGGGTAATGTCCTATCAGTACAGACTGGTGTAGTTGCTGTTGCAAAGAACGCCGGTTTTGCTAATAGTCAAACAGTTAGCCCAAATACAGCTAACACAAAGATCGCATCGTTCGTTATACAGAATCAAAGCTCATCTGAATCAGTACGCATCACCAACCTTCAAGTTGCTCTTGCACTTACAACCGTTGGTTCTACGAACTATTCAAATTTGAAGACTTCTGAGACTTCAGGAAATGGAGCAATACCTATAAATCCTTCAACTGCGGCAGCTGGTGAAACTTCAACAAATAATTTCTCAGTTGACTTTACAATTGCCCCAGGAACAACAAAGACTCTTGATGTATTTGCTGATATCGGCTCAACAGCTGGTTCAGCAACTGTTATCACTAAACTCTTTGTTACAGCATTGGGTTCTACTTCAAACGTATCACTATGTAGTCCTTCAAAGATCGGTGGCTCAATTAATGGTTGTAACTCAGGTACGATCTTTACTGGTCAAACAGTTATCGTAGCTGTTGGTACATTCGGTACCCCTGTAATATCAACAATTGGTACAACAGCAGGTCAAAACATTGCAGGAGGAACAACCGCTGGTATCACAAATGCAGCTACTGCACAATTCAAATTCACAGCAGCAAATGGTTCAGCAACGATTTCTGAACTCAAATTTGCTGAAACTGGTGGTCATGGTGCTGTTACAAAAGTTACTGTTGGATCTGTAGAAGCTCCAATGGTTTCAGGTGTAGCATATCTAACAGGACTTAGTATTCCAGTTCCACAGGGTGGAGCAGGAGTAACAGTAG
The DNA here is from genome assembly GCA_037132055.1 of bacterium. GTDB lineage: Bacteria > Patescibacteriota > Minisyncoccia > Phycocordibacterales > UBA9973 > UBA9973. The sequence continues at coordinate 17,732 of JBAXPX010000007.1, forward strand.
ACGCAAAGATGTCATATTCTGCAGTAGGTCCTACTGGTGTAGCAACTACCGTAACTGGTGATATTGATAGTCTAATGGGATTGAGTTATGTTAAATACACAATGGGTGGTACAACCTCAACACTATGTGCTACAGGATGTACAGCATCAACTCTTATGCCAGTTGATAGTGCTCAAACAATGATACTAGTTGGATCAAAGCCAACAGTAACAGTTGCAGCTCCAACAGGTGTAAACATTACTACGGGTTCAGTAGAAGCTATTGATGTAACGATCTCTGCAGACACAGCAGGTCCAATTACAATGGTTAGCTTCCCAATCAATGTTTCTTTGAATGGTGCCGGCACAGGTGGCTCATTAACTGTTGCTACAGGAGCTGGTAATCCAGTTATCGTAAAAGATGCAAACTACAATACGACTGGATTAAGTGCAACTGGTAACTTTACTGCAACCACAGGTGGAACAATCACAGTGACATTAAATAGCACTACAGGATATCTATTGGCTGGTGGTGGATCACAAACCTTCAGAGTATATATCCCAATTGCTTCTATCACTTCTGGTGGTTCAGCATCTTGGTATAACAAAATCACCACAAACCTAGTCGCTTCAAGCGGATTTGTTTGGGCTGATACTACTGGTGGTGGATCAATCACGGTCACTGACGTAACAGGTAAGATTGCTAACTATCCTTCAATGCAAGCAGTTGTTGTTCAACAATAATAGCTAGTTGAAATAATTAGACAATTATCTTTATGTAAAAGGTAAAACAAAAAACACCCTTCGGGGTGTTTTTTGTTTGCCCAAAACGTATTTTTTGGTATAGTTCTATATATGAATATTTTAAAGGCAACAAAATGGATAATAATGGCAACCTGCCTAACGCCTTTTATTGTCATGTCTAATATTATTTCTCCTTTTATTGGAGGGAAAGTTATGTTTCTCAGAGGAATATCTTTTTTGGTTTTTCTTTTAATTACTTGTATATTGCTTTTCTCCAAAGAAAAAGAAGAGATCTTTTTGTCGATTAAAAATATGGTTAGGAGTCATCTTTTTTTAGCTCTTTCGGCAAATATTTTTTTGTTGATTCTCAGTACTGTTTTTGCTTTTGATCACACAGTTGCATTCTTTGGAGATCCTCAAAGAAGTGAGGGATTTTTAACTATTTTTTCAATATTTACTTTATTTATATCTTTACGACTACTTTTTAATAAAAAAGACTGGGAACACTTTTTTGCTTTAACTTCTTTAGTAGCCATTGTTTTATTTTTTATTGAATTGTGGCAAGCGTTAAGTGGCACATTAAGACCAGAAGCCCTTTCAGGGAATCCAGATTTTCTAGCAATCCAGTATTTATTCTCAATTTTTGCTGGTTTATATATATTCCAAATTGGAAGATCTTTGAATAAAAAATGGTATTCAGTACTAGGATTATTTGCTAATATGCTTTCAGTTTTTGGAATTTTATTATCAAAAACACGGGGTCCTCTTGTTGGACTTGTTGTTTCAATTGTTGCTTGTTCGATAATCGCAGTAATTATTGGAAAAGAAAAAATCATTTTTAACAAATTTTCTTTAAGGAAATTAGGATTATGTGCTTGTGCTTCCATTTTACTTTTTTTATTAATTCTCGGCGTTACGTATAATTCGATATTTTGGCATAAGATTCCTGGCATTAACAGAGTGGTAGAGACTAGTTTAAATGATGGATCTATGAGGGCCAGAGTATTGCACCTAGAAACATCAATAAACATCTTTAAATCAGAATTAACTCCTGCAAGAGTTTTATTTGGCTGGGGTTGGGATAATTATATTTTTGCTTGGAGTAAATATTATAATCCAAAAGTTTTTTATTATGATCCTGCCATAGCAGACAGAGCTCATAATAAAATTATGGACTTACTTGTGATGAGTGGTTCTTTGGGTCTCCTTTCTTACCTTTCAATTTGGTTTTTTGCATTCAGGCGTATTTGTTTGTCTATTTTGAATGGACACGTAATTACTCCACTAATTATTCTATTCTTCTTAATTGCTTATTTTATATCCCTACTTTTTGTTTTTGATACAGCAATTACTCTATTTGCTTTTTTTGCGATGCTTGCGTTTTTAAGTTGTTTAAATTATGAGAAAAAAAGATAAAAAAATCATTTTAGTATTGTCTATTCTTATCACTCTCTTTTTAGGCTTAGTTTTTTTTGCTTGGACGGTTGTTCCAAATTTACAAATGGTTACTTTTTATAAAAACCTTAGAATTTTTATAAACAGGCAGCAAGAAGAAAAATTGCTAAATTCAAAGTTTACTTATTATCCTATGACGTATGTACAGTCAGAGTTGCGATATAAATTTGCAGAGTATATTTTTCGTGCATTTTTAGAAAAAGATAATCCTAGCAAGGAGTTTGTTGTTTTTGCAAAAGACAAATTAGAAGAAAGTGCACGCAAAGAAAATAATTATGCCAATAATTTTCTTGCACTAGGTAAAGCATATGATTTACTTGCGGATTTGTATCCAGATCAGCAGGTTTTAATGCGTTTAAAGGCAGAAGAGAATTATAAAAAGGCCTTAAAGTTACTTCCAGACATGCAAACTATTTTATATGCTCTTAGTGTTAATTTAACTAACCAGAGAAAAACAGACGAGGCCCTTGTTGTGTCAAAAAAAGCAGTAGAAGAAGATCCAAGGGTTGCCGAGTCACATTACTACTATGGAATAATGTTGTTTAACAAAGGAAGTAAACAGAACATGGATGAGTCCTTGAAAGAAATGGAAATCGCGTTCCAAAATAATTTTCCTGCTAATTCTAGTCTAGCAAGAGGTATTTATGAAAAACTACTTTCATATTATTATGACAAAAAAGATATTTTTAATTTAAAAACTGTGTTAAATAGGCTTATTTATTTAAACGAAAATCAGGCTGATGTATATAAAAAAATTATAAAGTATATGGATGACAATAAAATTGTTCCGATTCTTAACTTACGTCAGTAGTAATATTAACTATCCTTAGAATCGCTGTCTTCGAGTTTGTATAATTTCCAATATTTACTAGTTAGGGACATATTTTTTGTCAGTGGTACCCCTTTGTAATCTGCTAGAGTCATAGGTTTTACTTTGCTTCCACCAGTGATAGCGTATTCATACATAGACATTTTTCTATCTCCGCAAATATGTATTATTGGATATTTTGGTTTTTCTTGCACAACATCTCTGATCCCTTTTGCTACTCCTTGGGCAAATAAAAATGTTCCATATCTATCGGTAAATGCTCCAGGATATTCCCAAGGCATTGTAGTAAAATTTGTCCTTATTACTGTTACGAGCATTTCCTTGTTGTTGTATGTTTTAGCGATTTCCTCAGCCATTAGTTTAGTTAGACCATAGTAGTGCTTTGGATAGGGAATACTGTCTTCGTCTTCTATTGCTGTATTGTCTGTCCCAGGGAAAATACAGGCGGTATTAAGATACACAAAGTGTTGCACTTTATATTGCCTAGAAATTTCCAGCATTCTTTTGGTACCCATTACATTCATTTCATAGGCTTCCTTCTTTTTTTCTTCACAAATAGGTATGCTTGCAATTGCTGCCAAATGTATAACGATGCTGATGTTGTGGTTAGAAAAATAATCGTCTATGCTTTTCTCGTTCAGGATATTTAATTCTTTACTTGCAGGGTATTGAGCTCCGGGAAAGATCTTTTTGCATGCCTTTCCAAGTCTGCCTGATCCTCCTGTAAACAATATTTTTTCTTCTTCAATCATGTGTATTTAAATAAAATTACCGTCTTTAAGCATTTTTTTTATTTCTTGTTTATTCATAAGTACGTCACTTGAAGAAAAATCTCCACAAGTAATTTTTTTAAGATTTTTGTATTTTTCTTTTAGCCCGTCGATTTTTACTTGGGGCAATATAATATAATGATTTTCATCATATTGATAAGCAGAAGAGAATTCATTTTTGCCTATTAAGCATTCGTGCATTTTTTCTCCAGGTCTTATTCCTGTTTCCCTTAACGATATTTTTTTATTCTTATTACCGATTTCTTCTATTAATACTTCTGCTAAATCAACAACTTTACATGTTGGCATTTTCATTACAAAAGTTTCCCCACCAAAACTATTTTCTGCTGCTTTAAACAACAAATGAATGGCCTGTTTTTGAGTCATATAATATCTTGTCATCTCTTTATGTGTTATAGTTACCGTTTTAGTGTTATGTATTTGTTCAATAAAAAAAGGAACAATGCTTCCATTTGTACCAAGAACGTTACCGCCACGAATGCAAACGAACCTTGTTTTGCTAGAATGAAGGTTGGCATTAATGATAAGTCTTTCTCCTACAGCTTTTGTCATTCCGTAAAAATTGAAAGGATCCACTGCTTTGTCGGTGGAAACATCAATAACTTTTTTTACTCCATTTTCCTTTGCTGCGGCTATGACATTTTGTACCCCTAAGATGTTTGTTTTTATTGCTTCTTCTGGTTGTTCTTCGCAGATAGGTATGTGTTTTAAGGCAGCTAGGTGAAAAATATAATCCACTCCTATTGAAGCTTTGGTGAGCTGCTCGCGATCTCTGACGTCTCCTATCACAAACTTTACTTTAGGATTGTTAATTTTTCTAAGCATGTTAACTTGCCCCAACTCGCTTCTTGAATAGATGATAATTTTTTTTGGTTTTTTTTCTAACAATTGGTTAGTTAGTTCATTTCCCCATGACCCTGTTCCTCCAGTTATTAAGATGACCTTGTCTTTAAAGATTGACATATTTTAGTTACCTAGAATTAATTTAATAATTTTATCTGATACTTTTTTATCAGCATAGCCTTTTGGCTGTTTCCAGTTCTTTTTTCTTTTTAACATTATCTTGACACATTTTAATATATTATCGCTATTTAAGCCAGACAAAATATTACTACCGCACTCTATTGTTTCTGGTCTTTCTGTAGTTACTCTTATGGTTACAGTAGGCACTCTAAGTATGCAGCACTCTTCTTGCACAGTTCCACTGTCACTTATTGCACATATGGCATTTTTTTCTAATTTTACAAAATCAAAAAAACCAAATGGTTCCAGCATTTTAATTAATTTACTTTTTGGTCTAATTCCAAATTTTTTCATTTTTCCCCTTGTCCTTGGGTGTAGGCTTACGATGATCGGCATATTGTATTCTTTTGCTATAAGATCAAGCCCTTTGAAAATCTCTTGTAGTCTTTTTAAATTATCTACATTTTCTGCCCTGTGTGCTGTGCATATAAAATATTTTTTTTCTTTTAAGTTTAATATTTTTAATATTTTGCTATTGTCGATTTCGTTTTTAAAATGTATCAAGACTTCGTTTATCGGGTTTCCAGTGATAATGGTTTTTTTAGGTGAATGTCCCTCTTTTATTAAATTATTGTAACTACCAGGTGTATAGGGGAGATTGAAAGAGGATATGGCATCAATGATATGTCTATTTTTTTCTTCAGGAACTAGTAGGTCGTGACATCTATTTCCAGCTTCCATGTGGTAGACTGGAATCATCATTTTTTCTGCAACGATTGCCGAAAGCCCACTATTTGTATCGCCTAAGATTAAAACCCTATCAGGTTTAATTTTATTTAAAACTTTATAAGTTTCTCCCATTATTTTACCTAGCTGTGGTCCTACAGATGAATTAGTAGCATTAAGATAAAAATCAGGTTTCCTTAATTTTAATTGCTCAAAAAATATATCTTTCAGAGTGGTTGAGTAGTTTTGTCCAGTATGTATAACCGTATGATCGGTTAATTTGTCTAATTTTTTTATGATTAAATTGAGGCGTATTATTTCTGGTCTTGTTCCTAGTATTGTGACTATTTTCATGTGTTGTTGATTATTTTAGTGAATATCTTTGCATTTATCGTTGCGTCGTGATTTTTGGAAAATGTTTTTTGTGCGTTTTGTATTAACATACTAACATATTTTTTATTATTTACTAGTTTATAGATGGCACCCTTTAATAGCTCTTTATCCTCTTTATCTACTATTTCTGCAAAGCCATTTTCTTTTGCGTATTTTACTAGAAATGTTGAAGCGGGTGCATGGATTAGCATAGGTCTCCCTGAGATTAAATAATCAGTTAATTTACCAGGAGTGGCTGTGTCTATTATTGCTTGGCTCTTTGTGTTCCACGAGAGGGGAAGAAACAAAATGTCCGCGCTGCTTTGTATTTCCGGCATTTCATCTGGAGAGACCACTAAAATTTCTACTTTTTCTGATTCGACAATTCCTATTTTTTCAAGATAATCTTTTGGGTGTGGTGAGTAAATTTTTAATTTTATTTCTATATCGTTTATATCTGAAATAGCCTGGATTAAATTTTTCAGCGATTCAATTTGTGGCCAATATATTCTTCCAGTATATATTATTTTGTATGGTATTTTAGGGACATATGGTTTGTTAAATTTAAGGTATGGTTCTTTGAAGGTAGAGTTATGAATCACAATAATTTTCTTTGAAATTTCTTGCCCATATCTTTTGATATAAAAATCACGAGTTCCTTCATTTGTAACAACGATACTGGCAGCAGATTTAAACATATGAGATTCAAGAATGTTTGCTAGTAAGTTTCCTGAAAACGGGAATAAATTTCCTTTGTAAATATCGAAAAGAAAAATTGTGTATTTTTTTCTAGTAAGCTTGTGTAATATATATGCTCCTATCATTGCAGGTCCATAATCTGAGAACCCAACAATTGAAGTAATTTTTTTATTTTTGATTACTCCTTTTCCCACCCAAACTATAGCTAGTATGGGGGTTAATATAATAAATATTCCAGCAATTTTTTGGATCAAACTTGATCGTTTTGCAAAATGTTTTATTTTACTAACAGTGTTTCTTCTTCGTACTGTTGAAGCTGTGTCTGTCTTTTTTTCTCCTAGGTTTTTTTTAATAGATGTATTATCATAATAAATGTATTCTCCCTTAAGCCAAGTTCCGATTTTTGCTGAAAGATTATCTATACTATAAAAACTCGTTAAAATACAATAAGAATCTGGGTTAGTGTCCTTTAGTAAGTTGTATAAATTTTGGGGGCCTCCTAGCGATGGGGGAGCATAAGATGATATTAATAAAGCTTTTTTAAATTCATTATGCATAAAAAAATAAAAGTTGCTTTTGTGATAAATAATTTTCTAATAGGTGGAGTTGAAAGACTCTTTTTCGATATCATATCTAATTTTGATAAAAATAAATATGATGTTGAAGTAATAACCATACTTGGCTCTGGTCCTTTAGAAAAAAGTTTTTATAGCTTAGGTGTGCCTATTCGTTTTGCTTGTCCATGGAAGCTCTCTTCTAGACGCTTACCATTAAAAATTTACTGGTTGATAATTGCTCCAATTACTTTACTAAGATTAGTTCTTTTTTTGCTTAAAAGCAAGCCCGATATAGTTTTTTCATCATTATACCAAGCAGATATTGTTGGCATGGTTGCATCAAAAATAGTAGGGATAAAAGAAAGAATCATTTTTCAAGGAGATGTTCAAAAATTTAATAAAGTTATTAATCATGTGAAAAAAATTTTTGCTTTAAATTTATCCACGCATATTATTTCGAATTCTGAAACAGTGAAGCGCTTTCTTATAGAGCATTTTAAGGTTGAATCCCAAAAGATTACCACAATTTATAGTGGGATAAATTATGTCAGGTTTGAAAAGGGAAGAAAGGATGAAAAATTTTCAAGTATTCCGACTATTGGCATTATTGGTAGGTTGGTAGAAGTAAAAGGACATATTTATGCATTGCAAGCATTAAAAATCTTAAAAGATAAATATAATTTGTCCCCAGATGTTTTAATTGCTGGTGATGGGCCCCTTCGTCATGAATTAGAAAAATATGTTTCAGAGAACGGACTCTCTGGGGTGAAATTTCTTGGTAGTATAACAGACGTAGTAACCGTTTTGCAGAAAATAGATATTTTAGTTGTTTCGTCTCTAAGTGAGGGTTTTGGTCTTGTGATTATCGAGGGCATGGTCTCTGGTAAGGTCGTAGTTGCTTCAGATATCGAGGTAATGCATGAATTAATTGTTGATGGTCAAGATGGATTATTATTTAAGCAAAGAAATTCTGTTAGCTTGGCGGAAGTTCTTAAAAAAGTTTTAGTTAATGATAACGAGCGCAAAGAAATACAAAAAAATACTTATATTTCTGTAGAAGAAAAGAAAAAATTATACGACGTAAAAGAAGTCTCTCTTTCTTTTCAGAAATTTATTGATTTTTTGTTTCGTACGTAATAAGGTAGAAATAAAACAATTTGTGCTACAATAATATTGTCTTATTTTATGATAAAAAGTCACGAAAATTATAGAGAGCTGGTAATACGTCTTGCGAAAACTGACTTTAAGCTTCGTTATCATGGGAGCTATCTTGGATATTTATGGGCAATCTTAAAGCCACTTTTGATGTTTACTGTATTAAATTTTGTTTTTTCTACTCTTTTTCACCTAGGGGGTATATCTGATCCGTATTATTCATTAGAGCTCTTAACCGGATTACTTATATTTAATTTTTTTGCTGAAGGTACGACAACCGGGTTAACTTCACTCGTTTCAAAAGCACAACTTGTGACAAAAATTTATGTTCCTAGGTGGACAATAGTTCTTGGGTCTACGATGAACTCTCTGTTTGTTTTTGGCATGAATCTTATTGTTTTGGCTTTTTTCTTCATTCTTTACAACAAAGTTCCATCTTTTTTTGGAATAGTAATGTTTCTTATTTATGCGATTCTCCTTTATGTTTTAATTGTAGCTTTTTCTTTACTTACTGCTCCCTTTTATGTACGTTTTCGTGATCTATCTATGATCTGGGAAGTTTTACTTTCCATACTCATGTATGCTGCACCCATTGTATATCCTATTACATTGGTTCCAGAAAAATTTAGGCAAATTTTTCTTCTGAATCCTTTGGCATTCATAATAAATTATTCTAAGCAGAGTTTAGTTTTTGATCAATATACAAACTTTTGGCATTTTTTGATTTTGTTTTTTAGTATCGTGATCGTTTTTGTTGTTTCAGCTTTAATATTTAGAAAATCAGAAAGAAAAGTAGCTGAACTTATATGAAAGAGTACACAGAGCAAAAAAAACAAAATGCTATTGAGGTTAAAAATGTTTCTAAACAATTTTCTATTCCTCATGACAAGATAAGTACACTTAAGGGTGCCTTTGTTAATATATTTAGACGAAAAACTTCGGAATCTTTTTATGCGTTAAAAAATGTTTCTTTTGAAGTAAAAAGAGGAGAATTTTTTGGTATTATCGGACGTAATGGAAGTGGCAAATCTACACTGCTTAAAATTTTGGCTGGGGTATATGCAAATGATATTGGTACAGTTGGTATAAATGGGCGTATCTCACCTTTTCTTGAGTTAGGCATAGGATTTAGTCCTGAACTCTCAGGAAGGGATAATATTTATCTTAATGCTACCGTTTTAGGTCTCAGCAAAAAAGAAATTGATAAAAAATTTGATTCTATTGTGGCTTTTTCTGAGCTGGAAAGATTTATTGATCAAAAGTTAAAAAATTATTCTTCAGGGATGTCTGTTCGCTTAGCTTTTTCTGTATCAATCCACGCGAATAGGGATATTCTACTTATGGATGAAGTGTTGGCAGTAGGAGACAGCAACTTTCAGGCAAAATGTCTAAAAGAATTCAATAAATATAAAGAGACAGGAAAAACGGTTGTACTTGTCACACACGATGTAAATACTGTAAAAAGATATTGTGATAGGGCAATGCTTCTTAGAAATGGTGAAATTAAAAAAATTGGGAGTGCTGAAGAGGTTGTAGATGAGTATGTTCATCAGAATATATCTGATGAACAAAAAGTTTCAACGAGTATATAGAGATAATTTAGGTGATTACAAAGATGACAAAAATTAAAAAACAAATAAAACTTATTACAAAAAATTTTTTTTCTTTTGCTTTACCAACTAGATTTATTATAAGTATTGTTAAAAAATGGGCAGATACAGGAGAAAACAGTGATAAATGTTTAAAAAAAGGATTTTTGCCAGTCCCAGTACATTTTTATCATTCAATTCCAGATATAAAAGATTTGGAAGAAAGAAAAGTTTGGGATAAAGTCAGTCCTCTTTCTGGGATAAGTTTTGAACCACAAAAATATCTAAATACTATAAAATACCTAGGTAAAAAATATTCAAGTGAATGTTCTTGGCCAAATGAACCAACGAAAGATGAAAATCTTTTTTACCTAAATAACAGTAGTTTTTCATATGGTTGTGCCGCAGTACTTCATTCAATAATCAGAGAGTTTAAGCCTAAAAGAATATTTGAAATAGGTTCTGGAAATTCTTCAAAAATAATATATGGTGCTATTAAAATGAATGAAGTAAGCAGTGAAGAGGTAGATTATGTGATAATTGACCCTTTTTGTAATATAGATGTTGATACTTCCTATAAAAATACAAAAATTTATAAAAAAAAGATTGAGGATATGGAAATAGATTTTTTTAAGCAACTCAATGATAGAGACATTCTTTTTATAGATTCTTCTCATATGTCTAAAATTGGAAGTGATGTAAATTTTGAGATTTTAGAAATATTGCCTATCCTTAATAAGGGTGTGTTGGTACATTTTCACGATATTAATTTACCTTACGAGTATCCAAAAGTTTATGCGACGAAATCAAATTTTCGAGTATTCTGGAACGAATCGTATCTACTGCAAAGTTTTTTAACATTTAATAATAGCTATGAGATATTGTTGCCAATGGCGTATGTCCAAAGAGAGTTTGGTGATGAATTTAGGAAATCATTTCCAGAAAGTAATAAAACCTCAAATTACGCAAGTGGTAGTTTTTGGATAAGAAGAACATGAATAAAACATTCAATCCAAAAGTTTCAATAATTATACCTGTATATAATGGGGAAGATTATGTGCGCGAGGCGATAGATAGCGCACTAGCACAGACATATAAAAATATTGAAATTATCGTGATAAATGATGGATCTAAAGATAATACTGAGAAGATTGTTAAAGAATATGGAGACAATGTCCGCTATTTCTACAAGGACAATGGAGGAGTTGCATCTGCTTTAAATACGGGTATTGAAAAAATGGAAGGGGAGTATTTTTCTTGGCTTTCACACGACGATGTGTATTATCCGAATAAAATTTCTAAACAAATAAATTCTATAAGGGAAAATCAAGAAATCTTTATTGTTTACTCAAACGTAGAGTACATAGATGAAAATTCAAAATTTATAAATAAAACTATTCATGAGAGATACCATAGTTTAAGTAAATTAAATATGGGACTATACCCAGTAATTAAGGGAGTGGCTAATGGTTGTTCAATGCTAATAAATAAAAAATGTTTTGATAAAGTTGGTTTATTTAACGAAAAACTACTTACCGCAAATGATTATGATATGTGGTTTCGGATGTTTAGATCGAATAAGATAAAATTTATGCCTGAAGTATTAATAAAATACCGTTTGCACAAAAAACAAGGGACAAGTACGATAAAAACTTACAATAACGAATCAGACGAATTATGGAGTGTAGTTATTAACAGTTTATCTATTGATGAAATATTAGGAATTGAAAGTTCTGTTTATCTTTTTTTTGCAAAATTCGCTGAGCAAATGAAAGCTGCTGGATTCGAAAAAGCCTATAATCTTTCACTAGGATACGCAGAGCAAAATAATCCTCAAAATAAAGTAAAACTTTCTGTTGTAATGCCAAGTTATAATTCCAAAAAGTATATAGCTAAATCCATTGCGAGCATTTTAGAACAGACATTTACGAATTATGAATTAATTATCGTTGATGATGGTTCAATTGATAATACATGGAAAATAATTAACAAATATAAAAAAAAGGATCGGAGGATAATTGCTGTTAGAAATGAAAAAAACGAAGGAATATCAAAGGCAATGAATAAAGGAATTGCTTTGGCAAAAGGGGAGTATATAACACGAATGGACAGTGATGATATATCATTACCAGAACGACTAGATAGACAAATATTTTTTCTAGATAAAAATAAGGAATATGGCTTGTGTTCAACCAATATTTCCTCTTTTAATAAAAAAAATGCCACTATATCTGCTTCTCTTTATGCGGAGCATAAAACTCCAATTGAGTGGTTGTTTTTATGGATGAATCCAATCGCAAATGCTCCAGCAATGTATAGAAGTGAAATTATAAGAGAAAATTTAATAAAATACAATGAAAAACTTAAGACCGCTGAAGACTATGATTTTATATGTCACATAATTAGACATACGAGAGTATATCAGATTAATAAGGTACTCTATATGTACAGAATTCATCCTGATGGAATGTTTAGAAAAAATATAAAAGAAACATGTGTTAACTCAATCAATGTGAGTGAAAATTTTGCCGAATGGTTAACAGAAAAACGCTGTCCAAGCTTCCATAAGTATCTTACAGTATTCCCATTTTTTTTAGAAAAGGAGATAGTTATTTCTGATTCTTCGGTTGCACAATCTTGGTTAGATAACTTATTTTTTACTGCAAAATCAAAATGGAATTGGGAAGAGCGGGAATGCAAAGAAGTAATGTTGGATATTAAAAAAAGAATTTCAAATTATAGTATTGGTATCTACGATGAATCAGTAAATGGTATTTTTGGGAAAAAAGATGATGAGAATAGTTTGACGAAATGGCGTGTTTTTATACGAAAACTTATTGAAGTTGTCAAAAAAATTCCAGTGGTCGGACCAGTATTAATAATGATTCTTAAAAGAATCAAAACAATGATGTTTGATATTTTAGATCTAAAATTCATTATTCGCTTGTTTTATTTTAATTTTAGAAACAAAATCTGCCATAGAAAAAAGAAAAAAATATTATTTGTTGCTATGCCAAATAGTATACATACTGCAAGATGGATTTCTCAGTTTGAAAAAGAAAAAAATATTGAGATTCATTTGTTTCCTTCAACTTATGGGGAAACTCATCCTATGTTGAAAAAGAACTCAAACCTTATTATTTACAATTACAATAAAGATATTTTTAGTGATCTTAAAATAGCTAGCTCAAAACTTGAAAAAGTTATTAATTACCTAAAACCAAATATAATACATTCTCTAGAAATGCAACATTCAGCGTACTTGGTGTTGCAGACAAAGCAGCAAATGCAAGAAAAAAAATTTCCATTTTGGTTTTACTCTTGTTGGGGGAGTGACATAAAGTGGTTTGAGCAATATCCAGATCATAAAAAAAGAATTGCGAATGTTTTACATGAATGTGATGTGTTTTTTTGTGAAGATAAATATACAATTGAAAAAGTTAAGTATGAATATAATTTTAATCGTGAAATATTTGTTGTTAATGCCACAGGGGGATATAAGACAAAATATTTTTGGAATAAATTTAAATTTATTTTACCTTCAGAGAGACCTTATGTGTTACTTAAGGGTTACAGCGGATGGGTATATAGACCAGAAGTAATATTTTCTGCAGCAAAAATGTGTGTTAGCGAAATACTAAAGAAAAATCTAAAAATTATGGTTTATTTACCTGGTAATGTAAATCATTACATTAATGATTTGCGTTCTTTAGGTGTAACTGTTGAGATTTTTAATCATACTCAAGACTATGATGCAATGATGGAACTTTTTTCTAAAGCAAGATTAAATATTGCGTCAAGTTTGTCAGACGGGGCTCCTACTTCTATGATAGAAGGTATGTTAATGGGGGCGTTTCCCATACAATCTTTTTCTGATTTTTCTAGCTGTTCAAAAGAATATATAGATAGTGGTAAAAATGGTTTTTTAATTGATCCACAAGATATATCTGGATATGCTAAAGCAATAAAAGTAGCAATTGAGAATGATGATTTAGTAAACAATGCAGCTTCTTACAATCAAAAATTTATAGAAGAAAAATTAGAGTATAACTTAATAAAAGAAAAAGTATTAAAAATTTATACAAGATTTTTATCTTCTTAAGATGGTGAATGATATAAATATTTATCAACTACAATAAAAGCAAATGAATTTTTATTTTTACTAATGCGTAAAAATTATTTGGATTGTTCTTAATATAACACCTAGATCGATAAAAATATTTTTATTTTTAATATAATAAAGATCGTATTCAAACTTTTCTCTCGTGTCTTCTATTGTGTTTGTGTGTCTGTACTTTATTTGTGCCCACCCAGTAAATCCCGGACGAATAATTTGGCGGATTTCATAATGGGGGATGGATTGTTTAAAAGGCTCAGTAAATTCACGGCACTCTGGTCTTGGTCCTACTAAAGTCATGTCGCCTTTCAGAATGTTTATCATTTGTGGAATTTCGTCTATATGTAATTTCCTGATTACCTTGCCTACTGGGGTTATCCTAGGGTCATTCACTGGGGTGGAGTGGTGAAGCATGCTTTTCCCAGAATTTACTATCATTGATCTAAGTTTATAGATTTCAAATTCTTTTCCATTAAGACCTATTCTCTTTTGTTTATAAATTATAGGACCACGATCGTAGAAGTAAATAAATAATGAACATATGAGTAGCAATGGGCTTGTTATTATGAGTAGTGCTATTGCGAAAGATAAATCAAGTATTTTTTTTGTTATTTTATATAAAATATTTTCTTTTATTTTAATATTTTCAATTATCCAAGTCTGGTCAATATAGCCAACGGGAATTTTGTGCAAATATTCCTCATAAGCTTGTGCGATGTTTATAATTTCAGTATTTTTTTTATAAAGATTTACAATATTTTCATTTGGTATTTTTTCTGAAATATTTTTGAATATAAAAATAGCATTGTGTATAAGTTCGTATTTTTTTATAGCCTCTTTGAAATTTTCTAAATGATCAATTGTTTTGAGTCCCAATTGAGGGTGGTTTGATATTACGTCATTGATTTCATCAATGTCTTTTGATGAGCCAATCAGTATTACTGGTCTTGTTATGGTTTCAGAAAAGATTACATAAATCATTCTTCGTATTGAAAATGAAATAACCCCGAACCCCAAAAGTTGAAACAATAGATTTGTTTTTGGTGTTATTCCGAATATTGAAACGAAATAAAATAAGAATATGCCTATAATAAAACAAACCGACAATGCCCAGGCAAATCTGTTTAAGTGGGGTATAGTAGGCTTTATTGTAAACAAATCATAAAGTCCAAATAGGAAAAAAGACAAAACCCAAGAAAAATAAAGAATAACAAAAGGGAAAAAGTGTATAGATATTGCCTGTTGATAAGACGAATGCCCAAATCTTATAAAAAGTATTACTACGAAGGATAGCCAAAATGCTACAAAGTCCCCAAACACGATAAATCCAACTCTATTCATATAGAGTATAATACTCAAATATTTACCTTCCGTAAAGACCATGGGTTCTTAATTCTCATAGACAAATTCGCAAATTATGTTAATATATCTGTATTATGAAGAATAGAAAAGAAGATATTATTTTTATTGCAGTATTATTAGTTTTGATTCTTATATTTGTTGTTTTTAAGGTTGTAAAAGGTAACAAAGCAGAAGCTCCGGCTCCGGAGATCGTGCCTACTACTACCACGCTTTCAAATGGGGAAATGACTCCTAAAATTGTAGTATTAAAAAAGAAAAAAACAGACACAGTATGGCCTGAATTATCATATTCTGAAGAGTTGAACAAATACAGAGATGGCAGGTTGGTTCAATTTAATGCAAACTGTGCCGTTTTTCCAGCTACTATGGCCATAGCCAATGGTTCAGATATTATGCTAGATAATCGCTCTAAAGTTACACAAACAATAACGATAGGGAACAACAAGCACGTTCTTGATCCTTATGATTTTGAAATTCTTAAAATCAGCGTACCTCAAATTCCAGTCACTTATCTGTTCGACTGCAATGACAGAGAAAATGTCGCTACCCTTATCGTAGAATAACAACGAATTTATCTACAGGGTTAAGTTTTAAGGCTAAAAAACCAGTAAAAATCAACAAAAGCAGCCCAGGCGCTATGGCGCCTGGGCTGCTTGCTTTTCATTTTCTTAAGTAGTATGATATTATC
>JBAXPX010000008.1:0-31320 GCA_037132055.1 bacterium
TAGTTTCTTACAATGAAACTTATACCATCACAGCAAGTGCTGGACCGAATGGAACTATTGATCCACCTAGCACGACTTCTGTACTAACTGGTGGAAATGTTATTTACACTATCACTCCTGATGATGGCTATCGAACTGCGACAATTGTTGTCGATGGTGTCGGTGTAGCTATCGCATCTACTTATACATTTTCTAATGTAGTTGCAAATCATACTATCGCTGCTACATTTTCTACTTTAGCAGATACAACAAAACCTACGATTCACATAACAGGACCAACGACAGTTCAACTCACTGTCGGTGATACATATAGTGACCAAGGTGCAACAGCAGAAGATACATATCTCGGAGTCACAACTGATTTAACTAGTAGTATTGTTACCACAGGAATTCCTTCTTCTCCAGTTGTGCAAGGAACTTATAGTGTTGTGTATATGGTAAGTGACTTCGCCGGCAACACAGCCACTGCCACAAGAACAGTAGTAGTTTCTTACAATGAAACTTATACCATCACAGCAAGTGCTGGACCGAATGGAACAGTTACTCCAGCTGGTGTAACCTCAGTATTGACCGGAACAAACAAAATGTTTACGATTACTCCAAACGCAGGATATATAGTTGCGACTTTGACCGTAGACGGTGTGGGAATAGCTCCAGCTTCTTCTCATACATTTTTAAACATTGTTGCTGACCATACAATCAACGCAACATTCTCTAATATTATAGACACAACTCCGCCGGTCATAACTTTAAATGGTGATGCTACTATGACAGTTACAAGAGATAGTGCAATAACATTTACTGATCCTGGAGCTACTGCAGTCGATGCAGTTGATGGATCTCGGCCAGTTACTGTCGAAGGAACTGTAAATATGTCAGTAGTTGGTGTATATACTCTCACATATAGTGCAAGTGATCTTTCAGGAAATACAGCCTTCTTGGTAAGAACGGTAAATGTATCTCTTGCAAATTCATACAATATTACTGCGACAGTAGGTACTGGTGGAACAATATATCCGATAGGAACGACTTCTGTCACAACTGCAGGAAGTCAGGAGTATACAATAACTCCAGACTCTGGTTTCAGTATTGATACCTTTACAGTAGATGGGACAAGGTTGGCAGCTCCTACAAATAATGTTTATACATTTACAAATGTTACGAAAGATCATACGATCGATGTCACGTTTGCGGTTGGAGCAGATACAACTCCACCAGTAATTTTATTAGAGGACGATAATCCTATGTATGTTATTCTAGGATCTAGCTTTACAGATCCAGGTGCAACAGCTACAGATGACAGAGATGGAGATATTTCTGGTTCAATTGAAACGTCAGGTACAGTAAATGCTAATGCTATCGGAACTTATGAGATTACATATAGTGTAAGTGATGCTGCAAAAAATCTCGCGACTGCTACAAGAGTAGTTATTGTAAAATATGCTGACACTTACGATATCACAGTGACTGCGGGCTTGCATGGCTCTATTAGTCCTACTAGTGGGCCTGTCGCTTCACAACAAAATCACACATACACTATTACTCCTGATGAACTCTATAAAATTTCTTCTTTACTCGTCGATGGTGTTAGTTTGACTCCAGCAGAAACATATACATTTACAAATGTTATAGCTTCACATACTATATCAGTCACATTCTCTTTGCTTGATTCTTTGCCACCAGTGATCACAGTATTGCCTCCTACTCCAATGAGCGTAAATACTGGTACAATATTTGTTGATCCGGGAGCAACGGCTGTGACTGCTATAACAGGAGAAGTGGTAGAAATAATCACTACTGGAACAATTGACACAACTACTGCTTCCACTGGAAATATAATTACATATTCTGCTACAGATGCTGATGGCAATACAGCTACAGCAACAAGAATAGTAAATGTTATAGACATAACTCCACCAGCAATAACAGACATTTCTGTGCCAGTTAGAACTCCGACAGCAGCGGCCATAGTATGGACTACTAATGAGCCAGCAACTTCACAGGTTTTCTTTGGGACAGAAACGGGGAATTTAAATCGTACTACTGTACTTGATTCTACTTTAGCTATTTATCATGTTGTTATGTTGAGTTCTTCTATAAATGACACAACAGGAAATCCTACTACATTGACTGAAAATACTACTTATTATTATAAGGTAAGCTCTTCTGATGCATCGAATAATAATACTGTATCGAATCCAGAAGATACATTTGCCACAGTTCCTGATGTACAGACTATAGTTATAGGTTCTGGTACTACAAATAATCCATCGAATGAAAATACTTCAAAATTTATTCCTGATACTGTAGCACCAAAGATAACTGACTTTAAAATTTTTGATATCTCTGCTTTTGAAGCTACTATCAGTTTTACTACGGACGAAGATACGTTGTCATTTGCTGAATATGGAAAAACTGAAAAATATGGTGATAATTCAGCAAATAATATATGGGGTAAAAAACACGAAATTAAATTACGAGGTCTTGTATTCGGTACGGATTATCATGTGAAAGTCACGGCAGTAGATAGAGCTGGAAATGCAACCTCGACTGAGGATAAAGTATTTAAAACTAAATTCTTTAGTGAGAATCCTGCTGATTTAACGAAAATAGAAAATGTTGAGCAATTTCAAAATGAGATAGAATCTACGATAGAATCTATATTGCCAGCGCTCATTCCTCCATTTATCGAAGAGCCAAAGGTTATAGATATTTCTGAAAATAGTGCAACGATAACTTATCGTACAAACATCAAAGCATATCCTGTCGTTGGTTATATTGAAGACAGTGCGTATGACTCAACAAAAGCAAATCCTTATTTGATTGAAACATCAGACACTACAGCAAAATCTTTTGTACATACATTAAAACTTTTGAACTTGCGATCCAATATGTTGTATCACTTGCAAGCAAGAGCATTTTCTCTTCCACAAGTAGTTGGTAAATCTAAAGAAATTACATTTACTACTAAAGCATCAAAAATAAAAGGATCAATAATACAGAAAAAGAAAGATTCATTTGTTGTCGCGTGGACTACTGATGAACCGACTTCATCTATTGTTGAATATAAAAATGTAAAATCCGGAGAAGTTTCTAGAATTATAGATAACGTAAATAAAAATACGAATCATTCAATAAAAGTTGAAAATTTAATTCCCGGAACTTCTTACGAAGTGAAAATATCTGGTGTTAACGAAAAGGGTAATGTTGTAGAAGGGGACGTACCACTCAAAGTGACCACATTAGTTGATGTTATTCCTCCAGCTATCGCAAGTTTCAAAGTTGAAAGTTCTTTGGTAACAGGACGTACAGATAGAGCACAATCGATAGTTTCATGGAAGACAGATGAGCCATCTACTTCAGTGGTTTATTACGAAGAAGGATCTGGCTCGCCCGACAAGCCACTTGCAAATAAACAACAAGATACTTCAACCCTCGTCACAAACCATGTTGTTATATTATCTACATTAAAGCCGGGTAC
Organism: bacterium; assembly: GCA_037132055.1. Lineage (GTDB taxonomy): Bacteria > Patescibacteriota > Minisyncoccia > Phycocordibacterales > UBA9973 > UBA9973. The sequence goes on from JBAXPX010000008.1 coordinate 3,482, forward strand.
TATATATCGTTTTCAGATTTCGTCAACAGATGAAGCTGGAAATAGAGCTATGCTACCTATACGTACTATCATTACACCAAGACAAAATGAATCTATTGTGGATGTTATATTTAAAAACTTCGATCAGACCTTTAACTTCTTAAAGAACGTAAAATAACACTTAAATTTCATATTACAAGATGAAAAACCACCTAAATTGTGGTAGAATAATCTTGTGCCTAAAAAATGGGGCTCTCTTTATGAGGATTAAAAAGTGGAATTTTAACAAAAAAACTAATACGTGTTCACTAATATTTGCACTAGCAGGAATTATTTCAGTTATGGGGGCGTTGTTTTGTTTTATTTCAATGCCATTTTTTTTGAATGCTTCAACTTCAAATGGAACAATTGATCTTGTTTATAAATATGCAAAAGGGGTGGAAGATAGTAGTCTAAAGATAGATTTTGGTTTTTTCAGAGGAACTAATGGAGTGGTCGTGGCTGATAATTCTTTGTCTGGTTATGCATGGGGCCAAAAGGTAGGATGGGTTAATTTATATCCTGGCGGTGGAGGAGTATTAAACAACAACGAAGGAGTTTTGTCTGGTTACGCGTCGAGTGAGTTTGGTGGTTGGATTAATTTTAATGGAGTAACGATAAACTCATCTGGTGAATTTTTAGGGTATGCGACAACGGAAAAATTAGGAAGAGTTATTTTTAATTGTTCTACAAATAATTCTTGTGCGACGGATAACTTTAAAGTAGTTACTGATTGGCGTCCAGTTTCTGTAAGAGAAAATTTACCACCAAATCCAACATATACTACTCCAGCAAATCTGCCTCCTCCTGTTTTTACAACTGATTCAATTCCAGATAAAGAAAATCCTTCTCCTACACCCAAAGATCCCGATGATAAGCCTTTACCGATAGGTGATCTTAGTCAATATCATATGGGAGGGGATGTCATAAAAGAAAATACTATTACTCCTGAAGGGGGAGTTATAACCACCATAAGACTACCAGGAGCTCCAGACGCAAATGTTGGCACGACACCCACACAGCCAGAAACAAAAGAGACTCCTCAAACCAGCACCTCAAACGTCGGCACTATTATAAGTACAAATGTTGAAAAAGCAGCGAAAGACGTCACGAGCTTTGTTCAAACAACTAAAAAAGATGCGGTGATTCTAACTGGAACACCAGCAATAGACATATCCACAAAAACAATTACAACTGTCGGAGTCGCTGGTGGTGGTACTGCCATAATTTCTTCTATTACTAGTAGCCTACTTTCATTTTCAGAATTTTTCTTAGGATTTTTTAGATTATGGAGTTTACTCTTGTCGGCTCTTGGTTTACGAAAACGCAGAGAGCCATGGGGAGTAGTGTATGATAGTGTTACAAAACAACCGCTTGATCCAGCATACGTTATATTGGAAGATAAAAATGGCAAAGAAATTGCTACTTCTATCACTGACCTTGATGGACGTTTTGGATTTTTAGCACCACCGGGAACATACAGAATGATTGCTAAAAAAACTAATTACATAGCACCATCGCTACATCTTCATGGAAAAGAGAGAGATGAATTGTATGACAATTTGTATTTTGGTGAATACATAGAGCTTGAAGCAAGTAAAACTGTGGCTAGAAATATCCCTATGGATCCACAGGGTTTTGATTGGAATGAATTTGCCAAGCGAGATAAAGATATAATGAAATTTCATTCTCCTCACAAGAAATTACTTGCTCAAATTTCAAGTGCATTATTTTTCGTTGGATTGCTGTTTGCAGTTGGTCTCTCCATAGTAAAACCAGATATTTATAATATTGCTATTTTGGTTCTTTATGTATTTCTTTCTATCCTTCGGCTTGTTAAGTTTAAAGAAAAATCTTATGGTACTATCAGGGATAAAGTAAATGGCTTTCCTTTGTCTTTTGCTATCATTAGAGTATATTCAAAAAATACTGGGAAAGAAATGTTCCATCGTGTAGCTGATCAGTACGGGCATTATTATTGTTTACTTGCAAATGGAGATTATTATATAACTATTGAAAAGAAAAATAGTGATGAATCATATACCAAGGTTCATACCACGGATGTAATAAGCGTCAAAAATGGTATTATCAATCAAAATTTTTCAGTTTATTAAAAATATGCGATAATATAAGGTGATATGGATGATAAGATAAAAAAAATAAAAATACTGATTGTTGATAGTGACGAAATGATGCGAATATATTTTCGTGACATTTTTTGGATTCATGGCCGTAGCAATGAATACGAAGTCCTAATGGCTTCAACTCTCGAGGAAGCAGAAAAAATAATTTCTGATAAAAATACCTGTCCGGATACTATCTTTTTAGATATCATAATGTCACCAAAGAAAAGTCATATTTCTGCTTTTGAAATTACTCGTTGCATTGATTTTGTCAGTAAAATAAAAAACAACAAAGATCTTAACCAAGTAAAAATAATTTTATATTCAGGACATAAAGAAGAGGCATTAAAAAGCAATCTTTCAAAAATAGGCATTGATGGGTTTTTAATAAAAGGGGAAAGTATGCCAAAAGAAATAATAGCGTTTACAGATAAAATTCATGGAACCAGAACCAATAATTAAACTTGAAAATGTTAGTCTTTGGTATAACAAAGGCAAACCGATAGAGGTAAAAGCTCTAAAGAATATTACTCTTGATATAAACAAGGGGGATTATGCTGCATTCTTCGGTCCATCTGGTTGTGGAAAAACCACTATGCTTTATTCTATTTCCGGTATCGACCGTTTCCAAGAAGGTAAAATTTTAATTAATGGTCGTGATATTTCAGGACTTTCAAATCAAGAATTAGCTATTTTTAGACAAACTGGAATAGGTATTGTTTTTCAGCAATTCAACCTCGTTCCATCTTTGACTGTTCTTAAAAATGTTTCTTTACCAATGCTTTTTGTTGGAATTTCATCTGAGAAAGCAGATATTGAAGCTGCGAAACTTCTAAAAAGATTGGACATGACTGAATATGCTGATCGTTATCCCTTTGAACTTTCTGGAGGACAACAACAAAGAGTCGGTATTGCTAGAGCTTTGGCAAATGACCCTCCTATCATCATAGCCGACGAACCACTTGGAAACCTCGACTCCATAAATGCTAAAAAAGTTCTTGAGTTTTTGAGGGAATTAAACGAAAAAGATGGAAGAACAATAATAATGGTTACGCACGAAGCATGGAGTCTTCGTGATGTTAAAACTATTTTCCACATGAAAGATGGAGTTATTACAGATACAGAACATATAACTTCTAAAAAAACAGTAGCAGAATCTTTGTCGAACCACCTATATGAACAACTCTCCGCTGTGAAAAAGAGCGACAAAAGTACTGGTGAAAAAGAAGATGTAAAATTGGAACAATTATCTGCTCATTTATTGTCCAATTTCCTTCTTCGAGGATATTCAATGGAAGAAATTCAACGTTTCGAAGAAATTTTGAATGAATTGTTTGCAAATAAAATTACCGCAAAAGAATTTAAAGATATGATAAATAAACCCTTTAAAGATGGAGGGGTTGGTCTTTGGAAAAAGAAAGCATCAAGTATTGCAAACTATCTTGAGGAAATTATAACTAAACGCAAAGACATAGAAGGTATTTATAAGTCACTTGAACAGAGTAAGGAAACTTCAATTTTTGATGAAATACATCATATTCGTGATTGGTTAGTTCAGGGTTATACTGGGGAACTTACTCCTTGGCAAATAATGGCTCTAGATCAGGTTATTTCTGACAGGGTACGTAATTTGATTACAGCAAAACAAGTTCCTGATTTGTTTGATCTTTCAAAAAATAAATTTGGAGTTGGACTTTCTTTTCGTGCGTCTCATCTTATGGCTGAAAAACTAGAGCTGATTTTGGATAATGGTGAAAATTCTTCGAAAAAAGAAGAAGAAAATAATAACAATGAACCTTCTAATTACGAGGAGATTGCTAAAGACGCACTAAAAAAGCTATAATAAGCTTTGATGGCAGGACAGACTTTAAAATTTAAAGAATTATTAGTACTCTCTTTTAGAACTTTTCGTACTAAACCACAAAGAGCGTTTTTGACTATCATGGGTATGTCTATTGGTATTGCAACTGTTTTACTTTTAGTTTCTTTGGGCTATGGATTGCAATATATTTTGATTGGTAAACTAATGACTACAGAGGACTCTCTTGTAACGATGGAAGTTACTTATCCCACGGAAAGTAGTTTACTTATAAAAAATGACTATTTAGAAACTTTAAAAAAATACGAAGACGTAGCGGAAATAAGTCCCATTGCTCAATTTCCAGGTGAGATCAGCGCGCAAGACACGTCGAAACTTTTAATTGAAACTAGAATCATTGAACCATCGTATTTTAGATTGTCTGGTACATTGCCAAGTATAGGGAAACCAATTGAGAATGATGCAGGAACAGTAGTTTCAAGTCAGATGTTGCTTGCCCTTGGATTGCCAATCGATGAAACAATGCTAGGGAAATTGTTTAACCTGAAGGTTTATTTTCAAGATGAAAAAACAAACACAACGGATGAGTCTAATTCAAATACAGAAATTCCAATAAAGGGTATCATCTCTGATGAAACGATGGCGCCTACTGCGATAGTCTTTGCTAGTGCGCTTTCAAAACCACCTCCATTTTATCGATCGATTCTTGTCAAGGCAAAAAATGTAGATGTTCTCGAAAGACTACGTGATAAATTACTCAATGAAGGATTTTTAGTTTCAGCAAGGATTGACCTTATTACTCAAGCACGAAAGATCACGAATATTATAACCATAGTGTTGGGAGTATTTGGTATTACTGCTCTTGTTGTTTCTGCTATTGGGATGTTTAACACCATGCTTGTTGGTTTCCTTGAACGTATTTATGAAGTTGGGATTTTGAAATCTATTGGAGCTACTGATTTTGATGTTAGAAATTTATTTTTATTAGAGGCATCAATGATGGGATTTTTCGGAGGAGCCGGCGGTGTATTTATAGGTTTTACTCTCGGTAAGGTTTTTAATTATAGTCTAAGTTTTTTTGCGACCAGATTTGGAGGTGCTTCTTTTAACTTATTTGTTTCGCCACTTTGGTTTATAGGGCTTATTATGGTTTTCTCTGTTCTTATCGGACTTGTGTCTGGTTGGTGGCCAGCTCATCGAGCAGCAGGGCTTTCTCCTAAAGAAGCATTTACGAAGAGATAGAAATTATTTTTTTATACTTTTTAAAAATGCGACATTTGTTTCAGGATCTAATTTGTCGGTAACGATGATCATCAATTCATTGCCGAGCTTTAGGTCTTTTTTTATGTTTGTGAAAAGATGTTCAAAAGGGTAAGGGGAGATCCAAACAGTATTTTTTACACAAGTGAAATTTGCTTTCTTTAAAAGATAACGAAGTGCTTCACGTTCACTTTTTCTGTTTTCAGGTATATCAAAAATTATTATTCTCCAAAAACCATCCCAAGTATTAGAAACTAGAGCATTTGCTCCTTCGAGTCTTATGTAATTCAATTTTTGAGTGCCCCTTTTTGTGATTTTAAGGTATTTTTGATTATCAGAATTGTGGATTTCTACACATCCGGCTTCAACTAGATTTTTTAGAGAGCGGTTGATGGCATAAAAATTTTCCCTCTCCTCCTTGTGGAGGAGGGGGCTGGGGGTGGTGATTTTCTTTCTTAATTCAACAACAGTAACAGCTGGTTTTTCAGCTAAGATTTTTAAAATATTTTTTTTGTATTTATCTTTTTTCATATTATTTTACTGTGAAGGACCGTCCTTCACAAAATTAATCCAGTCAGATAATTCTTCTTGAAAGTCTTTTAAATTTGAAAAATATTCTGGAAACTCTTTTGTTAAAATTATGTTTTGATATTTTTTATTTTTTTCTAAATAACTCTGTAAACTAGAATATTCATATTTCAACAAAGACCCTTTTACTTTTTTGATATCTTTTACCCCATTTTCTTTCCAATTTGATTCACCATGAATTAATTTCATAGGATTTAAATGAATATACGAAAAGAGATATTTTAGATACTCATCTCGATTAGCGTGTTCAGATTTAAATCTTCCTTGGAATAAATTTCCATTACGAACATGTTTTTTATTGAAATACATAGAATATCCAGTCATAACTTTTCTCATAAATATAGCGATTCCATTTTCAGTTGTTTCTTTTGCTAAAATATGAAAATGATTTGGCATTAAAACCCATGCTCCGATTGAAACTATTGGATTTCCACGATCAATTGTAAATAATTCTGTGAAGGACCGTCCTTCACGAAATAATTTTTGTAAGTCTACGGGTTGATCTGAATTACAAAGATAGAGAAGCATAATAAAACGATGATAGTCATGAATATCTAAAAACAACTTTCGTTTATCTGTACCCCTATTGTAGAGGTGATAATATTCACCGATTGAAAATATATGTTTTCTTAGCATAGTTTTATTATACTGTGAAGGACCGTCCTTCACAAGTTTGAATGGATATTATGCTTGACATTATAACATGTATGAATATAATATCAACAAGTATTTTGCGGTCGCGAAATACTTGTCAAAAATACAGAGGAAGTATATACTATTAAAAGGTCTTAAAAAAAATTATAAACCCTGCTTGCTTAGGCAGGCCCGAAAGTCGAAGTCGGGAAATTAAAAATAAAAAAACATTAACAAATTAATTAAAAATTTTTCTCTTTAAGGTCGCACCTTGGGCTCATTTAAAGGAATGACCTTTTCCCGAAAAATTTAAAAAAATTATGAGTAAAATTATAGGAATAGACTTGGGTACAACAAATTCAGCAGTAGCTATAATCGAAGGTGGTGCACCGAAGATTGTTGAAAACGTAGAAGGCAATCGCACTACACCATCTGTAGTAGCAACTACAAAAAACGGTGATCGTATTGTCGGATTGTTAGCAAAAAGACAAGCAGTTACAAATCCAGAAAATACCATTTCAGAAATGAAAAGATATATGGGTCATAGATTTGACGATCCAGAAGTGCAAAAAGACAGAACAAGCGCTCCATTTAAAATAGAAGTAAGTGAGAGTGGCGGTGTAAAAGTAAAAATGTTAGATAAGTTTTATCGTCCAGAAGAAATCTCAGCAATGATTTTGCAAAAGATTAAAACAGACGTTGAAACAAAACTAGGTGAAAAAATAACAGAAGCAGTTATCACTGTTCCTGCTTATTTTAACGATGCTCAGAGAAAAGCAACAAAAGACGCAGGAGCTATCGCTGGTCTTGATGTAAAACGTATTATAAATGAACCTACTGCCGCGGCTCTTGCTTATGGATTTGATAAAAAGAAAAATGAAAAGATTGTTGTTTATGATTTTGGTGGCGGTACCTTTGATGTTTCAGTGTTAGAAATAGGAGACGATGTTATCGAAGTAAAATCAACAGACGGAGATTCACATATGGGTGGAGGGGATATCGACAGAAAGGTTATTGCATGGATTGCCGAAGAATATAAAAAAGAATCAGGGATTGATGTAAGGAAAGATCCATTGGCACACCAAAGATTAAAAGAAGCCGCAGAAAAAGCAAAACATGAACTTTCTACAACTATGGAAACTGAAATAAATGTTCCGTTTATTACCTCGGATTCTTCTGGTCCAAAGCATTTGCTTTTAAAAATGTCTCGAGCCACACTCGAATCTTTAACTAAAGAATATATCGATCGTTCGATTGAAATAACAAAAAGAGCTCTTGCAGCATCACCATTTAAAATGAATGAAATAAATGAAATTATAATGGTTGGCGGGCAGACTAGAATGCCGGCCATAGTAGAAGCGGTAAAGAATCTTTTTGGAAAAACACCAAATATGTCTATTAATCCTGATGAAGTTGTAGCTCTCGGAGCTGCAGTTCAGGCTGGTGTTTTGCAGGGGGAAGTACGAGATGTTTTACTTCTTGATGTTATACCACTTTCTCTCGGGATAGAAACGCTTGGAGGAGTTTCGACAAAGTTGATTGAAAAGAACACAACAATACCTTCTAGTAAATCTCAAATATTTTCTACAGCAGCAGACAATCAAACTTCTGTAGAGATTCATATAGTCCAAGGTGAACGCCCAATGGCTTCTGACAATAAGAGCTTAGGGAGATTTATCTTGGATGGAGTTCCACCAGCACCTCGTGGTATACCTCAAATAGAGGTTACATTTGATGTCGATGCTAATGGAATTTTAAATGTAACTGCAAAGGATAAAGCTTCTGGAAAAGCTCAATCAATTAAGATCGAAGCAAGTTCAGGATTAAAAGAAGAGGATATAAAAAGAATGCAAGCGGATGCAGAACTTCATGCGGAAGAAGACAAAAAGAAAAGAGAAATCGTTGATGTAAAAAATACTGCGGAAATGATAATTTACACAGCGGAGAAAGCATTAAAAGACAATGAAGCAAAGATACCAGTTGATATAAAAGACAGTGTAAATGCAAAAATTACAGCATTACGAAGTACTAAAGACAGTACTGATTTAGAAGCAATAAAGAAAGCCACAGAAGAGCTTTCAGCGGAAATGTCTAAAATCGGTGAAGCTATGAGTAAAACAGAAAATACTTCTTCTTCAACAACACCAGAAGAACAAAATTCTGAAGTAAAAGATGCCGGCCCCAAAGAAGGGGAAGAAAAAAAATAAACAGTCCTTCTTTAATCAAAAAGCCCCTCAATGGGGGCTTTTTGATTTTGTTTAATCTTCTTTCTGGTGCTATAATTTAATATATGGATGTTCCAGAACTACCTATAAATAAAGATATTACATATCTTGGATTGACGACTTATAGGGACAAAAATCAGCTTTTTGGTATTAAGCGCAAAGATAGACGCCAGCATGTTTATATTCTAGGGAAATCAGGTACAGGTAAATCGTCTTTGATGTTCAATATGATTATACAGAACATCAGAAATGGTGAAGGGGTCTGTATGGTTGATCCACACGGAGAAAACGTCGAAGCAGTTCTTGCTTCAATTCCTCCAAATAGAGCGAAAGATGTAGTTTATTTTAATCCAGCAGATACAGAATACCATATTGGTTTTAATGTTTTGGAACTTATTGATCCAAAATATAAACATTTGGTTGCATCAGGTCTCATGGGTATATTTACTAAAATCTGGGCAAATGCGTGGAGTGCTCGAATGGAATATATTTTAAACAATGCTATTTTAGCTCTTCTTGATACTCCTGGAACAACGCTTCTCGGAATACCGAGAATGCTGGTAGATAAAGATTATCGTCAAAAAATAATTTCGAATTTAAAAGATCCAGTTATTAAAGCTTTTTGGGTTCATGAATATGAAGCCTGGCAAGACAAATTTAGAAACGAAGCTATTGCTCCTATCCAAAATAAAGTTGGACAATTTTTATCTACATCAATAATAAGAAATGTCGTTGGTCAATCGATCAGTACGATAAACATTTTTGATATTATGAATGAAGGAAAAATTTTCCTCGTAAATGTATCAAAAGGACGTATTGGTGAAGACAATTCTGCACTTTTGGGGGGAATGATTATTACAAAAATTCAACTTGCGGCTATGGAGCGTGTCAGAATCCCAGAAGATGAGAGAAAAGATTTTTATTTATATGTGGACGAATTTCAAAATTTTGTTACTGATTCTTTTGCGGGTATTTTATCAGAGGCTAGAAAATATAGATTAAATTTAACTGTTGCTCACCAATATACAGCTCAACTTGTTTCGGACAAAAGCTCTGCTGTCAGAGATGCGGTATTTGGAAACGTTGGTACGATGATAGTATTCAGAGTTGGGGCAGATGATGCAGATTTTTTAGAAAAAGAATTTGAACCAGAGTTTACTCCGCAAGATCTTGTGAATTTACCAAACTATAAGATTTATCTAAAATTAATGATTGGCGGAGTTACTTCAAGGCCATTTTCAGCTAAAACCATACCAGAAATAACAAAAGGTGATCCAAAAATAGAGGAAGAAGTTATTAAGTCTTCTCGCGCTTTATATTGTAAATCAAGAGAAATCGTGGAAAGAGAAATAAACAATTGGAGTGGCATGGCTTTGGGAGATGACAATAGCAACAGTGGATCTGAGAAATTTCCAGTCAAATGTTCTATTTGTCATAAAGAAACTTTTGTACCTTTTAAACCAGAACCTGGGCGTCCTGTATATTGCAGGGATTGTATAGCAAAAATGAAATCAGGCGAATTGAAACCACTAAAAGGGTCAATGAATCAAATAAAACACGATGAAGAAAAGTTCTATAAACCGCTTGCTGATTTGGGAATAGAATTCGAACAAAAAGGAGAGTCTGCTCAGGGTCGTGTAAAACCACAAGACGATAGATATCCAGAAAGAATAGATACTACAGGTAGTCATGAACATGAAAAGAATACAACAACAAGGCCGGGAATATTTTCGGCTATTAAAAAAGTTTTTGATAAAAATGCCTTTCACACAAACACACATTCAGTGAATAGACCTGAAAAGCAAAATTATATTCCAGTGAGAAATAAATTCGTTGGTCAAATACAAAAGGAAAAACCTAAAGAAAACATAGCGTTAAGAAATATTTTAAACAAAACTCTTTCTGATAATAATATTTTAGATAAGACTGAAATAAAAAAAGTTGAAGATCCGGTAACTCCAGCGATTTCTCTGAATGAATTAAAAACTACAACACAAACTATAAAACCTCCACTAAAAGATAGATCTGCAAGTAGAGAAGATATGGATAAATTGAAAAATTTTATATCTGAAAAAACCGCAAAAGAATTCATTGAGCCCAATGTTGCTGATAAACTAAAACCAGTAAAAGTAGAAGTAGAAGTTCCAATACCGGAACCCGTAAAAACAGAGGCTCCCGTCAGTGATGTAAAAGTAGCCAGCCAAGAAAAAATTCGTGAAGTTCCAGAAGATGTGTTAAGAAAAATTTTAGAATAAAAAATTATGCCAAAACCAAATCGAGTACAAATAATAAAATATGCGCCACCACCACCAGAACTTCCAGTTTTTGGAAAAATAAATCCAGAAGAGGTTTCTTTTATTGGGCGTACTAATTATGTTGCGGCTCTTGAAGAAAAGAAATTTATCTTTGGTATTAAACGCATAGATCGTCGAAGGCATCTTTATATAATAGGGAAGTCTGGTACAGGAAAAACAAAATTAATGGAACTTTTTTTACGTCAGGATATCATTTACAATCATGGCTTATGTTTGATCGATCCACATAGTGATTTCATTGATGCTATGCTTGATTTTATTCCAAAAGAACGTATTGAGGATGTATGTATTATTGATCCTACGGATTTAGATTTTCCAGCATCTTTTAACCCACTTGCAAACGTTGATCCAGCATTTAAATTTCAACTTACTCAAGGTCTCATTGAAGTTTTTCAAAAACAATTCGGAGCAAACTGGACGCCACGTCTCGAACACGTATTTCGTTTTACTTGTTTGGCGTTACTCGATTATCCGCATGCTACTATGCGAGGAATGATTTCAATGTTGACTGACAGAAATTATAGACAGAAAGTCGTCGAATATATTACAGATGACATGGTTAAAAGATTCTTTGCGATAGAATTCGCGGATTGGTCTGAAAAGTTTGATACGGATGCTATTATTCCTCTTGTAAATAAACTCGGACAATTTTTATCTGATCCACTGCTTCGAAATATTTTTGGACAAAAAGAAAACAAGATTGATATAAGTAAATTAATGAATGAAGAAAAAATAATTCTTATTAATCTTTCAAAAGGTCGCCTTGGTGAAGAAAACTCCAGTTTTCTTGGTTCGATATTTTTGACTAAGATAAAACAGGCAGGAATGGAACGTGCAGCAATACCAGAAAAAGATCGTAAAGATTTTTATCTTTATGTGGATGAGTTCCAAAACGTTGTTACTCAAACTTTTGAAAATATCTTATCAGAGGCTAGAAAATATGCTTTAAATTTAACAATTGCACATCAGTATGTCGGACAGATTATTCCTAGAGTTCATCAGGCAGTGCTTGGTAATTGCGGTAGTGTTATTTCTTTTCGTATTGGGGGAGAAGATGCTGTTAAAATGAAACCAGAATTTGCCCCGATTTTTGAAGTAAAAGATTTGATTAACCTTGCTGTTGGAGAAATTTATGTAAAAATGACAATAGATGGTGAATCTTATGATCCATTTTCTGCTGAGACATTAAGAGTTTTACCTCCAACGCACCCTTCATACAGAGAAGAAATAATTGCCGCATCGCGTAGAAAATATTCAATACCAAAAGATTCCGCAGCTAAACTTATCGCAGAAGAGGAATCTACTATTATAAGAAGTGCAGAAGAGAAATCAATTATTGAAGGAAAAGCAAAAAGAAAAGCGAAAGAAAACAATGAAGAAAAAGAAAATGAAGAAAACGAAAAAACAGAAGACAAAGAAGATAAAAAAATAAAGACAAAAACTTCCCAAGAAGCTGAACCTATGATATAATCCAATTTTCAAGCAAAAATTTTCGCGTCTTCGCCCTCGGAGCCATAAGGACAGGGGACCCACGACGCTTAAAATTTTTCTTGAAAATCTATTAAATAACATGTCAAAAGATTATTACAACATTTTAGGTGTAAATAAAAATGCGTCAAAAGACGAGATAAAGAAGGCTTTTTATAAATTGGCGCAAAAGCATCACCCTGATAAAAAAGATGGTAATGAGGCTAAATTTAAAGAAGCAAACGAAGCATATCAAGTACTTTCTGATGATGCAAAACGTGCTAAATATGATCAATTTGGATCTGGATATGAGAATATGGGACAGGGAGGGTATGGTCAAGGGGGCTTTTCTTCCAGGGGTGGACAGTGGGATTTTTCTGGGTTTCAGAATGGAGGAAGTGCTGATTTTGATTTTGGAAATCTAAATGATATTTTTGGCGATTTCTTTGGTGGTAATATGGGTAGCAGTAGAGAACAACGAAGAGGGAGAGATATCTCTACGGAAATGCAAATATCCTTTTCTGATTCCATCTTAGGAATTACAAAGAAAATTTTAATTAAAAAAACATCAAAGTGTAATGTTTGCAGTGGATCTGGAGCAAAGCCCGGGACAACAATGCAGAAGTGTAAAACATGCAATGGACAGGGACAGATTCGTGAAGTTAGGAGAACTATTCTTGGAAATATTTCAAGTACTAAAATTTGTGATTATTGTACTGGGACTGGGGAAGTTCCAAAAGAATATTGTTCAAATTGTAAAGGTTTGGGAGTACTTCGTCGCGAGGAAGAAATTACAGTAAATATTCCATCAGGAGTTCACGATGGAGAGACAATGAAAATGACCGGCATGGGTGAAGCGATAAAGAATGGGAAATCTGGAGATTTATATATAAAAATAAATGTAAAAATTCCAAGCAAAATTTCCAAAAGAGCAAAAGAACTACTTGAAGAATTAAAAAAAGAGGGAATATAATACAATGTTTCCTGAAAAAATTATTTTTATTGGAGTTGCAACAAACCTGGTAGGGATTTTTTGGTATTTAAAAAGTATCATCTACGGTGGGACAAAGCCTAATTTAGTTACTTGGTCTATTTGGGCACTTGCACCACTTGTGGGAGTCTTTTTGCAATTAAAAGCAGGAGCTGGTCTATCAGTTTTGGGTGTAGCTATGGCTGGGTTTGGACCACTTTTAGTTGTAATACTTTCTATGTTTAAAAAAGATTCTATTTGGAAAATAACTAAATTTGATATTGTCTGCGGCTTCTTTTCTTTAATTGCATTAGTATTATATGTACTTACAAATAAAATTGGAATTTCTATAATCTTTGCTATATTAAGTGATGCACTCGCAGCAATACCAACTATTAAAAAAGCTTGGCAATATCCAGAAACTGAATCAAGCACTTCGTATGCTGGAGGTATTATAAATAATATTTTATCTTTATTAATTATAAAGAATTGGATATTCTCGATTTATTCTTTTAGTATATATTTTATAATAGTGAATTTAATTATCGTATTTTGTATTTATCGCAAAAAGTTTTTGAAAGCTAAATTGACCTGAGTTTATTTTTAAATTTGTGAGTCATTATTTTATAGCAAATCAAAGCTGCTCCAAATTCTGTGAGAACTGAATCGCGTTGTGGAGAAACTTCTACTATATCTGCTCCAATTAAATCTTTTTCAGTTATTATTTTTTGAATTAAATCTAGTCCATAATACCAATCAAGTCCTCCTTGGACAGGGGTTCCTGTTCCAGGCATAAAACTTGGGTCAAACCCATCTACATCAACAGTCAAGTATATTTTTTTTGTTTTTATTGACTTAAGTATTTCCACAATGGGAATTTCTTTTTTATTTGACTCAAAAACGGTGATTGTGTTTTTGTTTTTTTGCCAATAGTCATATTCATATTTTGAATATGTTCTGATTCCAATTTGTACGACAGAAAAACCAAGCTCATGAACTCTACGCATTACACATGAATGTGCAAACCTATCATGTTTTTCACTATAATCACTATTGTCGTCGCGAAGATCTTGATGAGCATCTATTTGTAGTATGGTTATTTCTTTTGGGTTTTCTTTTTTTGAAATAGCATCAAGTGCTCCGAGAGATACAGTGTGTTCTCCCCCGAGTATTATTACAAATTTTTTGTCATCAAGTAATTTTTGGTATTCAGAACTTATTTTTTTGACGGCTTTTTCTGAAGTAAGTTTATTTAAACCAGATATTTCCTTATGGGCAGTTTGTATCACTTTTGCTGGTTCATAGCCTAATTTTATATCAAGTAATTCTAAGTTTCCATTTAAACAAGCTAATATTTTTTTAGGAGCACGAGAAGTTCCGCCCATAAAAGAAACTCCATTTTCATAAGGAGCACTCATTATGACAGCATTAGCTTTTTTTATTTCTTTTGTATTTATTACTTTATCAATCATACTAAATTCTTTGTTTATTTTTATATGAATTAATAGTACTAGATAATTCTCATTTTTGCAAAATTTGCTATAATAGACTCATGAAATATGACATAAAAAATATAAAATTAGCAGAAAAAGGGTTGGGGAAGATTAACTGGGCCCTGCGAGATATGCCAGTATTGCAGATTATTGGGGAAGATTTTAAGAAAAGAAAACCACTAAAAGGGGTTAAAATTGGTGCATGTTTACATGTGACTGCAGAAACTGCTAATTTGATGGCTGTATTAAAAGATGGAGGTGCCGATGTTGCTCTGTGTGCTTCGAATCCACTTTCTACCCAAGACGATGTCGCAGCAGCAATAGTGAAATATTTTAAAATACCTGTATATGCTGTAAAAGGGGAAAATAATAAAGAATATTTTTCTCACATAAATTCTGTCCTAGACATGAAGCCAGAAATAACTATGGATGACGGAGCAGATTTACTTTCTACACTTCATGGCGAGAGACCAACTGATGCAAAAAATGTAAAAGGAGGAACAGAAGAAACAACAACTGGTGTTATAAGACTTAGAGCCATGGCGAAAGAAAACGCTCTTTTGTATCCAGTGATTGCTGTGAATGATTCTATGACCAAACATTTTTTTGATAATCGTTATGGCACAGGTCAATCAACCATAGAAGGCATTGTAAGGGCAACAGGTAAACTCCTTGCAGGATCGGTTTTTGTGGTTGCTGGATATGGATGGTGTGGAAAAGGTCTTGCAATGCGAGCTCGTGGAATGGGGGCAAATGTAATAGTTACTGAAATAGATCCAGTCAAAGCCATAGAGGCATCGATGGATGGCTTTCGTGTTATGCCTATGGCGAATGCTGCTAAAGAAGCAGATATAATTTGTACTGTTACAGGGAATACTAGTGTGGTAGGAGAAGAAGCCTTTAAAAATATGAAAAATGGATGTATTGTTTCAAATTCAGGGCACTTTGATGTGGAAATAGATTTAATTGCACTCGATAAAATTTCAAAAAATAAAAAAGAATTAAAAGACCTCGTCGAAGAACATGAACTTAAAGATGGCAGAAGAATATTTGTACTTGCTGGTGGTAGACTTGTGAATCTTGCTTGTGCAGAGGGGCATCCTGCAAGTGTTATGGACATGAGCTTTGCTAATCAAGCGTTGGCAGCTGAATATATATTAAAAAATTACAAGAATTTATCAAAAGAAGTTCATACGTTGCCAGAAAATCTTGATATGAAAATTGCACAACTCAAATTAAAAAGTCTTGGTATAAAAACAGATACGCTAACACCAAAACAGAAAAAATATTTATCGGAATGGCGTGAAGGAACTATGTAGTATGAAAAACATAAAAAACGAAATTCTCGTAATTGGTTCAGTCGTCAGGGATGTAACAATTTTACCTAGTGGAAAAAAGAAAGAAGCATTGGGTGGAACCGGTACCAATATTGCTTTTGGGCTTGGGGTGCTTGGTCTTTATCCATATCTTGTATCTGTGGTTGGAAATGATTTTAATAAAAAATTTCAAAATTTTCTAAACAAAAATGGAATAGTTTTAAAACTTATTAGAAACAATGCAGGCAAGATGGCTGCTTTTTCTGTAAAAATTAGCAAGGACGAAAGAGAACTTTGGGATTGGCAAGCTAATGTGGCCAATGAAATAGAAAAAATTAAACTATCTTCAATATTTAAATTGCACGATCTAAAAAACATAAAAATTGTAATATTTTCTCCTGGTACACATAAAAGTGTTCTAAAACACATGAAGGAATTTAATAATCAAAAATCAAAAAATGCCATTTTAATTTTTGATCCTGGACAAACAATAGACACGTATACAAAAAAAGAATTTTTGGAATGTTCTAAACTTGCAAATATTTTAATATTAAACGAAATGGAGTTTAATAAAGCAGAAAAGATAATAAAAAAGGGCTTATTAAAGTTGTTTAAAAATAAAATTATCATAAAAACCTTGGGTGAAAAGGGAAGTGAAATATATAACAAAGGACGAATGATTTATGTGCCTATAATAAAAGCGAAAAAAACCGTGAGTACTGTTGGTGCTGGTGATGCATATAGATCAGGACTTATTTATGGTTTATTAAACAATATGAGCTTAGAAGATTCATGTAAGCTCGGAACAAAATTTTCTTCTCGAAGTGTTGGTAAGGTGGGTTGTCATAAATCATTTTTTAAGATATAATATGAATATTAAAAGAAATTTTACTTATTTTTATGTTTTATAAACACAACGATAATTATACAGTTGAAAGTGTGACTGCTGGACATCCCGATAAGATTTGTGATCAAATATCAGACGCCATACTCGATGCTTGTTTGAGAGAAGACCCAAAAAGTAGAGTAGCAGTAGAGACCTTTGGTGGTCACGGCAAACTCATCGTGGGTGGTGAAGTCACTTCAAAAGCTAGAGTTGATTATGAAAAAATAGCTAGAGATGCATATAAAGAAATCGGCTATACCGATGAATTAGATGTTTTAGTAAATATAGTTACACAGTCTCCAGACATAGCACAAGGAGTAAATACGGGTGGAGCAGGAGACCAGGGTATTATGTATGGCTATGCTACAAATAAGACAAAAGAATTTTTGCCAAGAGGGGTTGTGCTTGCGCACAGTCTCGCTAGGAGACTAGAAGAAGCAAGAAAAAATAGTGAGATAGAATGGTTAGAGCCAGATGGTAAAACACAGGTTACATATTTAAATGGTAAACTGAGCACGGTACTTGTAAGTGCACAACATAAAAGTGGCATAGCTCATGAAGTCATAGAAAAAGAAATAAAAGAAAAAATTATTTATCCTTTTTTATCTGAGGAAGATAAAAAAAGTGTAAAAATTTTAGTTAATCCTACTGGAAGTTTTATCCAAGGAGGATTTTCGGCAGATACAGGGCTTACTGGTAGGAAAATTATGGTTGATACATATGGAGGTCTTTTTCCGCATGGTGGTGGATGTTTTTCTGGCAAGGATGCTACAAAAGTAGATCGTTCTGCTGCCTATATGGCTAGGTTTGTAGCAAAAAATTTAGTTGCAAATGGTTTTGGTAAAGAATGTCTTGTGTCAGTGGCATATGCTATTGGGATGGCAGAACCTTTAATGATTGAAGCGATAAATGAAAAAGGAGAGGACGTTTCCGCAGTTGTTAGAAGGAATTTCGATTTTCGTCCTAGAGAGATTATAAAACGATTAGGATTGGATAAACCTATTTTCAGGCAAACTGCTACTTATGGACATTTTGGTAAAACAAACTTACCTTGGGAGAAGATAGAAAAAATAAATTAAATTTTATCTATCTTATATCCACTGTCAGTGTCTTTTATTTCATAACCAAGAGAGTTTATTTTTATACGCAACTCATCTGATTTTATAAAGTCTTTATTCTTGCGAGCTTCTTCTCGTTCTTCTCCTAGTTTAATTATTTCTTCTGGAATAATTTTTTTTTGTAAATCTGAAAAACCAAGACCTAAAACTTTATCGAAATTTATTATTGTTGCTTTTTTATCTGCGTCAGAAACACTATTGTCTTTTATTAAATCCCACAGAGTAGCGAGGGCTCGTGGAGTGTCCAGATCATCTTCCATGTGTTCTTTGAAGCTTTTCTGATAATGCTTATTCACTTCTCCAACAGTCTTTCCGAGCTCTAAATAGAGCTTATAAAGGCGTTTAAGGGCTATTTCTGCACCCTCTAGTGCTCCCCATACAAAATTTACCCTTGTTCTGTAGTTTGCCATTAAGAGCCAAAATCTATAAGTTACAGGGCTAATACCTCTATTTACAATGTCTCTCAGTGTGTAAAAATTATTAAGAGATTTTGCCATTTTCTTCTGATCTACCAGAACCCACTCATTGTGCATCCAGTATTTTACAAATTGCTTCCCAGTAACTCCTTCTGATTGGGCCAATTCATTTTCATGATGTGGAAATATGTTATCTACACCCCCAGTATGAATATCAATCTGATCACCCAGATTCTTCATAGACATTGCTGAACATTCTATGTGCCAACCAGGACGACCCTTACCAAGATCAGGTTCCCAAAAAACATTTCCATCTTTTTCATCGTATGCTTTCCATAAGGCAAAATCTTGAACATTTTCTTTATCGTATTCATCTGATTTTATTCTACCTGACGCATTTTCTTTCTGATCTTCTATTACAAGATGGGAAAGTTTTCCGTAGTCTTTAAATTTTTTAATATCAAAATATATACTCCCATCAGAACTTTTATAAGCGAGTCCTTTTTCCATTAATTTTTTTATAAGTTCTACCATTTCGTTTATGTAATCTGTGGCTTTGGTGAGTTTGTCTGGTGTTAAAATATTTAATGATTTTATGTCTTTTTCAAATTCTTCTGTATAAAATTCTGTGAATTCTTTCAAAGATTTGTTTTCTATTATTGAATTGCGAATAGTTTTGTCGTCAATGTCTGTTATATTCATTACGTGATTTACCTCGAACCCGTAATATTTTAAAAATCTTTTTAGAATATCGGCAAAAATATATGCCCTGTAGTTGCCTATATGAGCATAGCTGTAAACAGTAGGTCCGCATGTATACATGAGAACTTTACTATCATTTATTGGTATGAATTCTTCTTTTTCTCTGCTTAATGTGTTATAAAGTTTTATTTTAGATTGATTCATTTTTATATATTAGAAAAAAAGTATGAAGCATGCTTACAGCTATCGGTCCTATTAAAATTCCAACTGGGCCCAAAAGCGCTATACCTCCTAGTACAGAGAAAAGTATTAGGAATGGGGGTATTTCTATTCTTTTGCCAACGATATAAGGATTTAAGAAATTGTCTACCATGCCCACTATAGCGACAGCCCATACCAACATTCCTATCGCTGGCATAGTGTGTCCTGTGGCATAAAGGAAAATTATTGCTGGTACAGAAACGAGTCCAGTACCGAATGGCGGAATAATAGAAGAGATTGCAGCTACTAACCCCCAAAAAGCCCCATTGGGGACACCAAAAATAGAAAGACCGATCCACATTAGTATCCCTTGCAAGAGAGCTATAAATATATATCCTTTTATTACTCCATTTATTGTTTTTGAAAGTTTGTTTAAAATTTTCTCATCATTTTCTTCCGAAAGGGGACTTAACAAAATAATTTTTTTCTTCCAGTCCTCTCCATCTTTTAGAAAATAAAAAATAACCAAAAGGAGTAACACAAAAGAAAAAATAGCTGATAGGGTAGTGCTAAATATGTTTGTTATGTTGTTTGTTAAAAACGAAACAAAAGTAGAAGCTATTTCATTTGTATTGAAGACTATCCCTTGAGGCAGTATTGTGTTTATTTTATCTCCAATAGAGTTCAAAAATGGTCCTACATTTCCGTTTGCCACTACTCCATAATAGATGTTTTGTGACTGTTTAAAAATTATTGAACTTATGCCAAAGATAGGAACACAAAGAATAAAAACAAAAAGAGCAATAGTAATAAAAGCTGAAATGGCACCTGGAATCTTTATGTGTTTTAACCATCTATGTACTGGGTAAAGCACAATAGCAAGCGACGCCCCAAGCACGAGTACTATCCAAAAAGGGCGAAAAATAAAAAAGGTAAAAATAAGTGTTATAAATAAAAGACTAAGTAAAAAATACCGCTCAATTGTTTTTGTTTGCATACAGGTGAATTATAACAAAAATTTGCATTTTTCCAAAATATCCTGTAATATGAACCTTATGGAATTTGCAGTTATAAAAACAGGTGGAAAACAATACAAAGTCTCTTTGGGTAGTTTGATTTCCATTGAGAAAATCAAGGGTGAATTTAAAAAGGGAGACAAAATCTCTTTTGATAAAGTTCTCTTGGTTGATGATGGTAAAAATACTACTATAGGTACGCCTTTTATAGCCGGAGCTAAAGTTGATTCGGAAGTAATAGAAATAGGCCGAACACGAAAGGTTTTGGTTGTAAAATATAAACAAAAGTCTAGATATTTAAAACGCAATGGCCATCGCCAGCCGTTTATAAAAGTAAAAATTACCTCTATAAAATAAAAATCCACTGACTAGTGGATTTTTATTTTTCTATTGCAAAATAGTATTTTTATGGTATTCTAAAGAAAAAAAGTTAAACCCTTTAATACTTTGACAAAATGAAAAAAATCATGATTCTGCTTATGCTCGTACTGGGCATAGCGGTGAATGTATCTGCACAACTAACTGAAATCCATCCTATTAGGATAATATCAAGAGATTTTCAAACAATCACCTTTATTTCAATAATATGGTGGGTTATTGTACTCATATTATTATTTATACCTAACAAAGATTACAGAAATATCTTTAAGTGTTTGATACCTGCTTTTCTTTTAATTATGTTTTTTATCTTTTTAAAAGACGCTCGAACTCCTGAGTTCTGGAGTTACGCTATCTTTATTTTTATGATGATAGGAGTAATTCCATTTATATTTACTTTTCGAAAGAAAGGATTAGAAAAGGATACCCTAGAAAAAAGAAAGAAAAAAGATATCTTTAACAAAAAAAACAAGGTAGATGATAGCTACCCAAACAGTTATCCGATGCCTGATGGGTTGCATGACGATTATCTTTAAAAAATAAAAAGCCTCAACTTGCGAGGCTTTTTTTATTGTCTGTTTTTTAAAGCGTTTTTGATGGTGTCGTTGTCGGAGTATTCTAGTTCGGTGCCGGTGGAAAGTCCACGACCGAGAGATGAAATTTTTATATCGTAAGTTTCAGCGATATTCTTTATTTGGTTCCTAATATAAAGATCAGTATGATCGCCTTGAGGATTTAATGAAAAAGCCAAGATAATTTCCTTTAGGCCAGATTTTGCCTGAATTTTTATTTGATTTACTAATTCGTTCACTCGAACCATGTTTTTGGTATTTTTTTCAACGATAGGCACAAGTCCTCCAAGAACAAAATATTTACCATGGTAAACTCTACTTTTTCGTACACTTTCTAGGTCAGAATCTTTTTCGACTACCATCAAAATAGAAGAATCGGTATTTGGATTAGAACAAATTTCACAAACTTCATTTTTATTTTTATTTATGAAAAATCTAAAACAATCTTTACATTGAAAAATTTCTTTTTTAAGATCTTTTATTAAGAGATTTAAATTTTCAGTATAAGCAGGATTTCTAGACATCAAAAAATAAACAAAACGTTTTGCTTGTCTTTCTCCAATTCCAGGAAATTCTTTAAACACTTCGGTTAATTTTTCTATAGTATCCATAAAATTAGTTTCTAGTTGCTATGTCCTAAAACTCATCAAGTGCGTCGCTGACTTTTCTAGTAGAAAATTCGCTTATGCTACTCTTTTCGAGAGTAAGAAATGTTGTAGTTTTTTCATCAAAATATAATTCTACTCTTCCAGTAGGGCCATTTCTGTGTTTTTCGATTAATATTTCAGCGACGTTTGTCTTTTCAGACTCATCTTTTCCTTTATCTTCGCGGTGTATAAACATTACAACATCGGCGTCTTGTTCTATGGAGCCAGAATCACGAAGGTCAGAAAGACGAGGCTTTCCACCACGAGATTCAACTGCTCGAGAAAGCTGTGATAGGGCCAATACTGGCAGATCAAGTTCTTTTGCCAAGCTCTTGAGTGATCTTGAAATCTCTGTAACTTGATTTACCATAGAATCATAGTTCTTTGAAGTGGTCATGAGCTGTAAATAGTCTACAATAATAAGGTCAAGGCCTTTCTCTGCTTTTAATCTACGAGAAACAGCTTTCATTCGGACAATAGAGTTACCAGGTTGATCATCAATGTAAATTTTTGCCTTGGATAATCTATCAAGTGAATCACGAAGTTGTGAAAATTCTTTATCAGCGGAAAGACGCCCTGTTCTCAAGTTCCAAGCATTAACCCTAGATTCAGCGGAAAGCATTCTGTCTACTAATTGCTGAGAGGACATTTCGAGAGAAAAAATTCCGACTGATTTATCGTGTAATATTGCAGACATTCGGGCAATATCAAGCGCAAGGGTTGTTTTACCCATTGAAGGACGAGCAGCAAGGATTATTAGATCTGATTTTTGAAGTCCCGAAAGAATATTGTCTAGATCTTTAAATCCAGTAGGAAGACCTCGAAGAGCGTCTTTGTGTTCATGTAATTTCTCGAGTCGAGTCCAAGCTTCTGGTAATTCATCTTTCAAACTGGTAAATTTTTGATTCTTTGGGGAAGACACTACTCCAAATATTTTTTTCTCTGCCAAGTCTAAAATATCATCCATGTGGTCATCTCCTTCTTCAAAAGCAAGTTCAGAAACATAATCTGCTGCTTCAATTAGACTTCTTAAAACATATTTTTTTTGAACTATTTCTGCATAATGTTTTACATTAGTCGAAGAGGGAACAACATTTACTATTTCTGCTAGGTATTGATTTCCGCCTATGGCTTCTAATAATTTTTGTTCACCTAATTTTGTGGAAAGAGAAAGCATATCAATAGGTTCATTTTTTGCCGACAGATCAAGCATGGCTCTAAAAATCATTTTATGTTTTTCCACATAAAAAGAATCTGGATTGATCAGATCCTCTACTTCCTCCATCGCTTCTTTTCTCAACATAATAGAACCCAAAACTGCTTTTTCCGAATCAATACTCTGAGGAGGGATACGTATATCATTTTTTCTGTTTTTTGCCATAAGTGCATTTTAGCACGACATAAAAATAGTCAAAACCATAAAGTTAGCAAATATGTTATTAAAATGGGGAAACCTATATGCCGGCAGGTATGGGGATATGATATAATAATAGTATGTTAAAAGATCAGAAAATAGTGCTTACAGGAGATCGTCCAACAGGCAAGCTCCACTTGGGCCATTTTGTTGGGTCTATAAAAAATAGAATAGATCTTCAAGATAAAGTAGACATGTCTTTTTATATGGTTGCTGATATTCAGGCTCTTACAGACAATGCAAACAATCCGGACAAAATAAGGAGTAACGTTCTAGAAGTTGCTCTCGACAATCTTGCTTGTGGTCTTGACCCAAAGAAAACCACTATGTTTATACAATCCGAGGTTCCAGAAATAGCTGAACTTACTGTTCTTTTTTTAAATCTAGTTACACTTGCTCGTCTTAAAAGAAATCCTACTGTGAAAGGTGAAATGAAACAGAAAGGATTTGAGGAGAATGTTCCAACTGGTTTTTTAATTTATCCTATTTCGCAAGCTGCTGATATATTGTTTTGTCATGGAAATATAGTTCCTGTTGGTGAAGACCAAAAACCAATGATAGAACAAACAAATGAAATCGTAGAAGATTTTAATCGTTTTTATGGAGAAACTTTCAAAAAAGTTAAACATTTGATAGGTGATACACCACGACTAATCGGAGTAGATGGAAACTCAAAAATGAGTAAGTCATTAAACAATTGTATCTATCTATCTGACAGTTATGAAGAAATTTCTAAAAAAGTTATGGATATGTATACCGATCCGAATCACATTCATGTGAATGATCCAGGGAAAATTGAAGGCAATGTTGTCTTTACATATTTAGATATTTTTGATGACAACAAAGAAGAAGTTGAAGAATTAAAGAAACAGTATGAAAAAGGTGGTTTGGGAGATGTAGTTATTAAAAAACGTTTGATTGAAGTTTTAGAAAAGATTATTGCGCCGATTCGTGCAAGGAGAGAAGAATTCGCAAAGAACCCAGAAGCAGTTATGAAAATTCTAGAAGATGGAACAAAGAAAGCACGTGAAGTGGCAACATCTACAATGCTTGAAGTAAGAAAGGCAGTAAAGATAGACTATTTTTAAAAAAATTAGCCCCGGTAATGAATTACCGGGGCTTTTTTGTTTAAATAAGAAGTAAGATTTAATTGCTAAATTTCGAGGAATACTTTTCGCATATGGTCCTCTTCGTGGATACGTCTGATCACATCAGCGATAAGTTTTGCAGGACTGATAACTATCAGATTTTTGTGCCATTTTCCTTCGTTGATGAGTGGAAGGGTTTCAAGGATAAAAATCCTGTCGATTGTTCCGTTTTCAAGTAACGGATTGATGCGGTCATATGTTTCTGACGAGAAATCATTATGGACAACAAAAAAACTAATTTCTCTTGCACCATTGTGTTTAGCGATCTTAGCTCCTGCTTCCAATGTACCACCATTTTGAAGCATGTCATCAAAAGCTGCTACTTTTTGTCCTGTGACATTTCCCACAATTCGTGATTTGTCTATGGATATTTTTCTGGTTTCAGGGTCTCTTTCTTTTATAATAAAAGATACATCTTTTACGAGTAACTCAGCAATTTTTTTGTTTCGTTTAAACCCTCCATCGTCAAGTGCAAGGACACTGTCAATAATTTCATCATGCTCCATAGCATATTCAATGAGAATTTTCATTAAATAAACATGGTGTACTGTGCGAAGTCTGTAATGTGTCGTGTCGTAAAAAGATGGGTGTTGACTCGAGTGTTGGTCAAAAATTGCTATTATTTCTAACCCTGAACTTGAAATTTCCATTGCGGTGTCTTTGTATGCTACAGTTTCGCCAAAGCGTTTAATGTGGTCAGATTTTCCATCTCTGACAAAAGGGAATACGCCGAATACTCTGTTTGCGCTTTTAACAGAATTTGAGGTCAACCGTAATTCTTTCATTGTGTCGTAACGGGCATGTAATGAACTAAATATGCATATGTCCATTCCGCTTACGTCACACAATCTTCGGATGTCCAATTCGTTATTTTGAAACAGCTTGGACTCCACTATTAGTGGTTTAACTCCAAGAAAATTTCCGACTTCTTTCCCTAAAGAGGGGTGTGAATTTGTGATAATATATCCAAGTTCTCCAAACTTACTTTTTTTCATCTCTTTTTCTACTTATTTTTTAGATTGTGTAGAACTTTAATTAATTATATATACAATATAACATTTAAAATAATTGTCAAAACTCCCATTTTTTTTAATTAATGCTATAATTTATTTATGAAAAATAGAATTTATATTAAAGATTTAAAAGATAATATTGGTAAAGAAGTCATAATTGCGGGTTGGGTGGACGTCCGTCGAGATCAAGGCAAAATGGTATTTTTTGACATGCGAGATATGACAGGACGGGTGCAATGTGTGACCTTACCAAATCACGTGGAAGCGATAGAGGTAGCCAAAACAATTAGACCAGAATGGGTTTTGAAAATTACCGGCATGATAAACAAAAGACCTACGAAAGATGTAAGGTCAAATTTTTTAAATAGTGATTTAGAAATTGAAGTTTTAAAGATTGAAGTTTTAAATAAAGCAGAAACTTCACCAATTGATTTGTCTACAGATGGATACGAAACAGGAGAAGAACATAGATTGAAATATCGATATTTAGATTTACGCAGAGATCGAATGCAAAAAAATATTCGCAATCGACACAAGGTTGTTAAATTTATTCGTGATTTTTTAGATAAAGAAAATTTTACAGAAATAGAAACCCCCATTCTTTCAAAGTCTACAGCTGAAGGGGCTCGTGATTTTATTGTTCCTTCTAGGTTGGATCAAGGAAAATTTTATGCTTTACCACAAGCTCCTCAGCAAAGTAAACAATTATTAATGGCCTCCGGGATGGAAAGATATTTTCAAATGGCAAAATGCATGAGGGATGAGGACCTGCGTGGAGATCGCCAACCAGAATTTACTCAACTTGATATGGAAATGAGTTTTGTAGACAGAGAAGATGTAATGGCTCTAAACGAAACCCTTTTGATTGAAATTGTTCAAAAATTATATCCAGAAAAAGAAATAGAAGAGATTCCATTTCCGAGAATTACTTACAAAGATGCTATAGAAAAATATGGTAGTGATAGGCCAGACATAAGAAAAGATAAAAACAATAAAAATTTATTGGCTTTTTGTTGGGTAATAGATTTTCCTTTTTTTGAAAAAGCGAATAAGGATAATAATCCTCAAGCAGAGGGTGAATGGACATTTACTCACAATCCATTTTCTGCAGCGCAATCACAATTTCACGAAGATCTATTAAATAAAAGAAATATACCAAATATTCTTACTAATCAGTATGATATTGTTTTAAATGGTTATGAGATAGGTGGTGGTTCTATTAGAAATCATGAACCTGAAGCGCTTCTTGCTGTTTATGACATTATGGGAGTTAAAAGAGAAGAGGTAGAAAAAAATCTCTTTTATATGCTTGAAGCATTTAGATCTGGAACTCCTCCACACGGAGGAATTGCCTGGGGTTTTGATCGTTTAATGATGTTGCTTGAAAATGAACCAAATATCAGAGAAGTAATGGCATTTCCTAAAAACGGAGAAGGTAAAGATTTAATGATGAATTCTCCTTCAGAAATTTCAGAAGAACAAATGAAGGATTTAGGAATAAAATTAAACAAACAATGAAAATAGGAATAAAAGAATTATATAGTAAAGAAAAAGAATATCTTGGGAAAGAGATTGAAGTTAATGGTTGGGTAAAAACTGTTCGATCTTCCGGTGGAATTGGTTTTTTGGAAATTACTGATGGAAGTTTTTTCCGTAGTTTGCAATTAGTTTTTGATTCTGCTACTAATTTTTCTAGAAATGATGAAATTTTATCGAACGGATTTGAGCAAATTGAAAAATTACCTATATACACTGGAATTAGGGTTATGGGATTATTGCAAGAATCTCCTGCTAAAGGTCAGCTTTTTGAATTAAAAGCGATTGAAATTCTAGAAATTGCTTCTTCAGATAGAGATTATCCTTTACAGAAAAAGGGTCATAGTTTTGAATTTTTGCGCACAATAGCGCATTTGCGGCCACGCAGTAATACTTTTCAGGCAGTTTTTAGGCTCCGTTCCGTTTTAAGTTTTGCTGTTCATAAATTCTTTCAAGAAAAAGGTTTTGTTTATGCGCACACTCCAATCATTTCTACTTCTGACGCCGAAGGTGCTGGAGAAATGTTTAATGTTACAACTTTAGATTTAAAAAATATTAAGCAAAA